>CAWGRJ010000003.1:0-8390 GCA_963825025.1 uncultured Solirubrobacterales bacterium
TGGCGAGGCGCAGCAGCGTGCGCAGGTTGGGGTTGCGCTTGCCGCGCTCGAACACGCTGATCGCCGCGCGGTCGACGCGGGCGTTGTTGGCTAGCGCTTCCTGGGAGATGCCGGCGCGTTCACGGGCCCAGCGCAGGTTGACGCCGAAGCGAGCGGCGGGCGTCAACTCCTCCTCCCCACAGCGCGGCCCACGCACGGCCGAGTCCGGGCCGAGGCCGTTCAGCAATGCCGCTGGCTTGACACCCACAGCACCGGCAACGCGTACGATCGTCGAGAGATCGGGCGCCCGCTCGGCGCGCTCGAGGAAGCTGACGGCGGCGCGGTCGAGCTTGGCTCTAAGACTTAGGTCGATCTGCGAAAGCCCCGCCTGCTTGCGAGCTGCTCGCATGTTCTGCCCAAATCTCTCCAACTGTTCGTCCAAGTCGGGGTCTCCGGTTCTTCGCATGCGCTCATACTCTTGAGTCGCGCACACAAAGACCACTGCGCAAACACGAGAGAAACGCGAAGCGCGCCAGGGGTCAGGGTGCCCCTGCGCCGGCCGCCCGACCCGTGCCTGGCCAACGATCAGCCGCCAATGCCAACAGGACCGGCCGCGGTGGCGAAACCGCCACGCGCATGGAGCAACCGCCGAGGTGCGGCGGGTGGGACTCGAACCCACACGCCCTTGCGGACAAGGCCTTTTGAGGGCCCCGCGTCTACCGTTCCGCCACCGCCGCACGCGATGGCCTCAATATAAGCCCTCGCACGGAACCGGTAGCAAGCGCCCTCAAGCAGGGTGTGGCGCGGGGTCCCCATAGCCACCCGTGGGGGCGGTGGGGTCGCGCTGCTCCAACTCCACGTTCCAGCCCTGCGAGAAGCCGCGCATCGCGAAGATCACGAGCAGGATCTGGACGGGGATTACGAGCAACGTCAGCACTCCGAGCAAGTTGGAGCTGAGCGCGGGCTGCGTGAAGGCGGAGGATTCCCGCTCAAACCAGCTGGGGGCAGCAATCAGCGCGAAGGTGCCAAGCAACACCGCCAGCACCGAGCAGACTGGCAGCACACCGCGGTTCCAGCGCCCGGCGTAGAACGCCAGCAGCAGATAGCAGATTACGAACAGGAACTGCACCATCACCGGGCCAATACCCTCCAGCGCTTCGAAGCCGCCGATCGTGATCAACAGCACAAGCGCGGCGGTCGCCAACATCAGCACGATCACTGTTGCGCGTGTCGCCTGCACCTCCGGCTTCTCCCGGTTGGGGTGGGTGATGCGGACGCCGGTTGCGGCACGACGGGTGGTTGGAGCGGGCATCGTCAAAGATGACCATACAATCTTCTGCGGTCCCTGTGTGCAAAAACATGGTCCCGCGGCATGCGGGACGCCCGCGCGGGCGTGGTGGAACTGGTAGACACGCCGGTCTTAGGAGCCGGTGGGCGAAAGCCCTTGGGGGTTCGAATCCCTCCGCCCGCACTGTCGCTTGGTTGCTGGCTTTTCTCGGGATCAAAGGCTGAGTTTTGAGAGGCCCGTTTTGCGCTCGTGTTCCCAAATGTGTTCCCCAGGTGCCCACAAGTGTGCCGCGCGCCCGGGCTGGCGGTTCCGGGTGCGGCGCCGCGCCCTCCACGCAGCAGGGATGCACTTCTTGCTGTGTATATCAGTTCTGTTATGCTGGCATACATGCGCGCACGCGACATCATCGTCATCGCCCGTCGGCGCGCGGGCCTCACTCAGCAAGAGCTGGGCGGGCGTCTCGGCACCTCACAGGTGACGGTGGCGAGGTGGGAGAGCGGCGCCACCGAGCCCAAGTTCCAAACGGTGCAGGAAGTGGTGGCTGCCTGCAAGCTCGATCTGACGCTCGGGCTCGCCACGGCAGATGAGGGCTCGTGGACATCCTTGATCTATGAGCAACTCGGGCGCGAACCGACGGAGCGGGTCAGGCACCTCACCCACGACCACTTCGATCGCGTCGCCGCGCTGGGACTCTTCGGGGCCGTTGGCCTGCGCGCGATCGTGGTGGGAGAAACAGCCGGGGCGCTGCACGGCTGGCCGTTGATCCTCAGCGATGAGGGAACGCTAGATCTCGTCGTGCACCCCCAGGATCGCAGGCTCACCGAGGAGACCGTCCTCGCCGCGGCAACGACACCCGAGCGTGTACGCCTCATCGACGCGCCCCCCGGCACCTACGGCTTCGCCGACCTCGCGCGCGCCGCAATCGAGGTCACGGTCGATGGAACAACCATAGAGGTGGCAGGACTCGTCGATCTGTTGCGCATCGCGCTCACCGACCCATCGCCATACGGCCGACGATTCGCACTCGCGATCGACGCAACGCTGCAGCTCATAGCCCGCGTCCCGAGTTCTACACAGAGCAAGCCCCCAAGCCTTCGGGCGCGGCGCGCTCGCGCTGAGGAATGGCTGACCAAGCAGACCCGATAGATCGCCGGCGCGAGACCCTGCTCCGCGCGCTGCACGACGGGGGCGTGCGGTTCGTGGTCATCGGCGGCGCCGCACTGCAGAGCCACGGCCAGCGTTACGAGACCGAGGACATCGACGTCACGCCCGATCGAGCACAGCAGAACCTCAAGCGGCTCGCTGACGTGCTCAACCGTCTGGAGTGCAGCCTGGAGGTCGATCCCGCGCATCCCGAGAAGGCAGTGTTGCTCCCGCCCGATTACTTCACTGCGGGCGTGCTCGCACAGGCCACGGTGTGGAACCTGCGCACCGCACATGGCAAGCTCGACCTGACGCTCGCGCCCAGCGGCTTCCCGGAGGGCTACACACAGCTGATCGCCGGTGCTGAGCAGCGCCGCGTAGCCGCGACGACGATCAAGGTGGCCGTCGCCAGCCTCGTCGACGTGGAGCACTCAAAGCGCACCGCCGACCGCGCCAAGGACCGCGCGTACCTCGAGCAGGTCGGCCGGCTCGGTCCGCCACAGCCGACAGCCAACCAGCCGGCGAGCGCACCGTCGGTTGCACACAGCCTGCTGCGAGCCTACGCACGCCGCGAGGAGCTGCGCGCTGCGAGAGCCCAGGTCACAGATCCACAGACCACACGACGCGACCGCGCACGCGCCCTCGCCTACGACCTCGGCCTCAAGGCGATCGACGAGGAGATCGAGGCATTTGAGCAGAGCAACGGCGGTCCACTCACCGCGCAGCAACGCGCCGAGCTCGAACATCCCAACCAGACTTCCTGAGCCTTCCTGCCAGCCGCTACGATGACCAAATGAACACAACAAGCAGCACCAGCAGCGAGGAGCGTGTACTCAGTGACTTCAGGGACGCGCTCGATGGCTGGCGTAAGGCGCTTGAGGCGCATCGCATGGCTCCCCCCGACCATGGCTTCAACGCCCGCCTGGCCGGTCTCGCCCAGGCCGCGAGCGAGGAGGCCCGGGCCTGTCGGGCCGCTGACGCTGCCGGCTTTGACTGGCCGCCCCATCGCGCCGCCGATCCCCGACCGCCATATGAGCTGCAGCCCGGCACCGGGCGCCGCGGACCCGAGGGCCTCTGGCGGCGCTTCGACGAAGCCGTCCGGCAGTTGAACACCACCGCGACCGGACAGAACATGCTCGATGTCGCCCGCGCCTACGACGAGCTCGCTGCCGCCGCCGCAGAGCTTGCAAAGGCGGTCGAGCGCGAAGACGGGGTGAGCGGCCGGCGGCCACGCGCCCGCGCACGCCGCTCAACCTGAGCCCACCCGACAGGGGCTCCTGTCGCAGGCACGTGTCCGGGTTGCTCAGGAGCGCTTGGACGGCAGTGTCGGGGCGCGCGTGTCGTCCCACACCGAGGCTGGACGCTCGTCTCCGCGCCGACGGTGGGGCAACCCCAGGGTCTCCGGCGCCCAGAGGTCGCGGCGTGTCGCCAGCGAGCTGCTGTCGGCTTGGGCGCGTGCGAGCAGCGCGTCTACGTGCTCGCGTCGTATCCGGAAGGCGCGGCCGATCTTCGCCGCGGGCAGTGCGCCGCTGTCGATCCAGTTACGGATCGTCTGAGCGGTCACCTGGAGCTCCTCGGCGACCTGGGGGACGGTCAAGATCTGCTGCTCAGCCGTAGACAACTCAGAGCAAAATAGCAAAGCAAGCACCCTTTGGTGCAACTGTGTGCCGTGAGGCGGAGCGCAGCGACGCAGAGCGGCGGGGTGGCCTTGCCGTGGGAGTGCAGGAGGCGCGTCTGGAGCGCTGGCGGGCGCGTCGTGGGATGCGTGGGCGAGAGTCAGGCGGACTCGGGGGGCCTGGATGGAGGGCGGGTGGGCTGGTGGGCGCGCCGTGTCGCGGAGCGCGTGGGTCGAGCGCTCGGGTTGGGCGCGGGGTCGGCGGGGTCAGCGGCGCCGACGCGGGAGGATCGCGACGGCGGGGAGTTCGATCGGGTGAGCGGGCTGCGGCTACCGAGCAGGCGCGTGAACAGCCGCGGGACCCCCTCCGTCGATCGAGCAGTCGGCCGGCCCCCGGCCCGGCCCCCGCTGCACACCCTGTCACACCCCTCGTGGGTTGACAGGGTGTGCCACGCTACCCCGCCGACGGGGGCCGGGGGACTGCGCTCCGCCGCGGTCGGGGCCCCCGACCAGGCGAAGCCTGGTTGGGGAGCGGCGGACGATCGACCGTGACTTGCCGTTTGCCTTGGGCGGCGCGCTTCGCATGGACGCGGCGCCATGGAGGGCCCGCCGTCCTCACCTGGGGAGGCTCCCAGCTGGCGAGTGGCCATGATCTGCGGGGATGGCCGATCACGACGCAGTGTTGTTCGACCTCGACGGCGTTCTCGTTGACTCGCGTGTGCCATTTGCGCGCGGCGTCAACAGCGCGCTCACGTCACACGGGCTGGCGAGGCCGGAGCATGAAGCTGCACCAGTACCTCGGCCCTCCCCTTCACCGCACGTTTCGTGCGCTGATGGACGAGGAGTCGCTCGTGCAGCCGTGCGTCGACTCGTATCGCGCGCGCTACCGCGAGCTGGCCGCCAGCGAGACGACCGTCTTCCCCGGCATCCGCGAGATCCTCGACGAGCTCTCAGCGCACCTGCCGCTGGTCCTCGCCACCTCCAAGTCGCGCGCGCTGGCCGAGCCTCTGCTTGACGCTCTGAACCTGCGCGAATTCTTCGCCGCGGTGATCGGCCCCGAGCTCAACAGCGAGAACGAGCATAAGGCCGTGACGATCGGACGCGCGATGCAGGCGCCCCCGCCCGACGCGCGGCCGGTCATGGTCGGCGATCGCAAGCACGACGTCGCAGCCGCCCACGAGCACGACATCCGCGCCATCGGCGTCCTCTGGGGCATCGGCTCAGAGCTGGAGCTGCTCGCTGCCGGAGCCGACGCAATCGCCCACACCCCGCCGAGCTCGCAACCCTCCTCGTCCCGTCGGGCTGACGGCCCTTGCAACTGCGCTGCTTTTCGTGGCCGCATCGGGCCGTCGGGTTCCTACTCGTAGGCGAGCAACTCGATTCGGTTTCCCCAGGGGTCCTCGCAGAAGAACCGACGCGTGCCCGTCAGCGTGTCGTCCCACCGAACCGTGCGCCCCGCTCCAGTCAGACGCTCAGCGATCTCATCCAACCTCCCTGGCTGGACGCGGAGCGCCGGGTGAGCCTTGCGAGCCGGCTCGAACGCGTCCTCGACGCCGATATGAAGCTGCTGGGCGCCCACCGTGAACCACACGCCCCCTCGCACACGCAGCGGCTCTGGCTTCTCGATCTCGGTGAGCCCGAGCAGCTCGCCGAAGAACCTGCGGGCCGCTGGCTCACAACCGGCTGGAGCGGCGATTTGCACGTGGTCGATGCCGATGACGCTCATCAGATTCCCACGCTACATCAGCGGTCAGCCGGGCTTCGTCCACGCCAGCAGCGACGCCAGCCCCGGCCTTCTCGGCGCCTCCCCGGCCCCAAGCAGCTCCGCGAGACGTTGCAGGCCGGCGCTCAGCTCCTCTGGGTTCTCGCGCTGCAGGCGCTCGAAGTAGCTCGTCTGCGTGCGCCAGCACTCATCGAGGAGCTTCTCCGGGTGAGCCACCAGCGCCGCGAGCGAGGCGTCGGCGAGGTCGCCCAGAGCGAACTGGTGCCACCGTGCGCCGGGGAGCAGCTGGAGCAGCTCTGCGCGGGTTGGGTGGGTGCTCTGCATCCACTCCCGCGTCGATGGAAAGAGATCGAGCAGCCACAGATCCTCGATGTCCTCGCGCGTGTACACCATGATCGCCAGCCGTCCCTCGGGGCGCAGCACGCGCCTGGCCTCCGCCAGCGCTGCCGCCGGGTCCTCGACGTGGTGGAGCATCGACACGAGCATCGCGGCGTCGAAGCTCGCGTTGGGACACGGCAGGCTCTGTGCATCCGCCGTCAGCGTCGCGAGGCCCTTATCGTGCGCGTGGGCGAGCATCTGCGGCGAGCGGTCGATCACGAGGGGATCCCAGCCGCGCTCTTTGAGCGCGAGGGCGTAGTTGCCGGTGCCGCCGCCGATGTCCGCGAGGCGCCCACCCTGCGTTCCCGCGAGCGCCTCGCGCAGCTGCAGCAGCACCACCGGGCTCGCCGCACGCGTACGGTCATACGTTCTCGCCTGGCGCGAATAGTCGGGCAACAAGCTCATGCCGACCAGGATCTCACGATCGCCCGGCTGCGCCTCTCGTCGCCGTCTGGACGCCGGGCGCATGTGCGCCTCAACGCGCTCCCGTCAGGTCACGCATGGGGGTCTGTGACTTGGATGGCACAGCCGGCAGCCGTCGCGCAAGCTCACAGAAGACGCGAACGAACGCCTGCTGGGCGGTTGCCATGTCGACAGCGGTCCCGTCCGCTGCGCCGGAGTGCACGAGGGCACCGCGGGTGCCTAGAGCTCTGAGAACGCTTTCTGGTAGCGGCGCGTGCCGGGCACGTTACGCAGCACCACTCGCATACGGCGCTCAAGCCGTTCCGTCACCCCCGGGCTGTAATGATCGGTCAACAGCATCTCGAAGGCGGTGGCCAGGCTGACAATCGCCGCCCACTCGCTGCGCGAAGCGTGGAAGGAGCGGCGAAAGTATCCGAGCGCCTCGAACATCCGTCGTGCTGCCCGCGCCGGAGCGTCGTTGCGCGCACCCGTGACCTGTCGCAAGTAGCCGGTGTACACCTCGCCAACCGCCGCCTCAATCGCATCGAACAGCACATGGCGCCGCGGCAGGTAGGACGGGTCGATCTCGATGCTCAACTCTGTCAGCTCAGTGATCGCGCCCTTGGCGGCGTGAATCGGGACGCAGTCCCCGTCGAGCCACTGCCTTTGATTCGGGTTGTCGAACAGCACCACGTAGTGGCGAATGTCGAGCGTCTCCTGGTTGTTCGTTGTGGAGGAGCTGAACAGACGCGCCGCGCGCTCGGCTGCCTCGTCCCGCTTCGGTTGGAAGGTCGCGACCATGCTCAACACACTGGTGGCGACCTCTACCCGGCTCATAACAAAGAACTCGGTGTCGTAGTAGGAGCTGCGCTGGCTCACAAAGCGCACCGCCAGAATCGGGTTGCGCTCAAGCCAACGTGACCGGCTGCGATACCAGTGGTAGAGCAACTCCACATCGATCGGCTTGCGGACACCGAAGCCCTCGCGTGCCCGCTCAAGAAATGCAAGTGTGTCTCGCATCTTGTTGGTCTGCGGTGTGAGCGCGATCCCCCACTCGCGGTGGACGTACTGCACTCGCTTCCGCTCACGGCCGCGCAGCAGCCCGCCAGCGAGCACGCCAACCGAGTGCAGCGGGAACACGATCAGGCCCGGACGGTTGGCATGGCGATCACGCAGGTACTCAAGTGCTGCCATCAGCGGATCCGTGACGCCCGGATCCTTTGCCGCGTAAAACAGGAGATCGTCGAAGACGCTCGGTCCGATGAAGATGCCGAGCGGCCATAGCACTTCCCCGAGCCGGTTGCGGATGCCCTGCAGATGAAACGCAAGCACCCGAGCCTGCTCGTCTGGGGAATCGCCGTAGGCCGCCACGGCCAGGTCCTCGACAGTGTCGAAACTCGTTAGCTGGGACCGCCGCGCGATCACCGTAGCCACGGAATCACCTACCAGAGTCTTCCCCGCCACCTGCCTCGAGCGGACTTCGTCGGCGATGTCCTTCAGCGCCGGAAGCCGCCGAGACTGTGTCGATGACCGTGTCCCCGTTCTCCGATGTCGGGCCTGTGGACTCATGACGCTACCGTCACCTGGTTCGTCACCCGTTCCATCCGCAAGCGATCCCCGGTCAGGACCCCGCGCCCGAGCGCGTCATAAAGCGCAGCCGTCGTCGCGATAGACCGAGCGCACGATCACGAATGACACTCTGTGCCCCTCCGAGGCCCGCAGTTTGATTCGGGACATTAGTCAATAGGTGGGCGTGGTAGGCTCGCCGCAAGCTTGGACCTAGGGGAAACCGTATGGACAGTTCGATCAGCATTAGAAGAATCCTTCGCCGTACCGCGAACACCTATGCTGGCCAAGCCACC
>CAWGRJ010000004.1:0-87926 GCA_963825025.1 uncultured Solirubrobacterales bacterium
CGTTCTCGATCATCGCGTCGGTCAGCAGGTCCAGGTACTCACCCTCGTCGCCGGCGCCCGCCGTCAGCACAACCGCGGGAAGTGTTGTCAACGCGGCGAGCGTTGCAGCGCGGTAGCGCCGCTCGCCAGCGATCAGAGCGAAATCGCCGGTCTCAGTGGCACGCACGCGGATCGGCTGCAGGCAACCGCGCTCGCGCATCGTGGCGGCCATCGCCTGCAGATCGGCGTCCTCCACGACCTCGCCGCGAGGGTTGAAGCCCTCGGCGACGACGATCTGCGAGATCGGGATGTCCCTGAGCTCTACCGTGGCAACACCGTGGCCGTTGCCGTTTTGAGTTGCGTTAGTCGTACTAGCCATGTGATCTTCCTTTTCAGACAGGGCTCCCACCGGACGGGGAGCCGACCCCGACCAACCGCACGCGCAAGCGTGCGACCATCGGGAGGGGCGGCACCCCGTCCAGCGGCAAGCCCTCGCGTCACCAGCAGCCGCGGTCAGAGATGACGGAGCTCAAGAGCGCCTTGCCCACACGGCTGTCGAGCACACGCCCCAACCCGCTCGCTGCCTGTGCACAGGGCCGCAGATATCCGGCTGCCGTATCGTCAGCAACCAATGGCTCGCGGCCGCGATATCGTCGCTCGGCTATCGCGGAGTGCAGCCTGGCCCGGCATACAAGAGCAGGCGAACACGGTGGCTCATGCCCACCAGCATCCCGAGGGTGCGGTCCCGCTGCGGGTCGTCGCAAAGGAGTGGACGCGGATCGGATTGACAGGGTTCGGCGGCCCGCCGGCGCACATTGCGATGCTGCGGCGGCTGGTCATCGACCGCTACGAGTGGATGGACGCCCGCGCGTTCGAGGACGCCAACGCCGCGTGTGGCCTGTTGCCTGGTCCGGCTTCGACGCAGCTTGCGATCTTCTGCGCCTATCGCGTGGCCGGGCCGTGGGGTGCGATCGTCGGCGGGCTCGGGTTCGTAGTGCCCGCCGTGGTGATGGTCCTGGCGCTGTCGCTGCTGTTCCTCTCAAGCGCGCCACCGCGGTGGGTGATCGGCGTCGGGGCCGGCGCGGGCGCCGCGGTCGCGCCCGTGGCCGTGCACGCCGCGCTGGGTCTGCTTTCTCCGAGCTTTCAGCGGGTGCGAGCTGCGCGCGGACGAGCACTGCGCTGGCTGGCCTACCTGCTCGTCGCGGCGGGCGCGGCGGCGACGGTCGGCGGCTATCTCGTCCTCGTGCTGCTGGCGTGCGGGGTTCTCGAGCTGGCCTCGCAGCGGCGTGCAGCGGCAGCGCTGTCGTTGAACCCGGTGCTGCTCGGGACCGTGACGGGCGTTGGCGGGGTCGGCGCGCTGGTGTGGACCGCATTGAAGGTGGGCGCGCTCTCCTACGGTGGCGGCTTCGTGATCGTGCCGCTGATGCAGGCCGATGCCGTTCACGTCTACCACTGGATGAGCGGCGGGCAGTTCCTGAACGCTGTTGCTTTGGGGCAGGTCACTCCTGGCCCCGTCGTCGCCACGGTCGCCGCGGTGGGCTATGCCGCGCACGGCATCGCTGGCGGCGTGCTCGCAGCGAGCGTCGCTTTCGCTCCGTCCTTCTCGTTCATCCTGCTCGGCGGTCAGCGCTTTGAGCGCCTGCGCCAAAACGCCGCCGCCAGGGCGTTCCTCGACGGCGCCGGACCAGCGGCGATCGGCGCGATTTTCGGTGCTGCAATCCCGTTGACGGGCGCGCTGCAGGAGCAGTGGCAGTACCTCGTGCTAGTGGCCGCCGCGGTGGCGCTCCTGGTTCTGCGACGTGGGATCGTGCAGACGCTGCTCGCTGCAGGCGCCGCCGGATGGCTCGCAACGGTGGTAGGCGCTCCGCTTCCCCGTTGACGAGGCTGAGCGTTCCAGGCAAGCGTCAGCGGGCAGCGGCCTCGGTGGTTAGTCGTTCCCAATCGTCGCGGAGTGGCCCGACGCCGAGCTCGACGATGGCGAGCGCGATTACTTGCTCGAGGCCGACCATGCCGGTGGGCAGATGAACCTTTCCCAGCCACCGATCACCGATCTGGACGGCGGCGCCGACGTGCATGTGCGGCTGGGTGATCGTGCTCTTGCCGCTCGGATGCCAGTGGTAGGAGACGAGCTCGTGGTCTTCGTATCCGATGGCGTAGAGGTAGCCGACGATCTCGACATACCAGCCTGCGGTGCTCTGGCGAACCTCGTACTGCTCGGTGACGAGGAGCGTGAGACGTGGCTCGGCGTGCAGCCGCGCAGCGTCGCCGCGGGCGAGCAGCAGACGGTGCGGATGATCGGCCGCGTGGTAGCCGCTGACGGTGGTATGGGCGCTGGTCAAGCAAGACAGCAGCCGCACGGTGCGACCGCGATAGTGCTCGACGGCCTCGGCGGGATTGTTACTTGGAGGTGCCACTGAGCGGGAGCATCATTGCAACGCGCGTGACCTCGGGGCTGTCGTCTATGTCGATCTCGCCTGAGTTCAGACGCCGCTCGAACTCCTCGCCGCTCATGCCCAGCAGAGCACGGGCCTTCTCATCGACCAGCTGAGCCCACTCCTCGGGACCCAGCTCGCGGATTTCGTTGTCGGTTCGAGTAGCCATTGCAAACGCTCCTTGGAGGATCGGCCGCATGGGCCGGCTCCTTGATCTTGATTGTAGGCGAGAATGCGGGCGAGCTTTGACGGCGAGGTCTTGGGGCTCGGCGAGCTTGGGACGCTCGCCGAGCCCCAACCTTTCAGGCGGCGGCGACGAGCTGCAGGGCGCGGGTCTTCTCGGGTCCATCGCCCAGTGCGCGGGCGAAGCGCTGGCCGCTTGAGCGCAACGGGCGCAGCCAGTCGCCGTACTCCACGATCGCGTTCACCGCCGCCCACTTTGAGCCGGGCGCGTTGCCCTGCGTGTTGCCGGACAGGAACAGGTCGGCGATACGGTCCTTGGTCTGCTGGCGCGAGCTGCGTGTGCGGCTGCTCACGGAGTCGCTCGTGCCGTTCGGGTAGAGCTTGTCGAGGACAGCGCGGAGCTGGCGTTCGGTGCAGCGCTCTGAGGCGAGCCGGTCGCCGAGGCGCTTGAACTGCTCGTAGTAGTTGATGGAAAGATCGAGGACTCGGCGAGCCTCGTGGACGCGCTGCGTAACCGCTTCGGTGTGGCGGATCGAGAACTTCTGCCGGGCGTTGGTGAGACCCCAGTTAAGGGTGTTCTGGCAGACCACGCGAATCGGGGTGGTGGCCGCGATCACGGCCGTCGAGCCGTCATGGCTGTTCATCAGCAGCACGTATGGGCGCACGTCGTCGCCCCCGACCTCGACGTGATCGGGCAGCGTTGCGAGCACCCATACCCGGCGACCGCCGTGCAGGCTGCCGGCCGTCTCGAAGTGGATCGAGCTGCCGAGCAACTGGTCGACGAACGCAAACGCTTCGTGGTTCTGCACTATCCGGTAGCGCTCGCCGACGACGCCAAGCACCTCATCATTGTCTTGCCGGACAGTGGCGTAATGACCAGTGAAGCCCCGATAGCGCAGTACATCGGGCAAGTCAGCACCGCAGTCGATCGCCAAGCGCCGCTTTGCGACGCTCCAGCCGAGACCCGACGCCTCGATCGCCTCACCGACTGTCGCCGGCGGCCGATCGAGTACGGCACCGAGGCCGTGCCAGGGCGTCTCGCGCACCGAGAACATGGTGTCCGAATCTGTGAGTCCTGCAGACATTTTGAGCCTCCTTTGGCTGTAAAGCCCCGCTCGGTGCGGGGCCGGTCGCAGCCCCGGCCGCATCCCCTTTGGGGATGCGAAAATGGCCGGGCAAGCCGGCTCCCGCTACAGGCGCTCAGCCATCGAGCGCGCTACCGCGACGCCCTTCCCGGCGCATCGACGGTAGGGGCCTTTAGTCGCCGGCAGGCGAGGGATTGACCATGACCTGTCGGACCTGCGCTGCGCGCAGCCCCGCGCGAACCTCCTCGTCGAGGTCGGCGACGAGCACTGCAACGTCCCATGCGTGCAGCGCCTCAGCGAGCCAGCTTGTGCCCGTCACGCACGCGGCGGCATCAGGATCACCGAACGCGAGGACGAGCTGTGCCGCCGGTCGGGTGCGCTTCAGGGTGATGAGCTTGAGCGCGTCTCGCGCGACCTTGTGGAACTGGCCACCACGGAGGCGCCCTTGATGCGCGAAGACCTCGACGAGTACAGACTCGTCGGGCGCGACACCATCGACATCGACACGGGCGCCGTGCTCAAGACGCAGCGATCGAGGCGCAAGCTCGACGCGCAGCTCCTTCCCGACGCTGGCGAGAATCAGCGGCTCTGCGAGCCGCTGCTCGTGCGAATCACTCGCGTGCCCGCTAGTTCCGGCGGCTGGCATACGCGGGATCGCAGTCCGGCTGCTTGTGGCGATCGAGGAGACCGAGGGATGCGAGGCGGTCGAGCTCCTGCTCTAGCCCTGCGCCCCTCCACCGCGTCTCGTCGGCGACCATCTCCAGCGGCGCCGGGCTACAACCTCGCTGCTCGACTGCAATAACCGCGGAGATGAGCTTGTCGTTGTTCATTTGCGTGGCCTCCATTCGATCCCGTCATCGGGGGATCGCACCGTCAACAGGTTTGTCTGACAAGACGGTAGACCGCGCAGGTGTCGGCCCCCGCTTGCCGTCCACTGTGTCGATCACTACCGAGGCTGTGCAGCTGCTCGATCAGGCCCCGTCAGGAGTTACACGGACAGGCATGAACAAGCCTGGCGGCTCCATGATCTGCGCGAGGTCAAGACCGTATTGAGCTGCTACCTGCGTGATCGCGTCCCGCACACGGCTGTTGCTCGACCAGTGCAGGCGCAGGTGCATGGTCGCCTCGTACTCCATCTTGCTGGCGGGCTTGGCATCGACGCGCTCGTAGTTGCCGGCGCAGTGCTCGGCGAACGGGTCCTCGGAGAACTGGTCGCGCGTCGGATCGAGCAGCAGGCCCTCGGCTTCTACCCACCAGTGTTCCTGCTCGGGCGAGCCCGAGTAGTACCCCCGCACATACTCCGCTTGTACTCCTTGGCGATCCAGGTCGAGCGTGAGCAAGGATGCACCCAGCTGGCAGCCCGTGCCCTGGATCACGAGGCGAGTCGCTGCATGTGCGCGTTCGACCGCTGGGAGTAGCTGGACGAAGGGCACGATCTCGCTGATGCTAGATGGCCTGCAGTCCATGCTTCAAGTTAGTGCTGCTCGAGAGCATCGGCGGCGATCGCTACCGCCCGCTTCGTCGATACGCGCCTCGCTGTGATCTGGACGCAGCACTCCGGGCAGAAGTCTCTGCCGCCGGCCACGTCGGGCTCGTGGTCCCTAACGTGCACCCAGGCATCCAGGGGCGCGTCGGCTGTCACGGCGTACCACTGCCCGCGAGGCTGTTCATCCAGCGCGAGCAGGTCAGCGGGTGAGCGCGCCAGGTCGATCTGTCCTTGACCGACACGAATGAGAAAGAGGCGATCGAGATGGTCAGCGGTGTCGTCCAATCCAGAGAAGGTGCCCCGCTCGATCGCTTGCGTCAGCTCCTCCCAGCTGCCTTGCCAGATCATCTCGCAGGGGAATCGGGTGGTCTGGAAGCCGGGCTGATGCGTGAACCCGATGCCATCACGACCGGGCGCGATCAGCCGATCGTCCTCGACGGCAAGGAACACGGCGTAGGTGTAGGCGCGCTCACACTCGTCGGCTTCGGGTAGTTGCTCGAGACGCATTTCACAGCCGCCGTCGCCCTGTGGCGCCACGGCGGCGACCCTCGGCTGGCGTGCCACCGGGGCAGGAAAGAGGCGTCCGCCTGGCGTGTCGTGGCCCCATAGCTTGTTGATCGTCTCGGCGACATCGCGCAGCGTGCGAGCGGAGTCCACCGGCATATTGATTGCGTGCCCGACGGGATGGGCGGCGTGGTTTCGCCGTTCGGACAGGATGCCCTCGATGATCTTCGCTCTCGTACCAGCGAGCAGCTGCTCGCGTCGCGCCCAGGAGAGCAGAGCGTCTGCGCCCAGCGGAAGCCGATGGGTAGCACCGCCGGCTCCGCGCAGCTTCGCACCGCGCGCAGCAAGCACGTCGTCGAACGTGCTCGCCAGCAACAGCTGTTCATCCCCTGCACGCACGAGAGGAACGCCGTCGCTGTAGAAGGCGAGGAATCGCACGCGGAGGGCACCCTCCAGCACGAGCAGCGCATAGTCGCCGGCGGCTGTGAAGAACTCGTACTCCAGCACGCCGTAGAGGTGCAGCTTGCGTGCGCGCTCGAAGTTGTTGCGCACATCTTCGGGCACGTTGTCGGCCAGGACGGCGCGAGCGATCGTGGCGGCCTGGAACTCGGCGGCGTCCTCGGGCTCCAGCCGGCCGCCGAGCCCGAAGCTGTTGAAGGCCAGCGTCGCCTCGTCGGGCGTCTGGAGCTCTTGGAGGATGGCTGAGCGCTGCGACTTCATCGCTGTATTGAATTGGGCCAGCCCGTCGCCACGCGCGTAGAACCGCCGGCCTGAGCTTCGCGCCGGTCGTTGTGGCAAGCTGGCGACTAACGATGCTCAGCCTCACCCCTCAGCGAGTTCGGCCCAGCGCACACGGTGCCAAACAAATGTTCGGGGTGGAACCTTGTGCGGCATTGGGACGCGCGACGCCGGCTCGGCGAGACTTGGCACAACTCGGGCGTGGCACATCTTTGGCACAAGTCATTTCGTCCGATGTGTCCGATGCGTCCGCGATCCCGCACAAAACGGACGATCTGGACGCGGGCGGACCCATATTTCATGGGCGTATGAGGTTGAGGGCCTTGTGGAGATTGTTCTCCGTGGTGGTTCGAGTCCACTCGGGCGCATTGGCCCCGCTCGCCGTCCCCAATCGGCGGCTCAGGCTACGGCGGCGAACTCTCGCTCAACCTCACCGTCCACGGTGCGCTGAAAGCAGACGAGCAGCTCCTCGTCCAGCACGGCGGCGATCCGCTGCAAGGTAGGCAGCTGCGGGATATGCGTGCCCTTCTCGAGCCGCGACACCGCACTGTGCGAGGTCCCCGCAGCCTTGGCGACCTCCTCCTGAGTCAACCCCAGCTCGAACCGCCGTTCACGCAGATGCGCAGCGATCGGGCTAACCTCGCGCAAAGCGCGAATGTGCGCGTACTCAGCACGGGCGTCGCGGTACGCCTCGCTGCGATCGGCGCGGCCACCCGCTGCCTCAACAGCGGAACGGCCGACAGGGCTTTGGACAGCATTGCTCACGAGCCATACCTTATCACGAATGATAAACCGATCAGCCTCGCCGCGACTTCGGCGGAGCATCCCGGCCAGCCGCCCGCGGAGGACGACGGCGCTCCGCGTCCATCCTCGCCCGAAAATCGGCCATGCGCCTTTTGGCCGCCTCACGGTCACGTGCCGGCACAGCGCCGGTGTTCTTCTCGAAAGCGTGGAGCAGGACAATCAGGTTGCCGGATCGCTGATAGAGCAGCCGGTAGCGAGTTCGCGCGAAACGAACTCGCAGCTCGCGAAGCTCTCCGTCGATCTGCGAGGTGACCGGAAACTCGGGCGGCGGTGCGCCTGGCTGCCTCCCGTTCAGGTGCTCCTCGATCGCATCGTCGATCTTCGCCGCCGCGAGCGGCTGGGTCTTCAACAGCTCCTCCAAGAAAACGTCGACCGGCTCGCGACCGTGGGCGTCTCGATAGAAGACCGCCTGCGTCCGCCCGCGTAGCGTCCGAGCACGGACTCCCGAGGGAGTGGCGGGTATACGCCTGCGTGACGGCATGAAGCATGAGGCTAGAAGCCGCCCCGGCGCCCTTAAGACCCGCTATCGGGAGACGATCCGCCCCTGACGACCGTAACATGCGCTAGTCGTCGGGAGGGCGCCACGTCGGGTGCAGCGCGCACCACCACAGTGGCTTTGGCGATGAGCCCTTATCCTCGCGAGCAATGAGTCGCATATGCTCCCGTAGCCGAAAGGTCATCACGGCATAGATCACGATGGTGGCGACGGCGAGGCTGAGCACCACAGCAAGCCAGCTCAACCCCTTGGCACTCGCCAGGAGCAGCGCTGAACCGACGGCGACAAAGACTGCTCCCGCCACCTCTGCGCCAGATGACAGTCGGCGGCTCGGCTTTGGCAGGGTGCCGCCGATCGTCATGCCTGCCCAGCCTGATCCTGCGACCGTATCCACGAGAAGAAGCACAGCACCGATCCCCACGAGCAGGGCGCCTAGGCTCGTCGAGCTCGCGCCGAGAATGTCGGCCAGCATAGTCATGCGAAGAATTCTCGCTTGGCCACCCGACGGTCAGAGGAGCCCGGTGGCAACAACAAAGTGGCTCAGTCGATGCCTAACCCGCGGCAGAGTTCGCAGCGAGGTCTTTGATGCCGGCCCCCCGAACATCTACGATCTTTATCGCGGTCTCGCGCCACGGCAGTTCATTGCCATTGCCGACGAGCGCGAGTTGCCGCGTGCCCACAAAGATGCCCAGATCCTCGTCCATAAGCAGCGTGTTGATGCGTTCTTGAAGGTCGTGGCCGCCTTCAATCCGCCCTTTGGGGCCGATGTCCTCGTAGGCTTCGCTCTGGTCCTGGCACGCCTGAAGGAAGCTACCAACTGCCTCTCTTTGGCTCGCAGACATGTGGTCGGGGTAGTCGTGAGTCCATGACTCTGACGACGAGAGGCGTCGAAGTAGCGCATCGCCGCTCAAGGCAGGCTCAAGCTGAAATGGCTGATCCCGCCCTCTCCACGCGATATCCGACATGGACGGAATAGCCCAGCGGCTACGCACTCGCTGCTCGTGGGCTCCCTTGAGCTCGCGCAGCTTCTCCGGCGGGAACTGTGCGGGCTGCCCATCAACGACCGCGTGGCAATTGGCACAAAGCAGAATCAAGTTCTCGTAGTCATCGAGATCTTGACGCGAGCCACTCATGCCGCGCGGCCCAGATGGCGCCTGGGCAACGATATGGCACTCTCTGCCGATGATCGCGTGCCGGTCATCAGCAGCTGCCGGCGTCATGACAAGTTGCGTGCCGCAGAGCGCGCACGCATTGCCCGAGAAGCTCCAGAGGATCTTGCGCGTATGCGAGCTGATCGCCATATCGCCCATTGTTGCGCACTCCTAAGCTCGGGTTTCAGCTCGCACCACAGCCGAACTGATCGCCTGCCTACTGTTCCAGCCAATCGTGTCGGAGTCGATAGCAACCGCGCTTTACCCGCTCGAAGCGGGGCTCGTCCTCCAGCGCCCCGGTGGACAGGCAGCAGTTGATCGAGCCCTTCGACACCGGACGGCCGAGCAGGTCCATGACCGCCGCCTGGGCTTCCAGCACGGTCAAGGGACGCTGAGCCGATGCCAGCACCTTGACGACGGCCCGCTGGACCACGCCGTTGCCGAGCCGTCCTACGTCGAGCTGTGGCACAGGGCGCGCGGTCGCCTTGATCGGCTTATCTGACAGGGCCTCGAACACCGCCTCCAGGGGGCCGGAGGGGTTTGAGAGCTGTTCTACCAAGTGCATTTTCGAAGGGCTGAGCGTCGCTAATGGAACCACGCTCGCGCCCATCCCCGCACCGCCGGCACGAACGGCGCTCGCCCGTCAACCTACGCTGCGATGGCGTCCAGCAGGGCGCTGGCCGCAACGTGAGCCTGCGGCCAGGTGAGCCGCAGCTCGCCGTCGCTCTCGACGGCCCGCCGAACGCCCATTAGTTCCAGGCCAACCACGGCGCCGTGCTCGTCGTATTCGACGGTATGCCCCTCGGGCGTCTCGAATGCCTTGGCAGGCGGCTCGGCGGGCTTGCCGACGTGCAGGAACAGCACGTCGCCACGCTCGTCGTAGTCCTGGTAGTCGAAGTCGATGCCGGCGATCGTGATCATCATGATGTCCTCCGTGGATCGTTGACCTGCTCAACGGCGGTCACAACCCACGCGGGATCTTGACCGTAGTCTACGACGACCCGCAACCAGCGGCCGGGCTCGATGTGCTGGCGATAGAACCGCTCGCGGTTCGGAATGGGGTCCAAGACCCGGTGGTCGGGGCGAGCGACGGTGCCCAGGATGACGTCGATGTGGTCAAGCAGCCAGGGACGCCGCTCTCCCAAGTGCAGCCTGGAGCCTACGTCGAACACCACCTCCCGTCCGTCGGGGTCGCTTGTCCTGGGATGCTCGAAGGACACGACCGAGCACCGTACGCCGTACCGCGGACGACTGTGTTCTTTGGGCCTGAGCCTTCCGCGTGCCGCCCGTCACGCGCCAGCACGTACCGCCCTCGCGCGACTCGAACAAACAGCCGCTCCTTCCTGTGGACACCGGCCGACAGACACCAGCTCACAGAATCCTTTGACACGGTCTCGCCAAACAACGCCTCGACCGCTGCATGCACCTGCGCGACCCGCATTGGCGCCTCCTGGTCGGCCATCACCCTCGCAACCGCGTCACCGACCCAACCCGGACGCCGAGGCCGCCGCCTCCGACTCGCGATGACCCGTGGCGGGGCATCGCTGGCCTTCAGAGCAGCCAACCGCTTAGGGCCTATCCCTGTAGGAGGGTTTTGGTGGTGTAGCGGCGAACTCCGGGTTCGATCTGTTGATCGGACATAAGGGGGTGCGTGATGGGTTTGGTTGACCGCGACGATGGCTGGCGTATGCCGGACTGGTTGTGGGAGCGAATCGAGCCTTTGTTGCCGGAGGCGCCTGAGCATCCGTTGGGAACTCACCGGCGCGGTCTTCCCAAGCGTGAGGTGATGGACGCGATCTTGCTCGTGCTGCGCACTGGTATGCAGTGGAACGCGCTCAACGCGACGGGGGTGTGTAATTCCTCAACGGCGCATCGGCGCTTTCAGGAGTGGGAGCAGGCAGGCGTCTTTCATGAGATTTGGCGCCAAGGACTGCTCGACTACGACGCGCAGGTCGGTATCGACTGGTCTTGGTTGGCGGCCGACGGTGCGATGAGCAAAGCGCCGCTCGGCGGGCCGAGGACTGGTCCTAATCCCACTGACCGGGCCAAGGGGGGGCGAAGCGCTCGCTCCTCGTCGAGGCACGTGGCGTCCCGATCGGGATCGCTCACGACGGCGCGAACCGCAACGATCACAAGCTGCTGAAGGCGACGCTCGACTCGATCCCGATCGAGCGACCCGAACCACCCGAGGCCGACCCCCAAGGACTTTGCTTGGACAAGGCTTACGATTTCCCCGTCGTCCGCGAACTTCTTGAAGGCCGCGAGTTCACCCCACACATTCGCGCTCGCGGCGAGGAGATCAGCCTCAAGCATCACAACCCGGACTGGCGAGCGCGGAGGTGGGTGGTCGAGGCCTGTCACTCATGGCTCAACCGCAACCGGGCGATCCTCATCCGCTGGTCCAAGAAGGACGAAAACCATCTCGCCCTCCTCCAACTCGCGAGCGGCATGATCGCCCTCAAGCGCGCACACACCGCACGCACAGCCAACGCCCTACAGGGATAAGCCCTTAGCCAAAGAGCTCAATCCCGATATGCCTTCAGGAGCCGCGAGAGCCCTGAGAGCTGCGACGACGCACTTGTCCGTATCGTCACAAGGCTGGTTCCAATAACGTCCGGTTCTCCGCATTTTCGGGGGGTTGAGCGTCGCTAATCGAACCAAGCGCGGCCGTGCTTGCGGGGCGGCGTCCGCTGATAGCTTGGGGTCATGGCCCACCACAAGCGAAGGCGCCCCAAGCAGCGCCGCGCCGGCTGTCTGCCCTGCAAGCCACAGAAGTCGCCGTCGCCGAAGAAGGCGCAGCGCAGGCGCGGCCGTCGCGACGCGCTTCTTCACGAGTTCCGCGCCACGCAGGCGCGGACTCGGTAGCCGGGACGAAGCGTCCCAGGCACGCGGTAGCCTATTGAACATGGCCAAGCCACGGCATACTCAGATCGGCCCAGAGACCTCGCCCACGAGGGTCGCGCAAACACAGGCCGCCACCGACCGTGCGGGGGCGCTTCGGCCTGCCACGCGAAGCCTAAGCGACGTACTCGCCGAACGAGGCCCCCTGACCGGACCCATCACTGACGCCGGCACACAGGCGCTTCTCGCGGTGCGCGGCGAGCGGCCCGACGGCGGGCATGGCAGCCACTGAACCGCCCGCGCCGCCCCCGGCCATCCTTTACGTCGACACCTCCGCGCTGCTCAAGCTGCTCGTACGCGAGGCAGAGTCCGCCGCTATCGAGCGCGAGCTTCTGACCTGGATGGAACTCGCGACCAGCATCATCGCGGAAGTCGAGTTGCCGCGTGCTGTGGCGCGCGCTCGCGAGGAACGAGCCGACGCGGTAATCGATGGCAGCCTGGTGCTACAAGGAGTGCTTTCCTCAGCCGCGATCGTTCCACTCAGCGAGGGCATCATCGCCGCAGCGCGCAAGGTGAAGCCGGTACACGTTGGCGCACTCGACGCCATCCACATCGCCAGCGCGCTCAGCCTCGGCAAGCAGCTCGCGGGCGTGGCAACCTACGACAAGCGCATGCAGGACGCCCTCGAACCCCTCGGGGTCCGGGTCATCGCACCCGAGGAGGCCGCTCGGGATGCGCCAACAGCCGATACATCTCCATCGACCGCTCGTGACACCGAGGCGACCGAATAGCCGCAGGACAATCAAGTCCGCGCGTCGATCTCCTCGCCGACAGGCCGCCTGTACGCCACACCCGGACCGAACCGCCAGAGTCGCTACGCGGCGCTCGCCAAGACGTAGCGGCCCCTCGCCACCCGCACAAACAACGGCGACGAAGCCGCGGAATGCGAGGCAAGCACCCAACTGACCGAATTCACCGAGACCGACTCGCCAAGCCATGCCTCGACCGCGGCATGAACATGCGCGACCCGCATCGGCCCGGCCTGGTCGGCCATGACGTTGCGCACGGCACCCAGCACCCAGCCTGGACGACGAGGCCGTAACCGTCGGCTCGTGATGGCCCTCGGCTGGGCATCGCTGGCCCTGAGACCAGCCAGCTTCTTGGCCACGCGGCTCAACTCTGCTCGGGCCTCTTGCGCCGCCAACCCCGCCAGAAGCTCCGACACAACCTTGTCGACCGAGCCAGAATCTTGGTTCGAATACCCTCCGCTTGCCTGCATTTCGGCAGGGTTGAACGTCGCTATTGGAACCACGCACTGGCGACCAGCGTAATAGAGCCGTGCGCGGCAGTTCCCCTTCCGTACATCCGATGACGTACAATGTGGGCATGGCGTCCAAGACTGAGCGACTGAGCCTCCGCCTGACCCCCACGCAGGACACGGTGCTGCGCCGCGCCGCAGAGGCCCGCGGCGAGTCCACGAGCGACTACGTGCTGCGTCACGCCGTGGAAGCCGCCGAGCTCGACCTCGCCGATCGTCGCGTGTTCGCCATCGACGACGCAGCCTGGAACGAGCTACAGGGCCTGCTCTCCGCGACGCCATCGCGGCTTCCGCCGGCGATGATCAGGCTGCTCTCACAACCATCGGTGCTCGAGCGACCCACACGTTGACCTACAGCGGCCCAACCCTGCTGACCAGCGAGCACAGGCTGGAGGGATTCGACTGTGGCGAGCCTGCGCTCAATGACTGGCTCGCACGCCGAGCGCTCAGCAACCAGGCGGCCGGCACCAGCCGCACGTGGGTCGTGATCGACGAGCCGACCAGGACGGCCGTGGCGTACTACGCATCCTCTACCGCCTCGGTGATGCGCGCCGCGGCGCCGCGGCGTATCGCCCGCGACCAGCCCGCCGATCTCCCAGCGATCCTGCTGGGGCGAATGGCCGTCGAAAGCCGCCACCAAGGCAAGGGCCTCGGCGCAGCCATGCTTAAGCACTTCATGACGAAGGCAATCGAGGTCTCAGAGATTGTCGGCGTGAGACTCGTCCTCGTCCACGCCAAGGACGAGCACGCAAAGAACTTCTACCGGCACCACGGCTTCATCGAGTCACCAATCGACCCGCTCACTCTGATGATGCTGCTCACTTCCACTGACAGAGAGGGTGGTCGTGCGACATAGAACGACATCGGTCCCGACGATGTGTCATTGATCGCTAGTATCTTTCCTCAAGATCGTCCGGTTCGACAAGACCTCCTTGGTCGGGTGCTCGGTGATGTCTGTCATCCACAGGCGATCCGGGCCGTCGCTGCGGAAACGGCGGCGCACGAGATCACGCGAGTTCGGTTTGCCGAGCTTCGCGCCTCTGGGCAGCCGGCGTTTCGGGAGCCCGTGCAGCCCCAGGCGCCCCATGAGCAGCTCGACTTGGTTGTGCCCGACGATGATCCCGCGGCCGTGACGCAGCTCGGCGGTCACACGACGCACGCCGTAGGTGCCACCCGAGTCCTTATGGGCCTGCGCGATCTCGCCGGCCAGCCATGCGTGTCTGAGCGTCCGCGTCGACGGCGGACGATCCTTCCAGGCGTAGTAGCCCGAGGCGGAGACCCCGAGCATCACGCACGCGAGCTGCACATCGATCCCCTGCCCGGCCAGGGACTCAATCACCGGGTAGAGCCTTTTGGGGGGAGATCCCCTTCGAGGAAGACCTCGTTCACCTTGCGCGAGACCGCCAATTCGGTCTCTAGCTGGCGGATACGACGCTTCGCCGCAGCCAGCTCCATCTGCCCCTCGGTACTCAGCCCTGGCGCCTCACCCCGGTCGATCCGCTCCTGCTTGAGCCAGCTATAGATCGTCGCCTCGCTGACACCGAACGTCTCGGCGAGCTGAGCGACCCTCGTACCCGCTCGCGCGAGCTCGACAACCTGCTTGCGCGGAAGCAGCCACCATCAAGCCCGACGCGGTCGGTTTGGACGAGGACCGGGTTTGGGCCGCGGTGAGACGGGCGCTTCCGCTTTGCCCGGCGCAAGCGAGCGCCCCGAAGCTGCCGCGCGCGCCCGGAGGGCCCCCGGGTCCTCGAGCACGCGAACATCGCCGAACTCACCGGCACCCCGATCACCGTCGGCAGCTCACCCGCTCCGCTCGCCTGCACCTGGGGGCCGGTCCCGCCGTGAGCCTCAAACGTACCGCCTCGGGAAATCCGGGTGCCGAATTCCGGCAGGCACCGCCAACGGGGCGCGCGCCGCGGGGACGGACGTAGTCGGTGCGACCTGGTTCGCGTCCCATTCCGCACGCTGGGGGTGAGCCTGTCTCATTTTCAGCCGTTTCATACAGCCAGAGATGCCTTTGCGTGCGGTGCGGTCAACTCATTTTGTATCGGCCTCAAGCCAACCGGACGGCGGGGGTCAATTCCAACAGGCGGTCCCGCCTATGTAGCTGCTAGGATCACTTCATGACGCTACCAGCGCGGACGTACGAGGTCGGTGTGCGTGCGCTGCACGATCGCCTGAGCGAGCACTTGGAGCACGTTCAGGGTGGCGCAGAGGTGCTTGTCACGCGCCGCGGGCAACCGATCGCCCGCCTGTCCGCAGTCAAGGAGAGCGATCCTCTGCAGGACCTCGTACGCCGCGGCCTCGTGACACCGCCGAGCCGCCAGCGGACCGCGCGGCGCGCGCAGGTGAAGGCACGCGGCCCGGTTTCCGAGCTAGTCGCCGAGCAACGCCGCTGATCCTCTACTTCGACACCTCGGCGCTCGTCAAGCTCGTGATCGCCGAGCAAGGATCCGAGCTGGCAAGCGAACTGTGGGCGACCCCACATCCTGGGATCTCGAGCATCCTCGCCTACCCCGAGGGTCGCGCGGCGCTCGCGGCCGCACGACGCGGCGCCCGGCTCACCGCCGCCGCCCGCGGGCGGGCGCTTGAGGACTTCGAGTCTCTGCACGGCGAACTGTCGCTCATCGGCATCGACGTACAGCTGGCGCGCGAGGCCGGCGAGCTCGCCGAGAAGTTCGCTCTGCGCGGCTATGACGCGGTTCATCTCGCCAGCGCGCTGTCGGCTGGTGAGGCGATCACGTTCGTCAGCTGGGACGAGGATCTCAGACGCGCCGCTGCGCACAACGGATGCGCCCTGGCCCCGCCCACACAGACATCGACTGCCCGATGACGACAGAAAGGCTCTGAGGAGCCCGGGGGCGTACCTCGCCCTCGGCGCCGTGGCACATCTCTGGCACCCGGGTAGGTCACTCCGGCGCGGAGCGCAACCTGATGAAGCTCATGGATCAGCTCCAAAGCACCTCGCAGGCGAGCGTCTGACCAAGCGCGCCCGCCGCGTCGGGTTCAAGTGCGCGATGAGCGCACAGCTTCTAGCAAGCTATAAAGACTTATAGCATTTATCCCTATAAGTCAAGGCTTATCCAGTTTTAGGCAAAACCAGTGCGCACACACACAGTCTAGGAGACCGAACAGTTAGCAATAGCCGTCGGGGCGCTTTCCTCGTAGCTAGGTGAGGGAGGGCCCTTTGCTCGAAAAGGTAGGCCGTTCAACCGTCGTGCCCAAGTAAGGCCCCCCGGCGTCCTGTAGTACAGGATAGCGCCAAGAACATATTTGAAAGGTTCGGAGTAACCTGTCGTAGGTGCGGCCAAGTATACCTCCTCACAGCTTCCTATCGAGGTGTACTGAGTGTTTACACCACCCGGCCACTGTATCTCCTCGTAGATGAGTGGATACTTGTTGAAGTTCTCAATAACGGCGTCAATCTCTGATTCACCACTGGAGTTCTTGGTTACACCCCCCACGAACTGTACAGTCTGCGCTTCAGACAACGCAGCCTGCCGGGCCTGTTCCCGTGCCTGTGCCCTTGAGGTTGCCTGTGCTTGGAGAACGCTCCAGATTGATACGCCAAGGGCCGCTATCGAGATAGCAACGCTGATGGCCGTCGCTGCCGTACGTCTGCTGACGGAACCCGTTGACGCTGAGGGCGGCACGGCTCAGGCGCGCGCTTGTTGATGACAGCCCATTATGCCGAATCGTAGCGGACTGCGATCATGGGCTGCGACGCGCGCCACAACGCCGATCGTGCGACAGTCATTAGACAAGACCGGTTCTGCCGCGGCTACGCGCGGTCTTTCCGATCCTGCCACCATTGATTTATCACCACGACCAAAGGACTAACAACAGCAAGCTTATAGACGAGTACGATGAGTCCTACTACGAGCACGCAAAGACCTTCTACCGGCACCACGGCTTCATCGAGTCACCGATCGACCCGCTCACCCTGATGATGTTGCTTCCTTCCACCGGTCGTGATCCGCTATCTAGGCGAAGCTGACCAAACCGCTCCGGCGCAACGTGGTGTCGTCAACGACCCGCGGCGTGGTCGACGCCGAGCTCGACGATGGCTAAGAGGAGCTCATCACCATTTCAGCTCGATCTCGAGCTCGCGCTCGTCGGTCTCCACCTCGAGCTCGACCTTGAGCTGAAGCTGGTCGGGGACGTGAACGGTGAAATGCATCCCACCGCGGTCAAACTCCAAGTCGTTGTTCTGAGCGAGCATGTCGGCGAGGAGCCGTAGGCGCTTCGCGACCTCCTCCCTGCTGACTGTCTCCTTCTGCTCGATCTCAAAGATGTCCATCAGACGCTCCCTTCGTTAGGGTGGGGTTTCCTGGATCGTCACGAGACGACACGGAAAGATCAAGGGCCCGCCAATCTAGCCACGTCGAACCTCAGTACCGGTGCGGAGCAGGTTAGATCGTCAGGTTGCGTCCAATGCCGCTTGTGCGACACCATGGCTAGAGTTCTGTAGCTCGTCGTCGTCGAGAGTGGCTATCAATCGCCATTGCGGCTCGGCAGCGTCGTCGTCAACGGCGCGTTCTCCTCGCGCGCGATCGCGAGCACCTCATCGAGCCCGCGCCGTGCGCCAAGGTCGATCAGCCGTTGCGCGCCCATTCGGATCGGCAACACACCCGCGACCCAGCCGGGTGCCACCACCCGCCGCGAGCGGCGCGTGATCCCGCGCTCGATTGCATCGATCCCAACCTTGAGCGGGGTCACTCGAGTGAACGGGCCTCGCGCCGCCTGCAAACGCCGCGCCGCCTTGGTCCCGAAGCCGCGCTTGGTCATGTCGGTCTCGAGCTCGCCGAAGTACGCAACGCCAACCCGCGCGCCGCTCGAAGCCAGCTCAATCCGCAGCGCATCGCCGAGCGCCTCGACGCCGGCCTTGGCGGCGCAGTAGGCGCCCATCAGCGGCGGGTGCACGGCCGCCGCCAGCGACGAAACCGCGAGCGCGTACCCACGCGGGTGGGCGATGTGCGGACCGGCTGCTCGCAGCGTGTAGTAGACGCCCAGCAGGTTGACCTCGATCGTCCGCTCGAACACCGCCGGGTCGCCCCCGATCAGCGGCAGCTGCGCGGCGACGCCGGCGTTCGCCATCACCACGTCGAGGCCTCCGAGATGCTCAACCGCGCCGGCGACCGCGGCCTCGACCTGCTCGCGATCGCGCACGTCGCAGCCGATCGCGACCGCGTCGCCGCACTCGGCCGCGACCTGCTCCAACTGCTCCTGCTCGATCCCCGCCAGCGCCAGCCGGGCGCCGCGGGCGTGCAGCCGCTTTGCGGTGGCCGCGCCGATTCCGCGCGCGGCGCCGGTGATCAGGACCCTCCGGCCAGCCAGTGGCTCGGGACTCATGTGAACCTCCTTAGAAGCCGCGAGGGCCGTCCGGACGATACGAAGTCCGGCTGCACACGCAGGCTGTTGATCGTCATTGCCAGCATCTCGTAGTGGCCGACGAGCATGCACAGCTCGATCAGCTCAACGTCGGAAAGGTGCTTGCGCAGCTCCTCCCAGACCGGGGCGGATACAAACCGGTCGTTGTGCAGCTCGTCGGCCGCTCGCAGCAACAGTGCTCGTCGCGCGGTCCAGCCGTCGCCGTCGGCCCCGTCGCGGATGCGCGCCACCTCATCGGCAGTCAGGCCAGCCAACTGTCCGATCCGCGCATGGTGGTGCCACTCATACTCGCAGCTGCAGTTGTGCGCAGTCCGTAGGATCAAAAGCTCCGTGTCAACGCGCGGCAGCTTGCCGCGCGGCATCAGCCGCCCAGCGAACATCAGCCACACACGGAACAGAGCTCGGTGGCGTGCCAGCGTCGTGAACACGTTGGGCGCGCCGCCGCCCGAAGCGCGCGCGATCACGCCGACGATCAGCGCGTTGACGCGGCCGATCTCGGCCCTTGTGCCGGGAGGGATCCGAGGTTGGGTCACGTTCATCGTGCCTTGCCCAGGACCGGGTAGCGCTTGTGCGGATGCCACAGTGCGAGCACCGCGCCGAGGATCAACCACGCCCGCCTCATCGCCGCGCCCGCTTGCGGGTCGCCGTCCCGGAGAAGACCGTTGCACGCGCGAGCTCGACGATCGCCGCACGCAGCTCCGGCAGCTGGTCGAGGCGGCCGGCTGCCACGCGGACAGTCACCATCGAGCTGATCGCAGCGACCAACGCCTCGCACGCGAACCGCTCCTGCTCGCCGCTCGCGCCGACAACCTCGGCGACGACCTCGACGAACCGCGTCTGCAACTCCACCCGCCGGTCGATCGCGCGCGGACCGGCGCCGTAGGCATCGACCAGGAACACCCTCGCCAGCTCCGGCTCGGACGCGACCGCGTCGAAGTACGCGCTCAGTACCCGCTCCATCCGTACGATCGGATCCGCGGCTGGCGGAGACAGCGACGTCTGCAGGATCTCGAGCAGGCCGCTTGCGCCAGCCTCGAGCACCGCCAGGAAGCACTCCTCCTTGTCGGCGAACTGCTCGTAGAAGGTCTCGCGGGACACACCCGCGCGCGAGATCACGTCGGCGACGGTGACGTTTGCGAATCCCTTGACTGCAACCCCCTGTGCGATCGCGGCGAGCATCCGCCCGCGCTGCGAAGCGAGCACTTGTTCGCGCGTCAGGCGGTGACGGCCCCGGGGCAGCTGGCGGATCTCCGCGGACACCGGGCGCATCATAGCGAACATAGTTGTTCGCTATCGCGTGGCCCCCTAGACTGAGCGAGCGTCGATAATCGCCCCGCCCAACTTCCCAAGGAGCAAAATGGCTACCTCCCCCGCAGAGTTCAACGCCAAGATCATCGAGGAGTTTCACGCCAACGAAGGAAGCGTCGGCGGCATGTTCGACGGTATGCCGCTGCTACTGCTGCACCACACTGGTGCGAAGTCCGGCCAGCGCCGTATCAACCCGCTTGCCTACCAGAGCGACGGCGGGCGCTACGTTGTGTTCGCCTCGAAGGGCGGGGCACCGTCGCATCCCGACTGGTACCGCAATCTCGTAGCCCACCCCGATGCCACGATCGAGGTTGGTACCGACACGATCGATGTGCTCGCCAGCGAGGCCACCGGCGAGGAGCGCGAGCGCTTGTTCCGCACCCAGGCCGAGCGCTTCCCGCAGTTTGGCGAATACGAGCAGAAGACCGAGCGCGTCATCCCGGTGATCGTCCTGACGCCCAAGGCCGCCTGAGACGCCAAGGCCCCTGACGCCAAGGCCGCCCGACGCCCAAGGCCGCCTAAGACGCCAAGGCCACCTGACGCCCAAGGCCGCCTGACGCCGGGCGCAACGCGGCTCCAACGCGTGCGCCCGGCGGCGTTCCCGGCGAGGCGGTGTGCCTCCTACCCCGCTTCCCCGCCCCCGCTCGCCCCGAGCCGGTACGCCACCAGTTCCGGGGTCTCGCCTTCCCGCGAGGTAAGACCGGCGGGAACGATCACTGTGTCGCCGGACACCGCCACGCCGGTGTTGGAGCCGGCCGGTAGCTGCGCCTGCCAGAGCACTTCCCCGGTGGTGTCGTTGAACGCGTACAGCGTGCCGCTGGCGATCGTCGCAAACACAATGTCGTTGACGGCAGTGGCGGCTCCGAACGCCGGCGAGGAGAGCTTCTGCACCCACAGCACCGCTCCAGTGGAGGCGTTGAGCGCCACCAGTTCGCCGGTAGAGGCCGGGCCTTCGGTGTCTTCGGTCTGCGAGGTGTAGTGCACGGGGATGTTCACGACGGGCACAAACAATGTGGACCCGTTGGTAGCCATCGGCGCGATCGCCCCACCCAGCAGCCCCGGTTCGACCGTCTCTGGCATGTGCAGTTTTGAGTATTCCCCTTTCATTGCATAGATGCCATCGCTGTCGTGATTGTTGCGCTGCCCTACCTTGCGCTTCCACAGCAGCTTGCCGGTGCCCCGTTCAACCGCCACCACTACCCCTCCCTTTCCGGCGCTCACCACCGCGGGCTTGCCGTCTACCGTCATCAGGATCGGCGGGTCCTGTAGGTCGCGGTCGTAAAGGTCGTGGGGAAACGCCTGGTAGTACCACTGCAGCTTGCCGGTGGCGCCGTTGAGCTTCACCAGCGAGTCGGTGTACAGATCGGGGCCCGGGCGGCTGGATCCCCACGGGAACTGGGCGGTGCCAGGGAACGGTGCCGGGTTGCCGGTGCCGAAATAGATCGAGCCCTGTTCGTCGAAGGCTGGCGCATACCAGACACCTCCGCCGGAGTTGATGTTGGGGTGCCCCCACAGGTTTTCCGGCGCGGTGTCGAAGTGCCACAGCTTCCTCCCGGTCGACGCGTCAAGCGCCCACAGGATGCCGACGCCGCCGGGGGCATAGAACTTGGCGTTGTTGCCCGGCACCGTCGCGATGTACACGATGCCGTTGTGGTAGCCGGGCGCCATGTCGATGCCCTCGCTGGAGTTGCGGATCAGTTCCACTGACCACAGTTGCGCGCCGGTCTTCTCATTCAACGCAAACGCCGAGGTGGCGGTCGCCCCGTACACGCGCCCGCCGCCCACCACCAGCCCATTGGGCCCCTGGTCGGCGGATTCATAGTTTTTTGTCCACAGCACCTTCCCCGTCTGCAGGTCAATCGCCTGCACGTTGGATTCGAGGTCCTGCGAGTAGATCACCCCGTTGGCGATGATCGGTGTAGAGGAGTAGGCGCCGTACAGGCTTTTCGCACTCAGCGGCATGTGCCAGGCGACGCCGAGCTGCTTCACAGTCGACCGGTTGATCGGTCCCCCGGCGAAACGGGTGTTCGAGAGGTTGCCGTTGGAATAGCCGGTGCCGTTGAACGAGTACGTCGGCGCCGAGGACCCACCGCACGAGGAGAGGGTGAGGCCCGCGAGCAGCAGTAGCAGGGCGGCCAGCGGCGCTAGGCGCCGGGGGCCGCGGTGGTGTCTATCTGGGAGGAGTTCCATGTCGATCCATCCGATCTCGGTGGTGGGTTGTTGACTTAAAGAGCTGCCCGGCCCAAGCCGGGGGGCACGCGCCTTCGGCGAATCCCCGTTTCGGCCAGCCGTCCCGCGGCCGGCTGCGCCACCCTCTAAGGTGAACAGCCACGGCACGCGCTGGCCGATGACGGCTCCGCGAAATCGCTTGCGCGGTCCGTACACCACCCAGGTGGTGTCCACCGGGCCGTAGTACTCCGCCACGCGCAGTTGGTCGGGGTGTTCCTCGGCGTGGTGTACGTGCGTGAGGCCGGCGTCGTAGCGCCCTTCGAGCAGGTGGCGTGCCACCACGGGCTTGGAGGGCTCGTCCACGACGGTGGCGAAGCGCGAAACGTCGAGGTAGCCACGGGTCGCCGATACGATCCCCAGACTCCGCGGCTGCTCGACTTCGGCGCGTACCAGCAGCGACAGCGCCTTGGTGGGGTAGATGAACGTGTCCACCACGAACACCTCCTCGTGAAAGCGCTCGGTGACGAGATGCACCTGCACGTGCGCGCTGCACTGCACAAGGAACGTGTTGGGCTGCTCGCGTACCTTGCCGACCGCCCCCAAGAGGTCTTCCACCAGCACGATCTCAAACTCGGTGAGACCCTGAAACTCGAGATAGTGAAGCAACGCGTTCTCGTGGCAGGTGCCCGACGGACCGAGGGTGATGAACGTCGGGCGCAGGGTTCGCATCAAAAGAGATGGCGGGATCGGGGTGGTCGATTCGTGGATGGGATGCGACGCACGCGAGCGCAGATTTGATTGATGCCCACCCACCCGCACGGCGAGCATCGCGGGTGGCACAGACCGCCGCTGGCCGAATCGGGGATGCGAGCGCAGCGAGTGTCACCCGATTCTGTCGGCCGCACCGGACCGTCAGATCTTTTGATGCGGGCCCTTACCATCACGCCTCCTGGCGCTCGGGCTCTCTGGAGAGGGACGGGGCGGCGGCAGACGCCTCACCCTCGGCGGCGGCGATCAGCTCGTCCTCCATCTTGCAAGTCGCACCAATCAACAGCTCAAACAACGCGGGGGTGAAGTCCGCCGGCAACTCGACCTCCGCGCCGCGGGCGAGGTAGCGCGCTCGTACCTCGGCGACGCGCGTTGGCTGCATCATCGGGATGTCGTGTTCACGCTTGTAAAGCGCGATCTCCCTACACACCGCGAAGCGCTCGCCAAGCAGCCGCGCGATCTCCTCGTCGAGGCCATCCAAGCGCCGACGAAAGGGCTCGAGTCCGTTCACGCCGAGTCCGTTCACGCCAGCACTCTCTCGCTTGGCCAGCGGCCAGCGAAGGCGCGGCGGCGTACGCTCCACGCGGTCGCACGCAAACGAGCATCGCCGCCGAGCAATCCCCTCGCAAACGCCTCGCCGCAAGCGGCGAGCGTGTGCAGTGCGTAACCGCCCTCCTGAATCACACACACAGGCAGCCCCGACGCCGCCAGCGCTCGCCCGATCCCGATAAAGACCGACGGTAACAAGCTCCACGATCCGTGCGGATCGCCCGCGACGGTGTCGTAGCCGAGCGACACCACCAGCGCGGATGACCTGCACGCGAGCGCATCGATCGACGCTGCCACGGCTTGCAGGTATTCCTCGGCGGAGGGGCTGGAAGCGAACTCGACGACGTGTTCGCGCTCACTGCGCGGGCACACCGTCAGCGCCGGGACGTTGGTGACGGGGAAGGCGTGCAACGAATGCAGGCACGTGTCCGCCATCGGCGCGAGGATTGCGGCGGTGCCGTTGGGGTAGTGCAGGTCGAGGTCGATCAACCCCACCGGCCGCACGCCGTTTTCGCGTAGCGTCGACACCGCGGCGGCGGCGGTATTGAGGTAGCAGTAGCCCGCCAACCATCCGGGGCCGGCGTGGTGGCCGGGCGGACGGCAGAGCGCATAGGTGAAACGTGCGCCGCCCGCAAGGCGTTGCGCCGCGGTGATCCCAGTGCGCACCGCCTCGTGCGCCGCGGCGACGAGGCCCGCGCGCACCGGGATGTCGACCGGCAGACCGGGCGGCGCGAGCTCGGGGATCACCACCGGCTCGTCGGAGCCGACTTGCCGCAACGCCCGCAGATAGGACGCTTCATGTAGCGCACTCAACGTCAGCTCAACCTCTTCGTCGGTCGCATCGGCGTCGATCGCATGCACGCCCGCGTGGCGCATCAGCCCACGCCGCAGCTCCACCAAGCGACGGTTGTCGTCATGGCCGGGCAGCCGGCGCCCACCTTCGAGCACCCACGGCGCCGCGTCGCGCTGGTCGAAACGGAGATGCGAGCCGACGGCGAGTGTCTCCCGGCTTCGGCCGAAACAGGGATGCTGGCCGAACGGGGGATGCGAGCCGACGGCGAGTGTCTCCCCGCTTCGGTCGAAGGCGAGTGTCTCCCGGCTTCGGCCGGGGCGCTGCTCGATCATCAGCAGCTCGCTCACGCGATGCTCCGTCGCATCCGTGCACCGAGCGCGGTGAAGCCGTTGGCCACGTAAAACGCTTCGGTGGCGGCGAGGCCGACGAAATGCTCCCTGGGCAGCCCAACCTCGACGCGCGCGAGTTTGCGCTCGTGGGCGAGCTCGAACAGCGCCGCGAGCAGCCCGGCGCCAACCCCGCTCCCACGCCAAGCCGGCTGCACCCACAGGTCCTGGATCAGCCCGTAGCGGCCGGGAGCGTGAATCGCGTTCTGCCAGCTGGCGCCGAGCACACCGATGAGCGCGCCGGTCCCCTCAAGCGCCACGCCGTCCTCCGCGCCGTCGGACTCCGCCACCAGCACCGCGCCGGTGTGGCGGTCGTGGATGAGCACTCGCGCGGCGGCTTCCATCGCAGGCGCCGAAGGCGGCGTCGCGCCGAGCTCCGCCAGCAGCTCCCCGACGGCCGCGGCGACGGCGGGTACCTCATCGCCGACTGCTGCGCGCACGCGCCAGCTCGCCCGCCTCCGCGCCAACCCTCGCGCAACATGAGTCCTGCCGCCGCCGGTGGGCGGCGATGGAGTTACCGAACGAGACTCCGGATCGGCCTGCGCCGCTGCTTCGATCGGAGCGCGGCCGCTCATGCCGCCGCGGCCAGCTGTGGCTCGAGCTCGACCGTCCACGAATCGGGCTGCTCGCGCCCCGTGGCGGCAGACGCGATTGCCGCCATCGGTGCGCGCGCCTTCAGCAGCAGCTCATCGAACTCCTCGGCGGGATCTGACTGCATCACGATCGCCCCGCCCGCTCCGATCGTGGTGGCGCCCGGCCGCATCACGATCGTGCGGATCACGATCGACAGGTCCACCACGCCGTCCAGGCCGAAGTAGCCGATCGCGCCGGAGTAGACGCCGCGGGCGACCCGCTCGATGTCGTCGATGATGCCCATCGTGCGCAGCTTCGGCGCCCCGGTCATCGAGCCGCCCGGGAAGCAGGCACGGACGCATTCAACCGGGGTGCGCGCCTGTTCGAGCGTGCCGGTGACGGTGGAGATCAGCTGGTGGACGGTGGGGTAGCTCTCCACGATCATCAGCTCCGGCACGCGCACGGAGTCCAGGGCGCAAACGCGGCCGAGGTCGTTGCGCAGCAGGTCGACGATCATCAGGTGCTCGGCGAAGGTCTTCTCGTCGTGCTGCAGTTCCTCGCGCAGCGACTCGTCCCGGCGCGGGTCGTCGGCGCGCCGCGCGGTGCCCTTGATCGGGCGCGCCTGCACGCAGCGCTCGCGATCGATCGATAGGAAGCGCTCGGGCGAGGAGCTCAGCACCGCCAGCTCGCCGAGCTTCAGGTAGGCGGCGAACGGCGCGGGGTTGGAGCGGCGCAGCGTGCGGTAGAGCTCCCACGGCGGCGGATTGGCGGTGGTCGAGATCTGGTCGGTGAGACACACCTCGTATGACTCGCCCGCGGCCAGCTCCGCCTGGCAGCGGAGGATGTCGGCGAGGTACTGCTCGCGCCCACGCCCGCAGCGGAAGTGAACGGCGTCACTGGTGGGCACGCCAAAAGAAACATCGATATCCCCACGCTGGGCACCCCCAACCAAGGCTGCCGACGCCGAGCCCACCGCGTCACGATCTGAACCGGTCGGCGCCGAGCCGACGCCCTCGCCCTCGCCCTCGCCCTCGCCGGCCCTACCCGGCGCCGAGCCCTCCCCCCGATCAACAGCGTCGAGCATCGCGAGCGTATCGCGTACCGCCGCCTCGGCCTCATCCAGCCAGCACGCCACCTCCCCTTCCTCCCCCTCCCCCTCGCGGCCGAGCGCGAGCAGATGGGTGAGTCCCTGCACGTGATCGACCGCCACCACGCGCGTAGCGAGCATCTGCACCGCGTCGGGCACGTCGGAGCGGTGAATATTGGGGGAGCCGCAGTCGGCCTTGCACTCGTAGCCGAGGTAGCCGACAAAGCCGGCGAGCAGGCCGCGCGCTGCGCCCGCGGGCGTGGCGATCGCGCACGCGGCGAGCTCGCGGTCGAGCACGGTAAAGATCGATGACTCCTCGACCGTGGTGCCGGCGGCGTCGTGGCGCGTCACCAGGCCCAGCTCGAACGTCGTATTCGAGCACGCAGCGATCGGGGCCGGCGGAGGTGCCCAGATAGGAGCACTGCGCCAGGCGGCTTGGCGCGTCGGCGCTGTCCAGCCAGAAAGCGTGCTCACACCCGCCGAACAGCCGCTCGAACAGCGGCTCGGTGGGGGCAGCGCCGGCGATCGTGCGGATGCTCAGCCGCAGCGCCCGGCCAGCGTCGTTCTCCCGCGGCGCACGCGCGCGCCGCGAGCGTGTGCGGGGCGCGGACGGCGAGCGGATCGTGGGGAAGGCGCGTGCTGGTCGGTGGTGGTGGGCGAGCGTGTAGAAGTTCTCCACCACCGCGCGCCCATACTCGGTGGCGATCGACTCGGGGTGAAACTGCACACCCCACAGCGGGCGGTAGCGATGCTCGATGCCCATCACCACCCCGTCCTCGGTCCACGCCGTCACGCGGCCCTCCTGCCCGATCGGGCCGGTAACCGCGAGCGAGTGGTAGCGCACCACCGAGAAGTCCTGGGGAATCCCCGCGAACAGGCCGCTGCCGAGATGCTGCACGTGGCTGAGACGCCCGTGCATCGCGCAGGGCGCGCTCCCGACCGCGCCGCTGAGCACGCGCCCGAGACCCTGGTGGCCGAGGCAGATGCCGAGCACCGGGATCTCACTCGAGCGCAGGATGTCGGCGCACACGCCGAAGTCATGCCAGCGGCTTGGGTGCCCGGGGCCGGGCGAGAGCACGATCGCATCGAAGTCCCAACGCGACAGCGCCCGCCAGGACACCATGTCGTTGTGAATCACGATCGGCTCCTCGCCGCTAACGGCGGCCAGCAGGTGAAACACGTTGTAGGTGTACGAGTCGTAGTTGTCCACCAGCAGCGTGCTCACCGCAGGCCGCCCCTACGCAAACGCCGCCGGAGGCTCACCGCGTCGCCTCCAACCCCAACCCCCGCGCGCCGCGGTCGAGCAGCGTCTGCACCACCCGCTCGACGTGTTCGCCGCGCGGGCGCTCCAGGTACCAGCGCGCGAGGTGCTTGAGGTAGAGCGCCAGCGGCCCCACGTCGTAGCGCCCCACCGCGAGGCGCAGGTAGCGGCGGTAAAGCTCGGCCTGCACCACCGCGAAGCGGTAGTCGGGGTCCTCAGCTGGCCGTCGGCCATTGGTGGCCAGGCCGCTGTGGTGGGCACGCGCGCGCACTACATCCCAACCGAGTGACTCACCGTCGTCCAGCAGCTGCGCGGGCTCGAAGTCGATCGGCGGCGCAACAGGAAAGGAGACGAAGTAGCCGAGCGCGATCTCCGCGGCGATCCGTTCCGGGAAGGGATGGCCTCGGCGTGCCGCGCGGCCCGCGGGCGAGGCGTCGATCTGCGCGTCGAGCGCTTCGATCAGCTCGTCGATCAGCAGCGCCCCCTCGCTGGATGCCAGCGCGCGCTTCTGGCGCGACACCATCCCGTTGAAGATGTCGAGCGTCGGGTGCATGCCGCCGTTGATCCCCGGCAGCAGCTCACCCATCAGCTTGCGCCGGCAGGTGACGTGCGAAACCCACTCGGTGCCGCACACCTGCATCGAGGTCATGTCCTCCAGTTCGGGCGCCGCCATCCAGTAGGCCAGCGAGCGCATGTGCTGGGTTGGCACGCCGTCGGCGCGCACCAGCGGAAACTCCTCGAAGTCCTCAAGGCCGGTGGCGTAGATCACCACGCCGTCCTCGCGCCTGCGCAGGCGCCCGTCGCGCAAGCCGGCGGCGGTGAGCTTGGCGGCGTCGGCGAGGAAGTCCGACTCGAAGAACACGCGGTCGAAGGCAACCCCCAGCCGCGCCAGCGTCTTGCGCTGACCGGCGATCACCCAAGCGCGCGTCTTGTACCACAGCTGCAGCGCCTCCAGTTCACCGCCCATCACGCGCCGCAACAGCTCATCGGCGGCGTCGTCGCGCAGCGCCAGCTCGCGCGTCAGCGAGTCTTCCGGGTACTCGATCTCGGCGCCGCTAAACGAGCCGTTGGCGGCGACGTAGTCGGCGTAACAGACGCCCACGAAGTGGTCGCTCTTCTCATCGCCGTCAGGCCAGGAGTGGGCGTGGCGACCGCTGTTCATCACGCCCGCCATCGCCTCACCCATCGAGCGGCCGGCGTCGGAGATCAGGCTGCGCCGCTCGACTTGCCCGCCCGCCTGGGTGAGCGCGGCGGCGACGGCGTTACCGATCGCGAGGTTGCGCAGGTGCCCGATGTGCAGTGCCTTGGTGGCGTTGGCGTCCCAGAACTGCACCGCAAAGCGCTCCCCGTGCGCCAGGTCGGCGAGCGCCGCGCCGGTGCTCGCACCGGCCTCCAAGGCCGCCCCGATTGTTTCTATCCAGCCGTCGTCGAGGCGCAGGTGCACGCCGTCGCGTTCGCGCCGTACCTCCCTTGCCCACGGCTCACCCGCCAAGCCCTCCAGCACCATCAGCGAATCGCGATCCTGCTGCCAGCCGGGCAGTCGCGGAACGAGCTTGATGTCGAAGTTCTCATGCGGCCGGCGCGGCGCGCGGGCGGCCCACGGCGCGGGCGCGCCCTCGCCGCTGGGCGCTTCCTCGAAGTAGTCAAAGAGATTCACATGCACCAGCCGGGGCTCGAACCCGGATCAGCGGCGTTTAAGGCCGCTCCTTTAACCGATTAAGGTACTGGTGCCCTGGTCGGGCAGCTCGCCCGACTGGTCCTCGGCAGAGGTTTTCACTTCGATCGCGTGCTCGATTGAGTCCGCTATGTTGGCTTCACTGGATACCATACCCCCAGCGCCATGACCATCAAATTCATCGACGCCCTACGGCCCCACGAATCACCACCGCGCCACATCGGCCACGAGCAAAGCAAATCAGTGAAGTGAGAGACATGCCCAGGCAACTGGAAGTAGGACACATTCACCCTCGACTGCGGCGAGAGACGACATGAACACGACCAAAAGCCTGTACGCAAACAGTGACTACCACGGAGAGCTGCCCCCCGGCCCGCGCATGCCCAGCGCGCTGCAGGCGCTCGGCTGGGCGCTGCGACCACTGCCGTTCATGGCAAGCGGCCGCCGACGCTACGGCGATATTTTCACTCTGCGCGTGCGCCGCGGACGGCCGTGGGTGTTTCTGAGTAACCCCGAGGATGTCGGCAAGGTGCTGACGATCGCCCCCGAGCTGGTGCGCGCCGGCGCCGGTGAGGCCAACCCGCTGCTTGGACCGCTGCTCGGCCCGCGCTCGGTGATGCTGCTCGACGAGCCCGACCACATGACCCACCGGCGCTTCATGTTGCCCTCCTTCCACGGCGCGAAGATGCGCGGGTATGGGGAGATGATGGTGGCGGTCGCGCGCGCGGAGATCGCACGCTGGCCAGTAGGCCAGCCGTTTGCGCTGTGGCCGCGGATGCAGGCGATCAGCAACGAGGTAGTGATGCGCGCCACTTTCGGCGACACCAACAGCGAGCAGATGCAGCGCCTGCGGATGCTGCTCCAGCGCCTCACCGATTTCCTCAACGACTCCTCGCGCCTGACGCTGCTCGCCACCTTCGGCTCGCGCTGGCTGGCGCGCAGCGAGCGCTTCCGCGAGGTGATCGCGCCGGTCGAAGCGGCGCTGCTGGCGGAGGTGCGCCGCCGCCGCGCCGCACCGGGCCGACCCGAACAGGAGGGGATCCTCTCGATGCTCGAGCAGGCTTACGACGAAAACGGCGCGCCGATGACCGAGCAGGAGCTGCGCGACGAACTGATCACGCTGCTCTCCGACGGCCCCACCGCCACTTCCCTGTCGTGGGCCTTCGAGCGGCTGCTGCGCCACCCCGACAAGCTGCAGCGCCTGCGCGAGGAGGTGCTGGCGGGCGGCGATGACGCCTACGCCGAGGCAGTGGTCAAAGAGACCCTGCGCCTAGCCCCGGCGGTGCCGTTGGTGATGCGCGGCCTGGTTGAGCCGATGCGCCTCAGCGGCTATGAGATTCCCGCGGGCACCACCGTGGCCCCATGTATCTATCTCGTGCACCACCGCGAGGACATCTATCCCCGCCCATTCAGCTTCACGCCCGAGCGCTTTCTCGGCAAGACGCCGGAGAACTACACATGGATTCCGTTCGGCAGCGGCGTGCGACGCTGCGTGGCGGCGCAGTTCGCCCAGCTTGAGATGAAGCGGGTGATGCAGACGGTGATCGAGGAGGTGGAGCTCGCGCCGGCGCCCGCCGTCGGCTCACAGCGGGCGACGCGCAGCTCGGTGGCGTTCGCTCCCGGCGACCAGGCGCCGGTGATCGTCACCCGTAGGCGCCGCGGCAGCGCCCACACGCCGACGCTCGCCGCGGCGTGAGCGCGCGGTACGGCAGTGGCGTTCTCACAGGACAACCTCACCGTGGGCAGGCGCGGCCGATGAGCGCGCGGGCTACGGCGACGGCGTTCTCGCGCGACGTGGGGAGGCGCGGCCGATGAGCGCGCAGATCGACCTGCTGGTTGTCGGCGGGGGCGCCAAGGCGACGGCGTTGGCGGCGAAGATCCACGCGCTCAACACGCTCGGCGCCGGGCCGTTTACGTTGACGATCGTCGAGGCCACCGAACTAGCGGCCTCGTGGCTGGGGCGCAACGGGATGACATCGGGCGAGGAGCCGCTGGCGATCCCGCCAATCAAGGACATTGGCTTCCCTTACCAAAGCAGCCTCACCTTCGGCGAGCTCGGCGGCGAAATCGACCGCGCGATGATGGCGTTCACCTGGCAGCAGTACATGATTGGCAAAGGGCAGTACGCCCGTTGGGTCAACGCGGGCTCGCCCACAGTGCAGCACCGCGACTACGGGCACTACCTCACCTGGGTGCTTGCTCAGGCCACCGAGGGAGTAACGATCGTCAAGGGCCGTGTAACGCAGGTGTCGCTCACCGAGCAGGGGGAGCGCTGGAGCGTTGAGGTCGCAAGCCAACAGAAGCGCGAGTGCGACGCGCTGGTACTCACCGGCCCGGGCGTCCACCGGGCGCTGCCCCATGACCCGGCCGCGGCACCGCGGCTGTTTCACTGCGACAGCCGCCGCGGTGAGCTGGCACGGATCCCGGTTGAGCGCGGCTGTGACATCGCGATCGTCGGCGGCGGCGAGAGCGCACTCAGCTGCGTCGCCTTCCTGCGCGAGTTCCGGCCAACGGCGCGGATGACCGTGTACACGCCACTGCTGCCGCTCAGCCGCGGCGAGAGCTTCCTTGAGAACCGCGTCTTCTCCAACCCCGACGAGGTGGCTTGGAGCGCGCTCGACCTGCAGACGCGGCGCGACTTCGTCAAGCACTGCGATCGCGGCGTGTTCGACCCGGGGACGCTGGCATCGATCGCCTATGACGACCGCTGCCGCTTCGTCACCGGCCGTGTGCTCCACGTCGGCGCGCGCGCGGACGGCAACGGTGACGATGGCAGCGTCTGCGTCGAGTACGCCGGGCCGGAGGGCGTCGCGGGCGCCCGACACGACTACTTGGTCAACTGCACGGGCTTTGACCTGTTGGAGCAGTTGCGCGGCCTCTTCTCACCCGCGCTGCGTGCGGAGATCGAGCGCCAGACCGGGCCGGTGTGGGAGCGCCCGCCGGCAACCGAGGTCGCGATCGGACGGGAGCTTGAGCTGGAAGGGATGCGTCCGCGCCTGCACATCCCTGGGCTTGGCGCCCTCAGCCAGGGCCCGGGCTTCGCCAACCTCGGCTGCCTCGGGCTGCTCGCCAACCGGGTGCTGGCGCCTTTGGTGCTGGGCGAGAGCGAGCGCTCCGAGCGTCGCGTCGCGGCCGGGGCGTGAGCCACCACTCCAAACGTCGCGTCGCGGCCGGGGCGTGAGCCACCACTCCAAACGTCGCGTCGCGGCCGGGGCGTGAGCCACCACTCCAAACGTCGCGTCGCGGCCGGGGCGTGAGCCACTGCCTTCCTGGCAGAACGTGCGCGAGGCGAGCCAGACCCCGCCCCGCGCACGCAGCCGCTTCAGTGCAGCGACATATTGGGCTGGCCGGCTGAGTTGAGGCCGGTGCCCGAGATCGTGCAGGTGCCGCCCTTCGGCGTGCCCGAGTTGTAGGCCTGCGTCAGACAGTTGCGCAGCGCCAGCTGCGCCCAGTAGTTGGGGTGCAGGTCTTCCTGAATTTCATAGGGCCCAAAGATCGTGCTGGCGGTGCGTACCTGGTTGATCCACTCGGTTTTGTCCACCGCGCCCGACTGTTTCCAAGAGGTGAGACCCTCTTCCTCCAGCAAGCCCACGCCTTTTTCGCACAACCGCCGTCCGTTGAAGGCGGAGGAGAGCTGCATCTGCTTGATGTTGGTGAGCCCCGTTTTTTCCGCGGCGTGGAACACCGATTCGTCGATCGTCGGCAAGGCATAGGAGTTGGCCCAGTTGGCGTCTTCGTTCCAGAAGCCGCAGCCGCCTACTTCCTGGCGGGTGTAGCCGCTCTGAGAGTAGCGGAAGCCCGAGCCGTTGGGGATCGGCGAGGGGTAGTCCTGCATCAAGATCGTGTATTTGCTCGAGGTGTACCCGGCGCCGGTCATCGCTTTGGCGACGTTTTCGATCCCGCCCTTGATCGCGTTGGTTTGGGTGGTGATGTTGGAGGAAGTGAAGTTTTCGAGCACCGATGTTTCTTCCTTGCAGTACGTCGGCCACCATTCGGGGGTGAATAGGAAATCCTCGATGCAGGTTTGCACGATCGAGGCGAAGTTGTAGTTGTTGCCGCCGATCGAGATCGCCACGAGCTTGACGTTGTGGGTTTTGGCGAACTTTTCGAGCATCAGCGCCTGCCCTTCGTGCCCGCCGGAGTTGTAGAAGTCCAGGCCGGGCTTGAAGTCGCCTCCTTCAGCAGTGAAGCTCGAGGTCTTGGCGCCAGAGCAGGCGAGGTTCTCGCCGTCCACGCCGCCGCCGATGTACACCTCCGCCGACTGCGAGCGGTGGCAGCCAGGGATCAGTTCGGCGGTGTGGCCGGAGTTGTCGTAATAGGCCGTTTCCCCCAGCGCGTCGATCCACGAGGAACTTTCGTTGGTGTTGCCCGCCCAGCGGCCGGCCTCACCGGAGATGTAGGAGTCGCCGAGGCTCACCACCCACGGCGTGCCTTCGCCGGGGCCTTCGGCGTGGGCGAGCGGCGCGGCGAGCGACTGCAAGACGCCGAGCGCGACGGCGAGCGCCGCGGCGGCGATCAGGATCAGCGCGAGCCGTGTGGTAGCACCCCGGGCCGCGAACGATAGGCGATGCATTGTGGTCTCCTTCCTCTTGTGCGCACGCGCCCGATGCGCGGCGCGTGGCGGCGACCCTACTCCTCTACAACAGTCGAATCAAGTGAATCTCGATGAATATCGAGATCGGCGTCCCCGTTGGCGAGCCGCCGGGCCGCGGGTCTCGGCACGGGTCAACGACCGGGGGCGCCCTCGCGCGCGGGGGCGAGGTCGGCGATCAGCTCGCGCGCCTCGGGGCTGGCCTCCATCGCGCGGATCAAGACTGAGATCGTGCCACCCAGCAGCGTTGGCGGCACAGCCTCGGGGTCGGTGAGCTCCAGCATTCCCAGGCCGAGGCCGAGCGCCATCATCACGTTGGCAAACTGCTCAACCGGCCCGGGCGACTCCAAGCCCGCGTCGGCGGCGCTGGCGGCGGCAAAGCCGGCGAACGTGGCGCGCAGCTGCGCCAGGGCCTCGGCGAGGCGCGCGCGCAAGGTCTCGTCGCGCTGGGCTTGGGCCCACAGCTCGACGAACAGGCGGAAGCGGTCGGGGTGGGTGCCCAGGCCCTCCATCCAGCGCGCGCTGCCGGCGAGCGGCCGCTCCCAGGTTGCTCGCTCGCGGTCGAACAGCTCCAGTTGCTCGGCGATCTGCCCGGCGAGGTGCTCCTCGACCAGCGCCAGCAGCAGGTTCTCCTTGCTGCCGAAGTGCGCATACACCGCTCCCTTGGTGAAGCCGGCCTCGGAGGCGACCTCTTCGAGCGTGGCGCCGCTGAAACCGCGGCGCGCATACACCTGCGCGGCGGCCTCCAACAGCCGCTCCCGTGTCTGCGCCTTGCGCGCACTGCGGTCGAACTGCCCGCGGGGCATCAATCCCCCCTCCTTGACATATACTCGCAAGTAGATATACTCATCAGTACTCCCTGATCCTAGTCGCAAAGGAGCGGTGCCATGAAGACCCAACTGCCACCCGGTCCGCGCATGCCCACAGCGTTGCAGACGCTCGCCTTTTGGAGTCGTCCCACCGCCTTCCTCGAGCGCGGACGGGCGCGCTACGGGCGGCGCTTCACGATCCGCCTGTTGGGAGCGCCACCGTTCGTGATGATCTCGGACCCCGAGGAGATCAAGGAAGTGTTCCAGGCGCCCCCCAACGTCCTGCACCCCGGCGAGGGGGCCAAAATCCTCGAACCGATCGTGGGGCGCCACTCGGTGATCCTGCTCGATGAGGCCCCCCACCTCGAGCAGCGCAAGCTGATGCTGCCCGCCTTCCATGGCGAGCGGATGCAGCGCCTGTCGGGGCTGATGGCCGAGCTGGCCGAGCGCGAGGTGGCTTCGTGGCCGCGCGAAGAGGCGATCGCCCTGCATCCCCGCTTGCAGCGGCTGACACTCGAGATCATCCTGCGCGCGGTGTTCGGCCTGGAGCGCGGCGCCCAGCTCGACGAGCTGCGCGAGTTGCTGACCCGGATCCTCGAGTTCAGCGAGAGCCCGCTGTCGCTGCTGCCGCCCCCGCCGCGGGCGCTGGCGAGCTTCGGGCCGATGGGACGCTTAGAGCGCTTGGGCGCCCGGGCCGACGAGCTGATCTTCGAGCTGATCGAGGAGCGCCGGCGCGCGGCCAACAGCGAGGGCGAGGACGTGCTCACCCTGTTGCTCGGCGCCGAGCACGAGGACGGCTCGCCGATGAGCCCCGAGGAGCTGCGCGACGAGCTCGTGACCGCGCTCGTCGCGGGCCACGAGACGACGGCCTCCCAGCTGGCGTGGACGTTCGAGCGGCTGGCCCGTGAGCCGGCCGTGGTGGGACGCCTGCGCGAGGAGCTGGCGGAGGGCTCAGACGAGGAGTACCTGACCGCCACCATCAACGAGATCCTGCGCCATCGTCCGGTGCTGCCCAACGCCGAGCCCCGCTTGGTGGTGCGGCCCGTCGAGATCGGCGGTTTCGCCTATGAGCCCGGCGTGGTGCTGGTCGCCAACGCCTACCTACTCCACCACGACCCGGCGGTGTATCCCGAGCCCTACGAGTTCCGCCCGGAGCGGTTCCTCGAGCGGGAGGGCGGGCAGGCGCCGGGGACCTACACGTGGATCCCCTTCGGGGGCGGACGGCGGCGCTGCCTGGGCGCGAGCTTTGCACTGCTGGAGATGAAGCTGGTGCTGCGCGCGGTGCTGGAGCACTGCGATCTGCGCACCGCCGGCGAGCGCGGCGAGGCGACCCGCAGGCGGAGCATCACGATCAGTCCGGCCCGCGGGTGCGAAGTGGTGCTGAGCGAGCCCCGCACCACCCGGACGCCACCGGCGCTGGCAGCGGCCGCCTAATCCACCGCTCGCGCCGGCGCCTCGCCCCACAGCTGCTCGAGGCGATAGAACTCGCGCATGGTGGGCGTAAAGATGTGGACGACCACGTCGAGGTAGTCCATCAAGATCCACTGCGCGCGCCCCGCACCTTCAACCCGTCGCGGAAAGATGCCGAGCTCGCGCTTGGCGCCCTCGTGGATCGCATCGTGGATCGCCTTCGTTTGGCGGTCGGTGTTGCCGGAGCAGATCAAAAAGAAGTCGGTGTAGCCCACCAGCCCGCGCATGTCGAGCTCGAGCACATCGTGGGCCTTCTTCTCCAGCGCAAACCGCGCCAGCTCGCGCGCCAGCTCGGCCGAGGGGAGCACTTGGGCGGTGGGGTTCATGCGAGCGGTGGGACTCATGCGGGCGGGTTCATGCGAGCGGTGGGACTCATGCGGGCGGGTTCATGCGAGCGGTGGGACTCATGCGGGCGGCGCTGCGCTTGAGATCTTTGTAGAGGCCGTGCTCGGCGATATAAGCGGCGACCGCGGGGCCCACGAGCTCCTCCACTGGGAGTCCGCGGCGCACACGCTCGCGCACCAGCGAGGATGAGGCATCGATCATTGGCATGTGGAGGTGCACGAGGGGAAAGCCAACCGGGTCCGGCTGGTGCTCGACATCGGGACGCAACGCGACCGCGAAGCGTGCGAGCGCAGGCAGCTGCGCCGCCTGCTGCCAGGCTGGCAGAGTCGAGGCAACGTCGGCGCCGAGGATGAACGTGAGCGCGGTGTCGGGGTAAGCGGCATGGAGTGCTCTCAGGGTATCCACCGTGTACGACGGCCCCTCCCGTTCAATCTCCAGCGCGCATGCCCGCACCCCTTCGACGGCGGCTGCCGCGAGGCGGCACATCTCCAAGCGGCGCTGCGGGTGGGCGGGCTTTGGTTCATCCTCCACCGGCTTGCCGGGCGAGACGCGCGCCGGCATCAGCAGCACCCGTTCCAAGTCAAGCTCGCGCAGAGCATGGCGGGCAAGCTCGATGTGCCCTTGATGGGGCGGGTTGAAGCTGCCGCCGAGGACACCAAGGCGACCCACCGTGCTATCAGGCCCGGACGTGCCCGTCGCCCTCGACGAGATACTTGAACGTGCACAGCTCGCGCAGCCCAATCGGACCGCGCGCGTGCAGCTTCTGCGTGGAGTTGCCGATCTCGGCGCCCATCCCGAACTCGCCCCCATCGGTGAAGCGAGTCGAGGCGTTGACGTACACGCAGGCGGCGTCCACCCCGCGCTGAAAGGCGCGCGCGGCGGCGGTGTCGCGGGTGAGGATCGCCTCGGAGTGGCCGGACCCGTAGCGGCCGATGTGCTCGATCGCCTGCTCCAGCGAGTCCACCACGCGCACCGCGAGCGTCGGCGCCAGGTACTCGGTTGCCCAGTCATCCTCGGTGGCGGGCTCGACGACCACGGTTACGGCATCCGCATTCCCGTCTTCGGCGACCCCCTCTTCGAGCCGCTTTCGGCTTTCGAGGACGCGTTCGTCTCCTCGCACCAGCACGCCGGCATCCCCAAGCGCCAACAGGATAGACGGCATGACCAGGGAGGCAACGTCCTCGTGCACGAGCACCGTCTCCACGGCGTTGCACACCCCGGGGCGCTGCGTCTTGGCGTTGAGCACGATCGCGATCGCCTCCCGCACGTCGGCGGTGGCGTCCACGTAGATATGGCAGTTGCCCGAGGCGGCGTAGATAACCGGCACGGTGGCAACCTCTTTGAGCGCCGCCTTCAACCCCTCCCCCCCGCGCGGGATGATCAGATCGAGCGTGTCGTTCTGCGTGGCCAGCTCCGCCAGCTCCTCGCGGCCGCCACCCGCGACGAGGCTGACGCACCCCTCGGGCAGCCCCGCGTCGACGGCGGCCTCGGCGGCGATCGCAGCGAGCACCGCGTTGGAGTGTGCGGCGATCGAGGAGCCGCGCAGCACGATCGCATTGCCGGCCTTCAGGCACAGCGCGGCGGCGTCGATCGTCACGTTGGGCCGCGCCTCGTAGACGACGGCGACCACGCCGAGCGGCACCCGCACCTTGCGCACGTCCAAGCCGTTGGGCAGCCGCCGCCCATCGATCAGCTCGCCGACCGGGTCGGGCAGCGCGGCGATCGTGCGCACGCCAGCGGCGATCGCGGCGATGCGGGCGGGATCGAGCGCGAGGCGGTCGAGCAGTGCCGCGCCGATCTCAGCCTCGCGCCCGGCGGCCATGTCAAGCTCGTTGGCGGCAAGGATCTCCGGCGTGCGCGCGATCAGCGCATCGGCGATCGCGAGCAGCGCGGCGTCCTTGACGGCCGTGTCCACGGCAGCCAGGCGGCGGGCAGCGCGGCGCGCGGCGGCGCACAGGTCGGGGATCGAGGCGGTGGCGGTGGCCATGGTTTACACAGGGTACGACAGCCATGTGGTGTGCGAGAATCAGAATATGGCTTCGTCTCCCAAGCGAATCGTCCTGAGCGAGCCCGAGGTGGCCGGGTCGTACGAGTTGGTCGAGCGCCGCGCCGATGGCTCCCTCCTGCTGCGCCCGGAGCATGAGCGCCTGTCGGATGTACTGCGCGAGACCGAGAGACAAGTCTTTCGCGATGAGGAGTTCGCCGCACATCTCGAGCGTGTGGCCGCGAGCGAGGACGACCTGCCGGCCGATTTGTTCGTGTAGGCGTGCCGACGTTCGAGCGTCTACCTCGCTTCGATCGAGAGTTCCGCCGCTTGCAGCGAGAGCTTCAGCGAGCCTTTCTTGCGATGCTCCCGGCGTTCATCACCGCGCTGCGTGATCAACCGCCATCGTTTCCACCAGGATTGCGCGTCAAGCGCGTGCAGGGCGCGAGCGGGATCTGGGAGGTCACGTTCGCACCGGATGGTCGGGCTACGTTCGAGTACGGCAGCGAGGTGGTCGCGGGCGAGGCTCATGTCCTCTGGCGCCGAGTGGGAGGACACAGCGTTTTGGCGGAGCCGTAGATCTACGCCAAAACCAATTGATCCCGGTGCACGGCCTCATCGGTGGCGTGCGGCAGGATTTCGCGCACGGCCTCTGACTTCAGACCTCGCGCGCGGCGCAGCTCGAGCGCCGAGTAGTTGCAGAGTCCCTTCGCGATCACTGAGCCGCCTCCGTCGGCGATCTCGACGGCATCGCCGGCGTCAAACTCACCGCGGACCTCGACCACACCGACCGGCAGCAAGGAGGTGCCCTGCTCGCGCAGAGCGCGCGCGGCGCCGGCGTCGACGATGAGCGTGCCGTGCGCGGGCTTGGCGTAGCGCAGCCACAGCTTGAACGAGTTGTGGCGGGCGGGGCCGGGATGAAAGCGCGTGCCCTGCGGCTCACCGGCGAGCGCGGCCTCCAACGCGCCGGCGCGCACGCCGTTGCAGATCACGGCCGGGATTCCCGCGGCGCCGGCGATCTCCGCGGCCAGCACCTTCGAGCGCATCCCCCCCGACCCGAGGGGCGAGGTGGAGTCGCCGATCTGCAAGCGCTCGATCTCCGCCGGGGAGCGCACCTCGCCGATCAGCTGCGCGCCGGGGTCGAGGCGCGGGTCGGCGGTGTAAAGCCCGTCGATGTCGGTGAGCAGCACCAGCAGCCGCGCCGCGCAGAGGATCGCGACCTGCGCGGCGAGGAAGTCGTTGTCACCGAAGGAAATCTCGTCGGTGGCGGTTGTGTCGTTCTCGTTGATCACCGGCACCACGCGCCAGTCCAGCAGCGTGCGCAGCGTGTGCCGCGCGTTCAGGTACTGCGCGCGCCCGCTCAGGTCCTCGACGGTGAGCAGCACCTGCGCGGAGATCAGCTCGCGCGCGCGCAACAGCTCGTCGTAGGAGCGGTACAGCTTGCCCTGTCCGACCGCCGAGGCGGCCTGCAGCTCGGGAATCAAAGTCGGCCGGGCCGGCAGCCCCATCACGCTGACCCCGCGCGCGATCGCGCCGGAGGAGACGAGCACCACGTGCTCCCCGGCGCCGTGCAGCGCGGCCACCGTGTCGCAGATCCGCCCCAGCACCTCGGCGCGCAGCGCGCCCTCCTCGCCCGCGACGATCGAGGAGCCGAGCTTGATAACGGTGGTGGGCATGAGGCCTGGAGCGTAGATGCTCGTCCCCTCAGGAGTCGGCCGTTGGGACCTGCGTCTGGATCGTGCGCTCCAGCTGTTTGCCGCGGTCGGTGAGCCGCCACGCGTTCGGCGTACCGCTGCCGACGGTCGCACGCCCCGCGTTCTCGATCAACCCAAGGCGCTCGAGACGCCGCAACAGCTTCGAGGTCTGCCCCTGGTCGGTGATCCCCGCGGCGTCGCCCACCTCGCGGTTGCTCGCCCCCGGCGTCTGCGATACCGCCAGCAGCATGCGCACCGTGCGGTAGGTGAGGCGCATGTCCAGATCCTTCAGCGGGTCTTCGCGCACCGCGCGGCGTTTGGAGGCCACAGGCTTGGGAGCCGGCCGCTCGCGCTCGCGCTCCGCCGCGGCCGAGCCAAGGTAGGGCAGCACAATGATCGCCATCAGCGGTCCCGCGAGGCTGCTCAGAGGCTCGCGGCTGCCCTCCAAAAGGCGCTTGTGCAGGATCGCGAGCACCGAGCCGACGACCCCTTCAGCGGTGAGCCGCCCCGGCGCGCGACCCCTGGAAGCCTGCCCTCCCTCATCCACCGCGTCCACCAGCACGTTGACGATCGCCGCGCGATGTTCCAGCGCCTGCGGCCCCGCGCCAAGCGCGTGCACGACGCACAGCATGCCCAGGTCAGGCTCTTCGTCGAAGAACCCGAGCGCCGCGACGAGCGCCGCACGGACCCGCTCGTGCCAGCGCCCCGGCGCCGCGAACGCGGGAGCCACCCGCGCGCCCACGCGCTCGACGGCCTGGTCGAACGCCGCCAGGAAGCAGTCGTCGCGGTCGGCAAAAAGTTCATAGAACGTGCGCCGCGAAACACCGGCCCGCGCCACGATGTGCGCGACCGTGGTGGCCCCGGCGCCGCGCTCGGTGGCGACCTCGCAGAGCGCCGCCAGCACCCGTGCGCGCTGGATCCCATCGACCTGGTCGCGGACGAACGAAGCTTCGCCGCGCTCCGCGGGCAGGCGCGCCGGGCGGAGCTCACGCGCTCCGCGGCCTGCCGCCGACCCGCCGGACGCCGAGGCCGGCTGGCGCGAGGACGAGCCATCCAGGCCAGCGCGTTTACGAGGCACCGCACGCAGCCTATCGCTCACCGCACTCCCGCGTACCGTCCTCTCACCCCTTCTTGTGTTGGCCTTTGCCATTGCGCTTTCCTTTTGACTTGCGCTTCTTCTTGTGTGTGGTCTTGGGGCAGCCGGTGGCGGCGATCTTGGTGGTTTGGTGGATGGTGGCGCCGTTTTGTGCGATGAATTCGGTGGGCATCGTGAGCTTGTTCTTGCAGGGGTTGCCGAGCGAGGAGAGCGCGGAGTAGGGGCCCTCGGGGAGGGTTAGTTCGAAGCTGCCAACGGGCTCGTCGGGGACCGTCTTGAAGGTGCTGCTGGTGACACCCTGTTTGCTGATGTAGGTGGTGCCGACGAGGTCGATCGTGAACCCGTAGCCCTGCAGCACGACGATCAGGCTGGGGAACGCTTCGTCGCCGTGGCTGACGAAGTAGGCGGGGCCTTCGAGGGGGACGGGGAGGATCGGGGTGATCGCCTTGGCGTGCCCGATGATCGACGCCGGCGGGCAGTTGGCGGGGTTGGCTTCGAAGACGCTGGCGAGGCACGCTTTGCGGAGTGTCGTCAACCGCGAGGGGAGGTCTTTGGGGAGTTCGACTTTGACGAGGTGAATGTTCGACTCGCTGCCGAGCGCGCCGGGCATCGTGAGCTTGACGTTGAGGCTCTCGCCGTCGAGGCGGCTGGCTTTCGCGGAGGTGGACGCCGTGAACGAGGGTTTGAACGCCAGGCTCGAGCAGTCGGCGGCGGTGAATGGGGTGGCGACTTCTACGGTGTTTTGGTTGGCGGGGTTGGCGTAGTTGGAGCCTGAGCCGACGATCGTGTTGGTGATGTCTTTTGTGTCGCAGTCGGTTGGGTTGAGCGTGAAGTCGTGGCGGTCCATGTAGACGCGGATGTCGCGGACGTGCACGACGATGCCTTTGATGATGTGCGGGATCGGGTCTGATTGGGCGCCTGAGACTTCGACTTGGCCGGTGGTGCGGTTGATGTCCAGCGCGAAGCGGATCACGACGGTCCCGAGGTCGAATGGGCCGACCTTCGCGCTCGTGATCGAGACGATCGAGAGGGGTGCACCCTTGTAGGGGCCGGCGAGGTAGATCTTGCCGGGGTTCTGCGCGAGGACGCTGCCGACGCCCGCTTCGACGAGTGTATGCCCGATTTCGCTGGCCTGTGGGCAGGAGGGGTGTTCCTCCTCTTCGCCGCCGCTGAGCTGCTTTGCTGCTTCGATGCTGGCGTCGGGGCAGAACGGGATGCCCGTGAGGTTGCCCGTCAAGCCCGGGGGTAGCGTCGTTGAGAACCTGACCAGTTCCTGTTCGCCGTCTTCGCGGAGGATCCGCAGGTAGAACGGGCTGTAGCTGCCGCCCGCGTTGTTCTGGGTACCGGAGATGACCTGTGGTTTGAAGGGGGGCACGCCACCCGAGGGGCACGGGCCTTCGTGGACGCCCTCGGTGATCTGAAACGGCTGGCTGCTGACCAGGCGTGGTTCGGTGGGCGCCGAGAACGGCGTCAGCGCGCCCTGCGCGTTATAGCTGCCGCAGGCAGGCGGGCTGATCAGCGGCGCTGTCGCGCCGGCACGGAACTTCAGGACGAACTTGCTGAACGGCTGCTGCGGAGTGTTCTGGAATGTCGTGGTGAGCTGCCCGGTGACGGGGTTCGGTGTGATCTTCCCCGCGGCTTTGATCAACAGTCCCCGCGCGGGGTCCTTCGCTACGACATACAGCGCCAGCAGCGACCCGCCGGGGTGTTCGCTGTCCCCGAATTCCCGAACATTGTCATACGGTGTGGCGATATAGATCGAGCCGGATATCGTTTCGCCCAACAGCGGCGTTTCGATCAAGATCGACCCGATCTTCGCTTCCGGTGGGCAGCCTTCTCCCGGCAGCGAGGAGCTGGTTTCTTGCTCGTACTGTTGCGGGGTGCATGCGCCTAGTCCTGCTGCCAGGCCTGGGTTCGCGGTCATCCCTTCCGGCAGCGTCAGTGTGGTGTCTTGCAGGTAGGACGTAGCGATCGTGTACGGGTTTTCCCATGTTTGCGGAACCTTCAACGCTACTTCCAGACCCGATGGCGATTCCGCGGACACAGTCGATGGCTGCACTTCGATTTCTGGTTCGAACTGCACCCGGTTGCATTCCACGATCGGGCCGCCTTCATAGCTCGCCTTCGTCCAGTTGAACGGTTCCTCCCACGAATCCGCTTCCATCCTCGCTTCAAACTTCCCGCACTTCGTCGGGTTCGACAGAAACGGCTTCACCGGAATATTCGCAGGCTGCGGAGCATCAAATTCGTTGCGGCACACAGGCGGAAATTCGCTGTACTCGCCGCAGACCGCGCCGCGCAGCGCGTCGTGTTCGCTCGCCGCGGGCAGACCCCATACCGTCACCGACACCTTGTGCACTTCCCCCGCGTTCGGGATGTTCGTCGTGCTCGACGTCAACCCGAGATCGCTCGAGCGCACACCGATCTGCAGAAAGCCGGTGAACAGGACCGTCTTATAGCCAAGTTCCGCGGTCGTCCCGAAATTCGTTACTTCCATGTTGTATAGGGGCGAGGTGTACAGCGTCGGAGACTTGCCGACGAGCAGTTCAAGCGTGATCGTCCCGACCTGGCTCGCCACCGGGCATTGCGAGATCAAGCCTTCCTGTCCTGCGATCGCCAGCAGCCCTGACTGCGGACAGGTCGGGACGGCCGTGTTGCTCGCGTCAAAGCCGGTCGGCAATTCCACCGTGATGTTGCGCGCGTCACCGTTCGAGGGGCCCTGCGCTTCGGGCTCGAACGCGAACGACGTCGTCCAATCCGCATGCGCGCCAGCCTGCAGCGAGGAGGGCGTGAACGCAAACGAGCCGGGGACCAGTTCGAAGGGATGTTCGCTCGGCTCAGCCTGAGCCGATCCCGCCAACCCGAGGAAAGACACGAGCAAGGCAAGCAGGCATGGCAGGAGGAGGGGTGGGAGTCGCTTTACCATGATCACTTGCCCCTCCGGTCGTGGCTGGACCTGCCCGCGGACCTCTTCACCCGCTGATCGAGCTTCTTGCCGAGCCTCTTTCTTTTCTTGCTTGCCTGCTTCTTCTTTTTCTTTGGCTTGGACTTCGCCGCCGGCTTGGTCGCGGGCGCGGGGGCGCTCTGCACGACGTTGCCGTTCCCGTTGAACGTCAGGCTCGACGGGGTCGCGTCATTCAGCGCCGGTGGTGGCGTCGAGCACGCATCGCCTTCGCATTCAGTCGGACGCGGCGGCGGCGGCGCAAACCCACCATCGACACGCACCGCATAGATGTCCCCCGCACTGTCCAGATCCCGCGGCAACAATTTCGAATTGGTGTAGATGAACGCCTCGCGCCCTTCTTCAGCTACACCCAGCAATGCATTCATGTGGCCGCCGCGACCATCGGTGATTAGCGCCAGACAGCCCTGCACCGCATCGCAACCACCCACACCCGCCGCACGCCACTCGTACACATCGGTCGACGGCGATGCCGTACCGTTTACGTCTTCAAAGCCTTCTTCACCATCGACCGGGATTTCGCCGTCCACGTCCTGCGCTACCAGCGCCGACGCCGTCACGAAAAACGCGAATTCGCCGTTCGTCGAGACCCAGCTCAGCTGCGGGAACGGACTGTGCACGTCATTCCCGAACCCGCTCCCCAGGAACGCAGGCTGCTTGGGGTTTGGATCGTACGCCGACGCGCAGGACACACACTCCACCACGTGTTCCACATCGTCATAGCGATAGACCTGGCCATTTGTCTGTGCTTCTATCTCTTCTCCTTGGCCATTCGAAACGGGTGAATTCTTCGTGGTGGGCGACCAGTACGTATAGCGCTGATGGTGGAAAGCTTCATCGCTCGTCGGTTCTGCCTGGTCTGGTATCCCCAGCGTCGCCAGTTCGCTTGCCGTCGTCTTTTCGCTGCTGGACTGCGGTTCGAGCGTCCCCGTTTCGCTGTCATACCCAAACAGTTCGCCGCCGGCGTTTTCCAGCAGCACGACGGTCCCCTGTTCGTTGGCGCCGACGAACGTGTAAGCACCGATATCCAACGTTTCGCTACCACTCACCCGCAGATACAGATTCGCCCCCGGACCAGGCGCATTTGGCCGTGCGCTACTCGCGCATTCGTGCGGCGCACTCGCATAGAAGAACACCCGCGAACCATCATCCGAGACCGCATTCAAGCTGCTGACCTCCCCATAAAAATGCCCGCCGAGTTTGCTGGCTTCCAGGGCGCCAATTTTGTTCCCGCGCATTCCATTTTCGCGCCCCTGTGCTATCACCGCGCCGCACGACCCGATCGTGGTTCCTTCGCTGCTCACATTCAACTGGCGCAACCCACCCTGCGCGGCCGGTTCGTATTCATAGAGATTGCCGCCGGTAGCGAAGATCAGCTTCGAGAAAGCAGCGTTGGTCGCCACCCATTCTCCGGGCTGCGTGCGCGGCAGCGAGACCGCCGTCGTATAAGGACCGCCCGCCGGACCAGCCTTGTATTCAACCTGTTCAGACTCCGCCACCGTCGATGTCTGATCTTCGGACTTGAACGCCATCTGCGACACGTCGGAGCTGTAAAGTTCAGGGAGCAAACTGTTGACGCCAGTCGCCGGCTGAGGCGAGCCCGCCGTCATCCGCCAGCCCTTGCCCGCTTCACGCGAGAAGAAATAAGGGCTGCCGCCCGCACCGGGACCCGTACCCCACCTCACCGAACGCGCTTCGAGCACAACACGCGAACCATCTTCACCTACGTGCAACCCATTACCCGCCGCGGTCTGATATTGGAACACTTCCTGCGCCCCAGCCTTTTCAGCAGGGCTTACAAGCTCATACGCGCGACAATCGGGCAGGTGCGAGGACAGGCCCGTGCGAAACGCTTCGTTGGGACACGGCGACGGATCGGGGTGCACCGTGAACGCCGGGGACAGCAGCGTCTGTTCGCCCGCTTCGATCGACCCCACACCCGGAATACTGCTCCTCGCCACAAGCCGATAATGGTAGGTTTCACCCGCCTGCAACAGCGGCAGCAACGCGTGCACCACCTGCACCTGGTCGCCCGGTGCCACCGGTTCTTCCGGGGTCGTTTCAGCGCTCGCCCACCCATCTTCGGCGAAGCTCGCCTGGCTCGCATACTCGAAGTGATACTGCGTTTCCGCGGATTCGCCGCCTTTGAAGAGCGTCGTGACCGTGCAAGCACCCGACGGTGTCAATTCAGAATGACATTCGATCTGAGGCTCGCTCATCTTGGTGGCGAAGACGACCGTGTACGGACCACCCGCAGAACCTTCCATGTCCAGATCACTAGCCAAGCCTATTTTTTCCAGCGCCGACTCCACACTGCCCGAACCTTCTGCCGGAGTGGCAGGCGCGTCATAGGCCAGCGGACTCGTCGTATGCCCATTGAACGCGAGCGTGAACGTACCACCCGTCGGCGCACCTTCGATTCTGATCGCCTGTTCAGCAGAGGTAACGAGACTCTTTGGGTTCACGCCCCCATCCAACTGCAGCCGTTCACCGGCAAGACCGTGCACCAAGAACGTCGTCACCGACGGCAGACCACCAGTTTCAAAGCTCCCCGGGAAACCTTCAGAGAGCTGATCCGCGACCGACACCTGTTCGCAACTTTCTTGGGCTTCTCGCTCTTCCCCGCTTCCAAAGCAGACCTTGCCTTCCCCGGCGGCATTTTCGGCGAACAGCCGCACATAATACCTGCTTGCCGGGCTCAACCCGGTCAGATTGGCAGACACCTCAAACTCTTGAAAATACGTCTTTGCTTCGGCCCGGCTCTGGGATATCACGCCTTCGCCACCAGGCGCCACGCTCCACGGCCCGAGCAGCGACTGCGCATATTCAAAACGCCAGTGAGTTTCCGAACCCGCCGCCAGAACGCCTGCCGTAACGACAGCAGCCGTCGCCGTCACATTACGGAACCCAGGAACACCTCTCACGACCGGTTTGTCCGTCGGCGTGGTGAACGATTCGAACTCGAACGAACCTGTTCCCGTTACGTGGTTACCTACATATATCCTTTGCACGGTTTCGCCCACGCTGTTGTGCATCTTCAGACGAACGTAGTAGGTCGTTTCGGGAGCAAGCCCCGTCAGGTTGGCTTTGGCATCCACGTGTTCTTCGACGACGGTTATCGCGCCAGTCGCACCCGACGTGAACTGCTTCCACGACCCACTCGATTCAGCAGGCCGAACACCACCCGGTTCCGCGACCGCATATTCGAAACTGTACGTCGTTTCAGCGCCATTGCTCTCGATCTCGGCCCTACAGCCAGCACTCGTATCAGACGACACCTCGCATAGATATTGAGGACGCGCGTTATCTGCGAATTCTGACTGTTCTTTTTTGTCTACTTCCGGCTTGGCGACGGGAAGCGTCTTGAAAGGCACGACTTCAGGCGTAGCTTCCCCATCCGCGTTCTCCGCCGTGAAACGCCCACAGTAAGACGTGTTCGGCGTCAAATGACGCAACTCGCGAGGAACGATGCCCTGAAGAAAGAGTGGATCTGCTTCGCCGATGTAAGTTACTGCAACGGCGCGAGGCGATTGTGGGTTGTATTTTTCCGTGTTGACTACCGTCCATGGCCCGGCACAGCTCGTACTGTATTCAGCCTTCCATTCGCCTGCCAAGCCTTCAGTTTCGAGCTGACCTTCGATTTGCACGCGAGTCGAATACGCCTCCTGCCCAAAATCAATGTGCTGGAAGAGCGGCGCCCGCGTTTCCGCGAGCGCGCTGTGAGCGCACACCAGCAACCACATCGCCACGACCGCCAGGACCATCGGGGTGACAGGGATGTGACGCCGGGCGGCTGGCACAGAGGAGAAGAATATGCTCATGATCTAGAAAACCTTTCGTTCACTGTGTGCCAGCTGACCGGTGCCAGGAAGGGCGTCCTAGGCGGCCGTGACCGCCCACGTGCCAACGATGAACATCGAACCCTTCGTTTCGCTGAACGCGGAAATCGTGAAACCATGTGCGCTGGAACCCACGCCGGGATAGTCGCCACCATCAACAACATTGATCGCGTTTTCTACAAAGATACAGAGGTAGCCCGGTTCGGCAGCTGGGACCGCGGTCGTGCCGGGACATGTCGAAGGCGAGGTTTCATCTTCCTTGATGAACACAACATTGATAGACGGAGAGGAAAGCGGAACGGCGAAGCTGACAGCCGCCACAGCCCGGCCAACCCCCGGCCCAATGCCTTCTTCGCCATACCCACTCGCGCCCCAATCGCCCGTAAGCGTCTTGCCTTCGGGGAGGGTCTGGCCACCGAACGTGCCTTCCTTGCCCTTTTCGCCATTGCAGGCATACGTAGCGCCGCTCGCCGTGACGAACTTGGAGCCACCTTCTTTGCAATTGGTGCCTTTGGGCTCCACGCTACTGGTGACGCTCACACCATCCGCACCGCTGGCTCCATTCGTACCATTTTCGCCTTTGGCGCCCGCCGGACCCTGCGGACCGGCCGGGCCCTGAGGTCCGGTGGAGCCCTGCGCGCCACTCGCACCCGGCGAACCCGCCCTCCCCTGCAGCGCCTTCAACACCTTTGGGCTGATCTGCTTCGTCGAGGTGATCACGTACCGGCTCGCGGCATAGGCGCCGCCGCCCATTGCGAACACCAGCGCCAGCACTGCCACAAGACCCGTGGCGTTGAAACGTCTACGAATAATTTGGAACATCGGCTCAGCTCTCCTCCAGAGTCGTGTGGCATGAGTTGATTGCGCAAACGTCTGAGCACATCGGCAGCAGTGAGCCACCGACGCGCACGGGTCCTCCTGAAGTCATGCGAAAACCAGCTCCCTCAAGCGTTTTAACCATGGCTTCCCCTCCCCGGAAAAGCTGCATAGGCGCAATAGGCCGGCCAGAATGGGGCCAAACCCAAACCCGATCTATGTTGTAAAAACAGGTGCGTCCTAATCGACCACCGTGTCTTGCCCATCATAGACACATCTATAGGCCCGCGTCAAGTCCCCAGGCAAAAACCTGCGGGAGCCGGCCGAGCGAGCGGTTCGGCTAAACCTTGCGACGCCCCAGCGGGCGGTTCAGCTATCTATAGACGGGCACCCACCCGAGCCGAAGGAGCCCACCAGTCATGAGCGACCAAGCCACTTCCCCCACCGCGCAGCCCGTCTTCCTGATCACCGGCGCCTCGACCGGGATCGGCGCGGCCACCGCACGCCTGGCCGCCGAGGCGGGCTACCGACTGGTGCTGGCGGCCCGCTCGCGCGAGCGCCTGGAGGCGCTGGCCGCGGAGCTGGGCGGGCCCGAGCGAGCGCTCGCGGTCACCTGCGACGTGACCGAGTGGAATGACCAGCAGCGGCTGGTCGCCGCCGCGTTGGAGGCGTTTGGCCGCATCGACGTGGCGTTCGCCAACGCCGGCTTCGGCGGCGCGCGCGGCTTTCTCGAGGACACCCCCGAGCACTGGAAGGAGATGATCCTGACCAACGTGTACGGCGCGGCGCTGACGCTGCGCGCGAGCATTCCCGCGCTGAAGCAGAGCCGCGGCCACCTGCTGCTGACATCGAGCGTCGCCGGCCGGCGCGTGCTCCCAGGGTCGCTGTACTCGTGCACCAAGCACGCGGTGACCGCGATGGGCGAGGCGGCCCGCCAGGATCTGCACGGCAGCGGCGTGCGCGTGACGGTGATCGAGCCCGGCCTGACCGACACCCCCTTCTTCGAGAACCGCCCGACCAACCCGCTGGAGGCCGAGGACATCGCCCGCGGCGTGATCTACGCCGTCTCCCAGCCCCCGCACGTCAATGTCAACGAGATCCTGATTCGCCCGACCGCGCAGCAGGGGTAGGCGATACCCAATCTGGTCGCGCCCGGCCGAGCGTTCCGTCCCAAGCGCGGCGTAGCCTCGCCGATGGTGTGTGCCCGACCCGATCTGAGAAGGAAGATATGGCGATTACAATTCGAGACGTGACAACCAAGGAGCGCCTGCACAAGCTCGTGGACGAGCTGACTGAGCAGGAGGCGGACGAGACGCTTCGGTTCGCCTCCGCACGGCACGAGGGCGCAAACGTCGACGAGTGGGGCAACCTGGACGCATGGTCTGATGCAGCAAGTCGCGACACCATGCGAATGCTCGACGAGGAGGATGGAGCGGTCGGGTTCTCTTGGGAACAGCGTAACTCGTGATGAGGCGAGGGGAGATCTGGTGGCACGAGCCGCCTGATGAGAAGCGCCGGCCCGTCCTGATCTTGACTCGCGACGAAGCGATCGATCGCCTCAACAAGCTGGTCGCAGCGCCCACTACAGGCACCATCCACGGTATTCCCTCCGAGGTGCCCGTTGGACCCAACGACGGAATGCCGCACGAAAGCGCCATCAGCCTCGACAACACCACCCTGGTTCGCAAGGCCCTGCTGACCGAGCGGATAGCCATGCTTGGCCCCGAGCGGATGTCTGAAGTCTGTCGCGCGATGGCTTACGCGACAGGCTGCTGAGCCCTACGCCACCGAGTCCAACTCCAGCGCAACCCCGGCGATCCGCAGCTCGTCGCCCGGCTGAAAGCCTTGGGCCTCCAACGCTTTGAGCACGCCGAGGCGGCGCAGGCGGCCCTCCACGTAGGCCATCGCGTCGTCGTTCTCGACGTCGAAACGTGCGAGCAGACGCTCGACCGTGGGGCCGCGGACGGTGAAAGCGTTCTCGCCGACGCGCTCGACCTTGAAGCCGGTGCGCCCCGCCGGGCGGAAGACCATGTGCTCGGCCAGCTCCTCCGGCTCGGCGGCGGCCCGCGCGCGTGGCGTCTGCGCCACGGCCCGATCCGCCGCTAGCTGCTCGCCGGCGGGCACCAACCGCAGCAGCTCGCCGGCCAGCTCGGCCAAGCCCGCGCCGGTGGCGCTGGAGGTGGCGATCACCGGCGTCTCGACGCCGAGCCGCCCAGACCACTCGGCCACCGCGGCGCGCGCGCGCGCGGGTGGGACGAGGTCGGCCTTGGCGAGCGCGAGCACCCGCGGCAGGGCCGCCAAGCGGGGGTCGTGCGCGGCCAGCTCGCGCTCGATCGCCGCATGGTTGGCCAGCGAGTCGGCGCTCTCCTCGCCTGAGAGCTCGGGCGCGAGGTCGAGCACGTGCACGAGCAGGCGCGTGCGCTCGACGTGCGCGAGGAACTCGTGGCCGAGGCCGGCGCCCTCGCTGGCGCCTTCGATCAGGCCGGGGATGTCGGCCACGACCAACTGGCGCTCGTCGGATTCGAGCACACCCAAGACCGGCTCGAGCGTCGTGAACGGGTAGGAGGCGACCTTCGGCGCGGCCCGCGTGAGGCGTGCCAGCAGCGAGGACTTGCCCGCGTTGGGCAGACCCACCAGGCCCACGTCGGCGAGCAGCCGCAGTCGCAGCTCGAGCCACCCCTGCTCGCCCGGCAGGCCCCGCTCGGCGAAGCGCGGCGCCTGGCGCGTGGGGGTGGCAAAGCGCTTGTTGCCCTTCCCGCCCGAGCCGCCGCGGGCGAGCAGCGCGCGCTGACCGTGGCGCAACAGCTCCCAGCGGCGGCCCTCCAGGTCGTCCTCTTCGCCGATCGCCTCGGTGCCCGGCGGCACGCGCACCACCAGCGGCTCGCCGTCCGCCCCGTGGCGCAGCGAGCCTTCGCCGTGCCCGCCCCGCGCGGCGCGGTGGTGGGCGCGGCGCGTGAAGCTCTGCAGGTCGCGCAGCGAGTCGTCGCACAAGAGCACCACGTCCCCCCCGCGCCCGCCGTCGCCACCGTCGGGGCCGCCGCGCGGGACGTGCGCTTCGCGGCGGAAGCCGGAGCAGCCGTCGCCGCCGGCGCCCGCCTGGACCTGGATGCGCGCGCGATCGTGCAGCATTACCGCATCCTGACAGGCGCGCGTAGCGGTTCCGCGGCGCGGCTACTCACCGCCGCGGTTCCGCGGCGCGGTTCCGCGCCCCGGCGTGGCCCCGCGGCCCGGCGTGGCTACTCACCGCGCCGGCCGCGATCGGGCGCTACGCCTCGTCCGCGACGATGCTGACCACGCGACCGCGGCGGCCCATCGTGAACTGCACGGTGCCCGCGGCGCGGGCGTACAGGGTGTCGTCCTTGCCGATTCCCACGCCGTCGCCCGGCTTGAAGCGGGTGCCGCGCTGGCGCACGATGATCTCGCCGCCGGTGACGGTTTGGCCGGCGAAGGTCTTTACGCCGAGCCGTTTGGCGTTGGAGTCGCGGCCGTTGCGGCTTGAGCCGAGGCCCTTCTTATGCGCCATGCTCGCTCGCCTCCTTCGCGGTCTGCACCTGCTCTGGCTCGGCGCCGGCAGCAGCCGCCGGTTTGCGCGCAGTCGCTTTCCCAGCGCCCATCGCGATCTCCGTTATCTCGATGCGCGTCAGCTCCTGGCGGTGGCCGGTGCGCCGTTTGTAGCCGCGCTTGGGCTTGAACTTGACGACCCGCAGCTTCTCGCCGCGCTCGTGGGCGAGCACCTTGGCGGTGACCTTCACCTGCTCGAGGCCTTTGCTGTCGAACACGGCCTCATCGGAGCGGTACATCAGCGGCTGCAGCGCCACGCTCGCGCCCACCTCATCGGGCAGGCGCTCGACCAGCAGGTACTGGCCGCGCTCCACGCGGTACTGCTTGCCGCCTGTCTTCACGATTGCGTACATATTCTCGCTCTTCCGGTGCTCGTTCTCGACGCTGCCGCGCCGTCAGTTACTCGCTGCCAGCCTCGGCCTTGGCAGCCGAACGGCGCCGTCCGCCCCTGCGGCCGCGGCGCCGAGGTTTGGATTGTACGGCATCCTCGCCGCCCTCTGTCTCCACGGGCAGTAGATCCTCCTCGCCCACCTCCTCGAGCTGCGGCGCAGGCTCGGAAACCCCGTTCGCGGAGGGCTCCTCCACGACCAGCTCGACCGGAAGGGGTTTCGACGCCGTGCGCGGTTTGCGCGGCGCACGGCGCCGGGGCGGCGCCTTAGGCCGAGGCGCGGGGCGCACCACCTCGCCGTTCTCGTCGAGCAGCAGCGCGCTGGCGGCGGTGCGGCCGACCTGCTCGATGCGCACCATCCGCTTCTCGCCCACGTGCGGGGAGGCACCGGAGATTGAGATTATGTAGCCATCGATCTTCGCCACGGCGTCGTCGACGTCGTACATGTGCGGCTCGACAATCTCCACCAGCACCTCGTCGCCGGCGTGGAACGGCAGCGCGCGCTCCTCGACCTCCTCGCGGGTGCCCTGGAAGGTGATCGCGAAGTGGTCGAGCTCGAGCCCTTCGGAGCCTTCAAAGTGAAAGGAGCGGCCGGTGTGCTGCTCCAAGGCGTGCAGCACACGCGAGTGCTGGCCGGTGAACTGGGCGGTGACGCGCGGGTTGATCTGCACCAGGAACGCCTCTACGTCGGGGTGCTCGACGGCGATGTCGCGCAGGCGGCGCTCGAAGTCGATCGCGATCGTCTCCTCCGAGCGGATCACCCCGTCCCCGTCACAGGCGGGGCAGGGGCGGCTGATGATCTCGCGCACCCCCTCGGTGACGTTCTGGCGGGTCATCTCGACCAGGCCGAGCTTTGAGATCTCCGCCGTGAAAGTCTTCGTGCGGTCCTCGTCGAGGGACTTGCGCAGCGTCTTCATCACCGCGTCGCGGTTCTTCGCCCGCGCCATGTCGATGAAGTCGATCACGATGATCCCACCGATGTCGCGCAGACGCAGCTGGTCGACGACCGCCTCCGCGGCCTCCAGGTTGGTGCGCGTGATCGTCTCCTCCAAACCGGTGCTGCGCCCGCGACCGGTGAAGCTGCCGGAGTTGACGTCGATCACGGTCAGCGCCTCGGCGTAGTCGATCATCAGGTAGCCGCCGCTAGGCAGATCGACGCGCCGCGAGAGCACTCCTTCGATCGCCTCCTCGACCCCGTAGACCTCGAACAGCGGCCGCTCGTCCTGCCACAGCTCCACCCGCTCCACCAGCTCGGGGGCGGTGCGCGTGAAGAACGACAGCAGCCGGCGGTACTGCAGCTCGTCGTCGACGATCGCGCGCTCGAAGTGTTCGGAGAAGATGTCGCGCACGACGCGCACCGAGAGGTCGGCCTCCTGGAAGACCATCTCCGGCGCCGCCGTCTCCTGCACGCGCTTGTCCAGCACCTCGTGCAGCTTGTGCAGGTAGAGCAGCTCCCGCTCGAAGTCCTCGCGCTTGGCGCCGTGCGCCGCGGTGCGGACGATTGCGCCGCCGCCGCCGAGGTCGAGTTTGGCGCTCTGCTTGCGCAGCCGCTCGCGCTCCTTGTCCTCCAGGCGCCGCGACACGCCCACGCCCTCGCCGGTCGGCTGGTAGACCATGTAGCGGCCGGCGATCGCCAGCTCCATCGAGAGGCGCGCCCCCTTCGTCTTCAAGGGGTCCTTGATCACCTGCACAACGACCTCTTGGCCCGGTTTCAACAGCTCTGAGATCTTGCGTCCGCCGCCGCGTCCGCGGCGCGGCGCCTCGACGCCGGGGAGCACGATCTCATCGACGTGCAGAAAGCCGTTCTTCTCCAGGCCGATGTCGACGAACGCCGCCTCCAGGCCAGGCAGCACGTTGTCGACCTTGCCCTTGTAGATGTTGCCGACGATCGAGCGAGCGCCGCGGCGCTCGATGTAGAGCTCAGCGATCCGGTAGTCGGCACCTGGCGGGGCGCTTCCGCGCCTGCGCCGCCGGCCCGACGGTATTTTCTCTGCGGCAACCGGTGCCCCGGTCGCCTCCATGAGCGCCACGCGCGTCTCCGCGCGATCGACGCTGACAAGCACTTGCTTTTTCAATGTAGATCGGTCTTTCGGTATCGATTTGAGCCGAGCCCCGGAGGACGGCTTCCGATGCGGGAGCCGTGCAGGCTTGATATCCGGGGTTCTCGGTGAGCATCTTCTGTTCCTTCATTGATCTGATGTTCGAGGGGCCCGGCTTGCCGGCCTGACGGCCGGCTGCGCCACCCTCATGGTCGCAGCACGCGACCCTTCAAAGCCTCTGCGGCGCGCGCCTGAACGTAGATCGACTGCAGCAGGCCCATGGCCAGCAGCGTCGCGATCACCGACGAGCCGCCGTAGCTCATGAGCGGCAGCGTCACGCCGGTAACGGGCATGATGTCTACAGCCACGCCCACGTTGACGAACACCTGAAACATAAGCATAGCCACCACGCCTCCGGCAACCAGCGCACCGAACAGATCCTTCGCCAGCGTCAGGATCCGCAGCGTGCGCCAGATCAGCAGCGCGTACAGCGAGAGCACGAGCGCCGCGCCGACGAAGCCGTAGCGCTCGCCGACCGCCGCGAAGACGAAGTCGGTGCTGTCCTCGGGCACGAATTCGCCCTGGATCTGGGTGCTGTTGTCGCCGCTGCCGGTGCGCTGTCCCGCGCCGATCGCGATCTTCGACTCGAGCTGCTGGTAGCCTTCGTGTTCCGTGGAGTACTGCGTGGAGGGGTTCAGGAAGCTCGTCAGGCGTTCGATCTCGTAGGGCTTCAGCACCTGCACCCCGGCCGCCGGGGCGACCACCAGCACGAGCGCGATCGCCGCCGCGCCCAGGGCCAGCAGGCCCGCCAGGTGCCGCCAGGGGACTCCCGCGACGAACAGCAGCGTGACCGCGATCGTGAGGTACACCAGACCCGAGCCGAGGTCGGGCTGGGCGATCACGAGCATCGCCGGCAGCAGCGCCGCCAGCATCACCCGCGCGGTCGTCTCGCGCTCCTGCAGGTGGCGCGAGCGGTCGACCACGAGCGCCGAGAGCGCGAGGATCAGCAGCACCTTGCCAAGCTCCGACCCCTGGAAGGAGAACAGCGGGAAGCTGATCGCTCGCACTGAGCCTTTCCCGTCTTCCTGCCCCACGCCCAGCACCGCCAGGATGCTCAGCACCAGCGCCGCGTAGATCGCGACTTTGTAGTGGCGCAGGCGCGCGTAGTCGAATCGCGCCAGCCCCACCATCGCCCCCAGGCCGATCAGCAGGTAGACGATCTGACGCTCGGAGTAGTAGTGCGGCTGGCCGGGCACGGCCTTGGCGGTGACCCAGCCCAGCACGACGACCGAGCAGATGCCCAGGCCGAGCACGGTCAGCGTCAGCACCGGGTCGAGCATCAGGCGCGGGCCCCGGCGCGGCTCCTGGGAGGCTCCCTGCGCGCGGCGCTCGGCTTCGGGGGCGGTGATCGGGCTCAGCGGGCTCATCGGATCATTTGTCCACGCTCGAGCCATTGACGAGCTTCAACGGCTGGTTGAACCACTTCGAGGCGATCAGCCGCGCCACCGGCGCGGCTGCCTGGTCGCCGAAGCCGCCCTGTTCGACGGTCACCGCGATCACGATCGGCCGGCCGGCGTCGGGCAGGATGCACATGTACCACGCTTGTTCGACGTAGGGCGGACGTTCGGCGGTGCCGGTCTTGCCGTACACCGGGAGCTTTGCCTGGTTCCAGCCCGACCACACATCCGCTGAGGTCCCCCGCGGCTCGGAGGTCGCGTCGTGGATCCCTTGCATCACGAGGTCGAGGTTGGCGGGGTTGAGTTTGACCTTGCGCCGTGGCGGGAATTTCAGCGTCTGCACGATCCCCCCGCTGGGGCTTTCGATCGCATCCCCCAGGTGCGGCGTGGGCACCCACCCTTCGCCGTTGTTCATGAATGCGTTGGCGAGTGTCGAGTAAGCCACCGCCATCTGCAGCGGGTCGGTCTGCAGATCCCCCTGGCCGACGGCGAGATCCATGTTGTGGCCGACGCTCCACGGCGCCCCCGGTTCGGCGACGATTTCACATGAGTGGCCGTGGTGTTCGCGCGTGCACTTCGTTTCGAGCGCGTTGCGTTCTTCCAGCCACTTCGGGCTCGGCACCGTGCCTTCTTCTTCGTTGGGCAGATCGATCCCCGTCGGACGCCCGATGCCCAGTTCGTGCGCCATGTGCTGGATCACTTCGCCATGGCTGTTGTCCATCTCGCCGACCGTAAAGAAGTAGGTGTCGGAGGAGACCTTCAGCGCTTCCACGAGCGGCAGCGCACCGTAGTCGTTTTTGCCCGAGTTGCAGAACTGCTCGGCGCCAACGGTGATGCAGCTGCCCCCCCCGAGGTCTTCGTAGGGGTTGAGCACCCCTGCTTCGAGGCTGCCGATCGCGGTGATCGGCTTGAACGTCGAGCCGGTCGGGTAGGCGCCTTCGGTCGCGCGGTCGACCAGCGGAGCCGGTTCGGGCTCGCCGTTCTTCGCGCCCACCCCGACCTGCTCGATTTCGTCGAGTTCCCGTTTGGAGAGCGCGTTGGTGAAGCGATTGGGATTGAAGCTCGGGTCGGAGCCCGTCGCGAGGATCCCCCCGGTGCGCGGTTCCATCGCCAGGAACGCCCCACCGTTGCCCGGGTGGCCAAGCGCATGAGCGAGTTCCATACCCTTGCGCAAGGCGATTTCGCCCTCCTTCTGCAGCGCCAAGTCGAGCGTCAGCCGCAGCGTGTAGCCAGCGCGAGGCTTGGTCGCGGGCAATTTGGCGGGCTGCACTTGATTTTCAGAGTCGATCTCCACCGGCTGCTCCCCCGGCGTGCCGAGCAGGTAGCGGTCGTACTCATACTCGAGGCCCTGCTGTCCGACGATCGTCCCGGGCTTGACGCCCTTGAAATTGGCGTGCAGGGGATTGCGCGGTTCCTCCTCCGCTTCGCTGATCTGGCTGACGTAGCCGAACACCTGCGCGGCCATTTCCCCGTGCGGATATTCACGCACCGAGACTTCTTCCTGCTTGACGCCCGGGTATTCGTTCTGGCGCTCCGCCAGCACCGTCAGCGCGCCACGGCCGGCGTTGGTCTTGATCGTCACCGGGGCGTAGGGCACTTCTTTTTCGCCCTTTTCTTGGACTTCCCTGATCGTGCGAGGGCTCATTTCGAGCTGCTTGCCCAGCCTTCGGTAGAGCGTCCGGCGACGCGGTCCTTTCGGGGGCAGTTCCCAGGGAACCAGCTGCACCGCGTTGGTGACCTTGCTCGTCACCAGCACATTGCCTTCACGGTCGACGATCTGCCCACGTGGGGCGGCGATCGGCAGTTCGCGCAGCGTGTTCTTGGCGGCCTTCGCGACGTACTGTTCGCCGGTCAGGATCTGCAGGTACCAGAGGCGGAAGAAGATGATCCCGAACATCACCAGCGCCACGCCGCCCAGCACCGCAACGCGCAGGCCCAGCTGCGAGGAGATCGGCGGCGGCGTGCGGGGCTCAGGGGTGCGGACACGCTCGAGCGAGCTTCGTGGGCTCATCGAACGACGCCGCCCCCAAGAGCAAGGTTCGACTCGGCCGTGCCGGCACGCCGGGTCATGCTTTCGACAGGGGACTAAGCCCACCGGTCGTGTACGCACGACGGCTGCGGCGGCGTTGGCGCGGGTCATCGGGGAGACTGGGCGCCAGCCAGCGGTGCACGAGCGCCCACACCGGCAGCGCGACGACTGTGTCGAGCGCGACCCCGACGACGACCTGACGCAGCAGCTCGAGGCTGACGGGGGCGTCGACTCCGAGCGCGATCTCCATCACCGAGTAGCCGATCATCGAAGTGGCGGCGGCGGCGGCGCCGACCAGCAGCGGGGTGAGCGCCGCGCGGGGATCGCGAAGCTCGCGCAGACGCCCTGCCCCGTAGCCAATCACCGTGAAGATCAGCGATGTGAGACCGAGCGTCTGCACCAGCGTGAGGTCGACCAGCAGCCCGATTCCGAAGCCGGCAACGGCACCCTCCAGCGAGCCGCACTGCAAGCCCACGAAGGCCACCACCAGCGGCGTCAGGTCGATCGCTACCCCGAACACCGGCACCTCGGAGACGACGCCCGTCTGCAGGAACACGACCACCACCGCCAGCGCCGCCACGCGTGCCGCCATGGCGCCATTTGGCTGGCCTGCCATCAGCGACCTTCCCCTGCGAACGCGGATTGCATCAGCCACAGACCACCGCGGAGCGTCCTCGCCATCAGCCACCGCTCCCTGTCGAGGCCAGCTGTCCACCGCTGGTTCCGCCAGCCGCTTCGGAGGACTGTTCAGGGGGCAGCGAGGCGGTCACGCTGTTGGCCTGCGCCGGCGCCGAGCCCGGCGCCGAGGTCAGCACCTGCACCGTTTCCAGCCCACGCAGGTTGGCGAGCGGGCGGATTTCAACGGTCTTGTACGGTGCTTCTTCGCCAACCGAGCTCACCTGCCCGATCGGGATCCCGCGCGGGAACAACGAAGGGCCTTTGCTTGAGATCGTGCCCGACGTGACCACGTAGTTGCCGACGCTCACCGGGGTATTGGCCGGTAGGTAGCGGATCACCAGCGTGTTGGGTTCGCCGACCTTCGGGTACACCATCCCCGGGGCGCCCGTTTCGTTGATCATCGCCGCCACCGCCACCGCGCTGTCGGTGATCAGGCTCACCTGGGCCCCATCGGGAGCCGTGGTGGTGACCTTGCCGATCAAGCCTTCGCCGTCGATCACCGGGTCATTGACCTTCACCCCGGCGGAGCTGCCTTTGTCGATGTTGACCGTCGAATACCACAGGTTGGCCGGCTGCGCGATCACTTCAGCCGTGACCGGCCGGTAATCGGAGAGGTGCAGGCCACCGTCGAGCTTGTAGAGCCGCAAAAACTGCTTATAGCCGCGTTCATCATTGATGCGCGACAGCAACTGCGCGCGCAGCCGGTCGTTCTGCTTGCGCACTTCGGCGAGCTGGTGTTTGGCGTGCAGCGCGTTGCCAAACCAGCCGAACAGGTTGCGCACCGGTTTGAGCGCCGCGTTGGCGCCCTCCTGAATCGGCGAGACGACCGTCAGGAAGCCGCGCTGCACGTCGTGCAGGCGCCCGTTGGGAGACTCGCCGAAGTAGGCGGTGAGCAGTATCAGGGAAAGCGCTACGAGGGCAACGAGCACCGCTCGTCGCCGCCTGGCAGTCTTGTCGTGCACGAGCGGAAACCTTCCAAAGCGTTGTCACAGGGTACGCACACCGCCCGACCCGCGTTACACCGGCTGAATGCCCTCGCCGCAACCCTTGCTCCGAAGCCCCCCGGCCGGCCTGTCGTGGCGGTACTCGCCTGCATCGCAGGCGCTACCGCCGCCGACGATGACGAGAGTTGTTGCGGTTGGCGCGGTGGATCGTCTCGAACTCCTCGAGCGAACGTCCCGAGCCGACCGCCACGCACGTCAGCGGCGACTCCGCCAGGTGGGCGGGCATCTGCGTCTCCTCCCGCAGGCGCTCGTCGAGACCCTGCAGCAGCGAGCCGCCGCCGGCGAGCATGATCCCCCGGTCCATGATGTCCGACGCCAGCTCCGGCGGCGTGCGATCGAGCGTCTCCTTGACCGCATCGACGATCTGCACGACCGGTTCCTCCAGCGCCTGGCGGATCTCCTCGCTGGTGAGCACCACCGTCTTGGGCAGCCCCGACACCATGTCGCGGCCGCGAATCTCGGCTTGCAGCTCCTCGGGCATCGCGCACGCCGAGCCGATCTCGAGCTTCAGCTCCTCGGCGGTTTGCTGGCCGATCAGCAGCTTGTACTCCTTCTTGGCGTAGCTGATGATCGCCTCGTCCATCTCGTCGCCGCCGACGCGAATCGACTGCGACACGACGATCCCTCCGAGCGAGATCACGGCCACCTCCGAGGTGCCGCCGCCGATGTCCACAACCATCGAGCCGGTCGGCTCACCCACCGGCAGGCCGGCGCCGATCGCCGCCGCCATCGGCTCCTCGATCAGATAGGCGGTGCGCGCCCCCGCTGACAGGCAGGCCTCCTCGACCGCCCGCTTCTCTACCCCGGTGACTCCCGAGGGGACGCAGACGACTACGCGTGGGTGCGCGAAACGGTTTTGGTGGACCTTCTGAATGAAGTGCCTGAGCATCTCCTCGGTGACATCAAAGTCCGCGATCACCCCATCCTTCAATGGCCGGATCGCCTGAATCGTGCCGGGCGTGCGGCCGAGCATCCGCTTGGCCTCGATCCCGACCGCGTGCACCTCGCCCGTACGCGAGTCGATCGCCACCACGCTCGGCTCCGAGAGCACGATCCCCCGCCCACGCACGTACACCAGCGTGTTGGCCGTACCAAGATCGACCGCCATGTCGCGGCCGCCAAACCCTGTGAGGTAGCTGAAGATGCCCATGTATCGATCGAGGAGCGAGCGCCTCGCCGATGGTGTGCGGGCGAAATCGGCCTACCGAGCACCGATGCCGTCCGCCGCCTGGTGACCGGCGTGCGTCCCGCGGGCAGTCTAGCGGACACCCCTGGGCCTCTACCCCCCTTGCCAGCTTATTTGCAGGGAAAATCACCTTTCAGCAATCCGGGGCAGAGGTCCAGCAGCGTCGCCAGCGGCAGCCCCACGACATTCTCGTAGTCGCCTCGCACTTCGCGCACGAACGCGGCCCCGGCGCCCTGGATCGCATAGCCGCCGGCCCGTCCACGCCACTCCCCGGTGTCGACGTACCAATCGATCAACTGAGCGTCGAGCGAGCGGAACACGACCTCCGTGGCGGCGAGCGCCGTGCGTTCTTGCCCGGCGGCGATCAGCGCCACACCGCTCAGCACGGTGTGTGTGGCGCCGCTGAGCGCATGCAGCGTCGCCCGCGCGTGCAGCTCGTCCGCCGGCTTGCCATAGACCCTGCCCTCGAGCGCCACCACCGTGTCCACTCCCAGCACGGTGGCCTGCCCATCGCGCACCGGCCGGCCGGCGTCGGTCGCCACCTCGCGCCCGTACACCGCGCGAGCCTTGCGCAGCGCGTTCTCCAACGCCACCTCCCGCGGGTCGCCCTGCTGCAGCTCCGCGACATCGGCGGGGCACACCGTGAAGGCGACCCCCAGGCGCGCGAGGATCGCTCGGCGCTGAGGCGAAGCCGAAGCGAGAATCAACTGCGAAGGCAACTGGCCAACCACCACCATCGAGCCTCTTTCTGTTATTTTCTAAATTGAACGTTAGAATATCATAGAAAACTGTCGCCGCCGCCCCGCGCCAGCTATGCACGCGGAAGTCTTCTGTGCTTTTCTATCGTGCGACGATAGCTCCTTAGAAAGCCAAAGAAACCACCGTGCACAAGCGCGACAACCCTTATACGCCGGGTGCGGGGCGCAAGCCGCCGATGCTTGCCGGTCGTAGCGAGGAGCTGGAGAACTTCCGGTCGCTGACCGAGCGCCTCGGCGACGGAAGCTACGAGCGCAGCATCGTCTACTCAGGGCTGCGCGGCGTGGGCAAGACCGTGCTGCTGATGGAGCTGGATGTGCTCGCCTCGGAGGCCGGCTGGGCAACCACCGATGTCCAGGAGGTCGGCTCCCAGCCAGATTTTCGCGTCACGTTCGCACGCATGGCAACACGTCTGCTGCGCGAGATGAGCCGCCGCCATCGAATCAAGGACCGTGTCGAACGCGCGCTCGGTGTCGTCAAGGCCTTCAGCGTGGCGGTTCCCTCCGGCGTGCAGTTCCGGCTCAACGTCCAACCCACCGCGGGGATCGCCGACACGGGCGACGCCGAGCAGGACCTAGTCGACCTGCTGCGGGAGATCGGGGAGGTAGCCCAAGCAACCGGCGCCGGTGCCCTGTTTTTGATCGACGAGATGCACAACCTCGACACCCCCTCGCTGGCGGCGATCTGCATCGCCTTCCAGGCCATCAGCCGCCACAGCATGCCGGTAGCAATGGTGGGCGCCGGCCTACCCGACCTCAAGGTCCGTCTAATGGCGGCCAAGCCCTACGCCGATCGCCTGTTCCAATACCAAGAGCTAAGCCAACTCTCCGATGCCGCCGCCCGCACCGCCCTGATCGCACCGGCGGCCAAACGCGGCCTCCACTACAACGAGGACGCCGCCCGCCAAGTGGTACGGGAGTCGGCCGGCTACCCCTACTTCATCCAGGAGTACGGCCAAGAGCTCTGGAACCACGCCGAAACCTCCCCCATAACCACCAACGACGTAGAGGCGATCCGCGAAATTGTCACCGACACGCTCGCACGAAACTTCTTCGGCACCCGCTTCGCCCTAGCCACCGACGCCGAGCAGCGCTACCTAGCCGCGATGGCGTCAATCGGCGACCCCCCCTACCGCTCAGCCGAGATAGCCCAACGCTACGGAGCCCGAGACCAACGAGGAGTCTCAGTCCACCGCGACTCCCTAATCCAAAAGGGCCTGATCTGGAGCCCCCGCCGAGGTCAAGTCGACTTCACGGTCCCCCTGTTCCCCGAGTACCTAAGAGAAAACCACCTGGCCCTCTCCACTAAAGAAGCTCAGGAAAGAAAAGCCCAGCCTCGCGAGCAGCAGACTCCGGCGAGTCCGACCCATGAACCATATTCCGCCCAGTCTCCACAGCAAAATCCCCCCGAATAGACCCGGGCGCAGCCTCCAGCGGATTAGTAGCCCCAATCACCTGCCGAGCAGCCCGAACCGCATCGACCCCCTCCAAAACCATAGCCACCAAAGGCCCGGAGGTAATGAACTCCACCAGCTCGCCAAAGAAAGGCCGCTCAGCATGCTCAGCGTAATGCCGTTCGGCAAGCCCCCGCTCAAGCGTCATATGCCGCAAAGCCACAACCCGAAGCCCCTTACGCTCAAACCGGGCAACAATCTCACCAGTAAGCGAGCGAGCAAAAGCATCCGGCTTCACAAGGATCAAAGTACGGTCCATGAGTTCCTTTACGGTAGGGGAAGGATAGATCTCTAAATGAGGTCTTCACTAGGCCCGGCGCTAGGCCGAGCCCGAGCAACAGGAGCACGAGGAGCACGCCGCGAAGCCGGCTCCGGCGCGCCAACGCCGGGAAGCTCATCGGAGGAGGAGGAGGAGGAGGAGGAGGAGGAGGCCATAGTCAGCTCCTCGCCCCCCGCCGGCGCATCCGCGGCACCAGCCCGACGACCAGCCGAAGACCGCCCGGCACGCCGACGAGGCTGATTTTCCGGCGGCACCTCAGTCTCGCAGTAGGGGCAGATAGCCCAAGCACGATCCAAAGGCTTGGAGCAGCTGACACACCGCTCCTTCAGCTTGCGCAGACAGCTGGGACAGCGAATGAAGTCTCGCTCAACCGGATAATCGCAGTGCGGGCAGAGCGACCGCTCAAGCCCGCTCAACCTCGCTTCGGCGGCCCGGATCTCAAGTTCACGCTCCTGCACGTCCTCCAGGTACTCCGGGGGGCGCAGGATGATGTAAACAAGCGTGCCCACGAACGGGAACAGCGAGGCCATCGTCGCGCAGCCGATCAAAAGCGGGTCGGCGATCCGCCGCCGGGCGTCGGCGTAGGTCCAGTAGATCAGCGCCAGGTAGACGACCAACCCGACCACGATCAGGAGGTCAACCGCCGTGGTAAAGGCGTTGCTTTCGATTCCGAAGTATGCGAGCGGCAGCATCGATCGCCTAAAGAGGCTCTAAAGGAGGGGTCCCGGCCGGGTCATGGGGGTGCCGAGTTTAGACATTCTTGCCGAAGTTACGGCGATTTGCACGGCCAACGTCAGTGCGACTCACAACACCAACCGACCCACCAGGTAGCCCGCGGCGAAGAACAGCAGGATCACGAGCGCCACGATCAACGCTACCGCGCCGACCATCGCGAGCACCGACGGGCCGTCGTCGTTCACGCCCGCCCCTCCGCGGCGTCGCTTGTGGCGCCATCGCCACGACCGCTGTCGCGCTCGCGAACATAAGCCAACAGGTCGCCCACCAGGTAGATCGAGCCAGTCGCCAACACCGCGGTGCTGTGCGGCTGCGCCCGCGCCCACTCCTGTGCCAGCCTGAGCGCCCGCCGCGGCTGCGGCTCACAGGCGGCCTGCTCAAATCCTTGCTGACGGGCCAGCGACAGCAGTGCCGCGGGCGACAGTGCGCGACTGCTGGGCGGGGCGGTGAACCATGCCCGCGCGCACAGCGGCAGCAACGCCGCCAACATGCCCGCTGCGTCCTTGTCCTCGAGGACGCCCATAACCAGAATCAGGCTTCTGTTTGCGATGCGATCGTGCAGCGACTCCACCAAAGCCCGCGCGGCATCGTGGTTGTGCGCCCCATCGAGCACCGTCAACGGGTGCTCGGCCACCACCTGCAGACGCCCCGGCACGTCGCTCGCGAGCGCCGCGGCGCGCACGGCGTCCTCGCGCAGCGGAATCCCCGCATCGGCCAGATACGCCTGCGCCGCCACCCGGGCGAGGGCGAAGTTGCGCCGTTGGAAGGCCGGGGCCGTGGACAACGCGGGAGCCGCGGTCGCGGCGAGCGGCGTCGCCGAGGCGGAAGGGGTGGGCCAGGCGGCAAGCTCCTCGGGCGTAACCCGCACGATGCGCGCACGCTTCTCGCCCGCCGCAGCGCGCGCGACGGCGAGCGCCTCGGGGTCGAGATCGGCGCCGAGCGCGAGCGTCGTCTCGGGACGCAACACCGCGAGCTTCTCGGTGGCGATGTCGTGCACCGTGGGGCCCAGCCAGCGGGTGTGCTCAAGGCCGACGTTGGTGAGCACCGTCACGGCCGACTCCACGACCGCGGTGGCGTCGTAGCGACCGCCGAGCCCGGCCTCGACGACGGCGACCTCGACTTCGCGCTCCGCGAGCACCCAGAAGGCGGCGGCGGTGAGCAGCTCGAACTGGGTGACGTGGTCGTCCTCGGCCAGCGTGCGGTTGACGCGCTCCGCCGCCCATGCGGCGCGGGCGACGGCGGCGGCGAAGGCAGAACCGGAGATCTCGCGCTCCCCCACCTGGACCCGTTCGGCGTAGGAGATCAGGTGCGGCGAGAGGTAGGCGCCGGTACGCAGCCCGTGGCGCTCGAGGATCGCCGCGATCATGCGCGTGGTCGAGGTCTTGCCGTTGGTGCCCACCACGTGCACCACACGAAAACGCCGTTGCGGTGAGCCCAACACGGTCATCATCCGCCGCATCCGGTCGAGGCCGAAGCGCATCCCGAACAGCTCCAGCGAGCGCAGGTGACGCTCGGCGCGCTCGCCGCTCCAAGGCTCTTTCATAGCGCCTCCAGTTCGGCTCGCAGGCGACCCAGCTTGGCGCGTTCGCCCTCGACCACCTCGGCCGGCGCCTTGCGCACGAAGCCATCGTTGGCGAGCTTGCCCTGCACGCGGGCGATCTCGCTGTCCAGCTTCGCGCGGGCCGCCGTCCGCCGCCGCTCGCTCGCGCCAAGATCCAGCCCCTCGGCGGATAGCACCTCGACGGTGCCGCACGGCACGGCGATCGAGGCGACCGGTTGCATGACGGCCCCGTCGTGGTCGCCGATGTCGGCGCCGGCGCCGACATCGGCATCGGCATCGGCGAGCTCGAGACGGGCGAGGTTGGCGAGGATCGTGGCGGTGGTGTCATACCCCTCGGCGTCGATACGGACGCGCACGAGCATCCCCGGGGGCGCGTTCACGCTGTCGCGCCAGCCGCGCACCAGCGTGACCGCCTCGATCGCGCGCTCCAGCTCGATCTCGGCGTCGCGGTCGATCAGCGACACGTCCGCCTGCGGATAACGAGCGCCCGCCAGCAGCTCACCGGAGCCGTCGAGATACGACCACAGCTCCTCGGTCACGAACGGGATCACCGGATGCGCGAGCGCCACCGTCTCGCGCAGCACGTAAAGCAGCGTCGCGGCGAGCGCTGCGCGATCCTCCTCGCTGCCCTGCGCCGCCTCGTCGCTGGCGAGCCGTGGCTTGACGATCTCCAAATACCAATCGCACAGCTCCGCGTAAACGAAGTCGTAGAGCCCGAGCGCGGCGTGGGAGAAGTCGTAGTCCTCGATCCGCGCGGCGGTGTCGGCGACGATCTCCTGCAAGCGCGAGAGGATCCAGCGGTCCTCGATCGTGCGCGGCCGCGCGGCGGGCTCCACCGCGTCCAGCTCCACCCCGGGCAGACCGTCGATTCGCAGCAAGGCAAAGCGCGTGGCATTGAACAGCTTGTTGGCCAGCGCCTGCCCCTGGCGGACCTTCTCAGCGGAGTAGCGCACGTCCTGCGAGGAGGACATCGCCAGCAGCCCGAAGCGCACCGCGTCGGCGCCGTGGCGGTCGATCTCATCGAGCGGGTCGATGCCGGTGCCGAGCGACTTCGACATGCGCCGCCCGTCGGGGGCTTGGATCACCGAATGGATGTAGACGTTGGCGAACGGCACCTCGCCGGTGAAGCGCAACCCCATCATGATCATCCGCGCCACCCATAGGAACAGGATGTCGCGCGCAGTGGAGAGCACCGCGGTGGGGTAAAAGGCGCGCAGCTGCGGCGTGCGATCGGGCCACCCCAGCGTGGCGAACGGCCACAGCGCCGAGGAAAACCAGGTGTCGAGCACGTCCTCCTCTTGGCGTAGCTCCCCGCCGCAAGCTGCGCAAGCCTGCGGCGGGCTGGCGGCGACGTGCAGGTGGGAGCAGGTGGCGCAGTAGTACACGGGCAGCCGGTGCCCCCACCACAGCTGGCGGGAGATGCACCATGGGCGGATGTTGTCCATCCACTCCAGGTAGACGCGGCGGTGGTTGTCGGGGACGATCCGCACCCTGCCGTCGCGCACCGCGTCGATCGCCGGGGCGGCCAGCTCGTCCATGCGCATAAACCACTGCAGCGAGATCAGCGGCTCGATCCGCTGGCCGGAGCGGTGCGAGTAGGGCACCTCGTGCTCGTACTCCTCCTCAGCCACGATCCGGTCTTCCTCGCGCAGCGCCGCCACCACCGCGGCGCGGGCCTCCATCACGGTGAGCCCGGCGAAGCGCTCGCCGGCCTCGGAGGTGAGGCGCCCGTCCTCGCCGATCACCGACACCTGGTCGAGTTCGTGGCGGCGGCCGATCTCAAAGTCGTTGGGGTCGTGCGCGGGGGTGACCTTCAGCTGGCCGGTGCCAAACTCCATCTTGACGTACTCGTCGGCGATGATCGGCAGGTGGCGGCCGACGAGCGGCAGGATCGCGGAGCGCCCCACCAGCTCGCGGTAGCGCTCGTCGTCGGGATGCACCGCCACCGCGGTGTCGCCCAGCATCGTCTCGGGACGCACGGTGGCGATCGTCACCGTGCCGAAATCTGAAGAACGAGGGGCCCGGCTCGGCGGCCCTTGGCCGCCTGCGCCACCCTCGGGCTCGATGTCGTAGCGGATCGAGTACAGCGTGTCGCGCTCGCGGCGCTCCTCCACCTCCAGGTCGGAGATCGCCGAGTGGCTGCCGGGGTCCCAGTTGACGATGTAGCGGTCGCGGTAGATCAAGCCCTGGTCGTACAGCGCGACGAACACCGCCACCACCGCGCGGTGGTAGTCATCGTCGAGCGTGAAGCGCTCTTCGGAGTAGTCGCAGGAGGCGCCCAATCGCTTGAACTGCTCGATGATCGTGTGGCCGTAATGCTCGCGCCACTCCCACGCGCGGCGCACAAACTCCTCGCGACCGAGCGCCTGACGCGAGGTGCCCTCCGCGCGCAGCGCCTTCTCGACCTGTGCTTGCGTGGCGATCCCCGCGTGGTCGGTGCCGAGGATCCACTTCGTGCGCCGGGGGGGCGGGGATTTCATCCGGTGGTAACGGATCAAAACGTCCTGGATCGAGCCGTTGAGCGCATGGCCCATGTGCAGCGAGCCGGTGACGTTGGGCGGCGGAATCGCGATCGAATAGTTCTCCGCGGCCTCCCCTTCGGGCTCGGGATGGAACAGCCCGCTCTCCAGCCAGCGCGCGGCGATCCGCGGCTCGATCTCCGCGGGCTCGAAGCGGGTTTTGTGCTCCAGCTCTTGGACACGCTTACTCATGAGGGCTGAGTCTACGTATGTTGTTCTGGTCGGCACACACGCCGGCAGGCGGGCAGTGCATGCACTGCCCGAGCCAGGCCGCATGCGGCCTGGCCTCGACCGCCGCATGCGGCGGTCGCCAGTGGGCGCATGCGCCCACTGGAACGGCCCTTACTACAGCGGGCTGAGCATCACCGCGTTCTCGGCGCGGACGAACGCCCAGCCCTCTGTCACGAGGCCTTTGGAGAACTCGTCCACCTTGCGCCTCGGCCCGGTGACCGTGAATGCGACCTGTGTGGTGAGCAGGTGGGGATGCTCGAAGATCTTGCACTGCAGTCCGAGCTTGTCGGCCCACGTGGTCATGGCCCGCTCGAAGTCAGCGCGTACGGCCTTGCCCGACGTGGCGATGAGGGTACGCGTCTCGATCGCCTCGATGTCGCGTTCGGCGTCCGCTTCCGCCTGCGCGTCCTGGGCGTCCGTCGGCGGATCGGTTTGGCGCCAGACATCGAGCTTGTCATCCCAGTGGCTCACGCGCAGTCGCGCCTCGATCCCGTCACGCCGAAGCACGTTCTCGAGCGCGGCGCGCACGGCCGTAAGACCGGCCTCGGAGGCGGCGTACGCGAACAGCAGCCGACCGTCGTGGGTAACCACCACATCATCCGGCACCGCCGCCCGTACTTCCTTGGCCACGCCCGAGCCGTGGAACCGGCCAACCAGGTTGTGCAGCACATCATGTGCGCCGCCCGCGTTCAGCTCTGCCTGCAGGCGCCAATCGCGGTCAGTGTCAGTGACTTGCATCGGGAACCTTCGACTTCCTCTTGGCGTGCATCGGGATCCCTACGCGTCGGACGGCTACGCCGACTCCTCGCGCAGGCGCCGCGCGCGTGGCTTGACGGCCGCGGGGGCAATCTCCTCCGGCGCGGCCTCGGTGACCAGCGTCGGGGGGCGGCCCTGCTCGACGGTCTCGCGCGTGACGACGCACTTCTTGACATCGCGCCGGGAGGGCAGCTCGAACTGGACCTCCAACAGGATCTCCTCGATGATCGAGCGCAGCCCGCGCGCGCCGGTGTTGCGCTCAAGCGCCCGCTCGGCGACCGCCGCCAGCGACTCCTCGGCGAACACCAGCTCGATGCCGTCGAAGGAGAAGAAGCGCTGGAACTGCTTCACCAGCGCGTTGCGCGGCTCGACCAGGATCGAAACGAGGTCCTCGCGCGAGAGCTGGTGCACGGCGCTCATCACCGGCAGGCGGCCGATGAACTCGGGGATCAGCCCGTACTCGATCAGGTCCTCGGGCAGGCACTTCTCGAAGATCTCGCCCGTGTCGCGATCCACGGCGGTGTCGATCACGGCGCCGAAGCCGACGCCCTTGTGCCCGATGCGCCGCTCGATCACCTTGTCGAGGTTGGCGAACGCCCCGCCGCACACGAACAGCACGTTGGTGGTGTCGATCGTCAGGAACTCTTGGTGGGGATGCTTGCGCCCGCCCTGCGGCGGCACCGAGGCGGAGGTGCCCTCGAGGATCTTCAACAGCGCCTGCTGCACACCCTCGCCGGAAACATCGCGCGTGATCGAGGGGTTGTCGGCCTTGCGCGCGATCTTGTCGACCTCGTCGATGTAGATGATCCCCGTCTCGGCCTTCTTGACGTCGTAGTCGGCGGCCTGGATCAGCTTCAGCAGGATGTTCTCGACATCCTCGCCGACGTAGCCCGCCTCGGTCAGCGCCGTGGCGTCGGCGATCGCGAACGGCACGTTGAGAATCCGCGCGAGCGTCTGCGCGAGCAGCGTCTTACCGCAGCCGGTGGGGCCGAGCAGCAGGATGTTGGACTTCTGCAGCTCCACGTCGGAGTCGCCGTTCTGCATCATCTGCACACGCTTGTAGTGGTTGTAAACGGCAACCGACAGCGTGCGCTTGGAGGTCTCCTGGCCGATCACATACTCGTCGAGCACCTCGTAGATCTCCCGCGGCGTGGGGAGTTTCTCGAGGTCGAACATCGGCGTCGGCGCGAGCTCCTCGTCGATGATCTCGTTGCACAGGTCGATGCACTCGTCGCAGATGTACACGCCGGGGCCGGCGATCAGCTTCTTGACCTGCCGCTGCGACTTGCCGCAGAAGCTGCAAAGAAGCTGCTCGTTGGAGTCTGTTGGGCGGGCCATTGTCTGTTCTCCTCCTCCTACCGCGGCCGCGTGCTCGAAGCTAGTGCTCGAAGATCACGCGGTCGATGATGCCGTACTGGGTGGCCTCCTCCGAGCTCATGAAGTAGTCGCGCTCGGTGTCGTTGCGTACCTGCTCAAGCTCTTTGCCGGTGTGCTTGGCGATGATCTCATCCAAGCGGTGGCGCACGTCGATGATCTCTTTGGCGTGGATCTCGATGTCGGTTGCCTGGCCCTGGAAGGAAGAGGAGACCTGGTGGATCAGGATCTTCGCGTTGGGCAGCGCCATGCGCTTGCCGTGTGCGCCCCCGGCCAGCAGCAGCGCGCCCATCGACATCGCGATCCCGACGCAGATCGTTTGCACGTCGGGCTTGATGAACTGCATCGTGTCGTAGATCGCCAGGCCCGCGTACACCGAGCCGCCGGGCGTGTTGATGTACAGCGATACGTCCTTCTCGGGATCCTCGGACTCCAGGTGCAGCAGCTGGGCGACCACGAGGTTGGCGATCTGGTCGTCCACCGGGGTGCCGAGGAAGATGATTCGCTCGTTGAGCAGGCGGCTGTAGATGTCGAACGCGCGCTCCCCGCGAGAGGTTTGCTCGACGACCATTGGCACAAGTGGGCTCATCGTCCTCGCTTCAGTTTCGCTTCGCTTGCCAGATTCCTCTTACCAAGGCTAGCGGGCCGGCGAACGCGGATGGCCGGGAAGCCTACCGATCCGGTGTCCATAGCCCCCCCACCTCCTCCCCCTGCTCGCGCGTGTGCTCCTGCGCCTCCAGCACTTGCTCCTCGCGAGCGCGCTCGGTGCGCTCCTTGTCCGGCGTCCACAGTTGCTCGCGTGCCTGCGCCTGCTCCAGCGGGATCGGGACTGCGCTGGAGGCGATCAGCTCAATCGCCTTGCGCGCGGCGAGATCCTCGCGAATCTCCTCCAGACGCCCAGTGTCGCGCAGCCGCTGCAGCACCTGCTCCGGCGCCAGCTGCTCGCGCTCGGCGGCCGGCCGCAGCGCCTCCAGCAGCTCCTCCTCGCTGGGGTCGATGCTCTCCGCCTCCACGATCGCGGTGAGCACCGCCTCGCGGCGCAGCGCGCGCTCGGCGGCGGGGGCGTTCTCGGTAAGGATCTCCTGTTCGTCGCGGCCGGTGATCTGCAGGTAGGCCTCGCGCGTGATCCCGCGGTGGGAGAGGGTGTGCAGGACGCGCTCCCACATCTCCCGCCCGCGTGCCTCGATCAGCGCGCCAGGCACCTGCACCTGGGCGTGCTCGACGGCGGCGTCCAGGGCGGCGGTGCGAAACTCCTCCTCGATGCGTCGCTCCTCGACCTCGTGCAAACGCCCGCGGATGTCCTCGCGCAGATCGTCGAGCGTGTCGAAGCCGGTGTCTACCGCGAGGTCGTCGTCGACCTCGGGGAGCTGCTTGCGCTTGACCTCCTTGACCGTCACCTCGAACGAAACGTCGCGGGCGGCGAGCTCCTTACGCTCGTAGTCGACGGGGAAGGTAAGCGACAGCGTGCGACTCTCGCCCGCGGAGGCGCCCACCAACTCTCGTTCAAAGCCCTCGATCAGATTGCCCGACCCCAGCTCCACGAGCTGGTCGCGTCCTTCGCCGCCGGCAAACGGCTCCAATTTACGGGGAACATGGGGCCCTGCTCGGCCGCCTGCGCCCGCCTGCGCCCCCTCCTCGCCCTCGGACACAAGCGCGCCGACGTAGTCGATCACGACGAAGTCACCCTGGGCGGCCGGTCGCTCGACGGTCTCCAGGCGCGCCAGGCGCTCGCGCAAGCCGTCGAGCTCCTGCTGCACCTGCTCATCCTGCACCTCCGCCTCGGCACGGCCCACCTCGAGGCCGCGGTACTCGCCGAGCGTGGCGCGCGGGAGCACGCCGATCTCGAAGGAGAACTCAAGGCTCTCCCCGCGTGGGGGCAGCTCGCCTAGGTCCAGCTTGGGGTCGCCGACGGGCGCGATCCCGGTGCTCTCCAGTGCATCCACATACCAGCTGGAGAGCGTGTCACGCACTGCTTCCTCCAGCACAACCTCACGCCCGACGCGCTGGATCACGAGTGGCGCAGGCACCTTGCCGCGGCGAAAACCTGGCAGCTTCAGCTTGCTCCCCAGCTCGCGTGCCTTGACCTCGACGCTCCGTTCGAGCTCGCTGGGTGGCACCTGTACCTGGACGCGCACGCGCGATTCGGGCAGCTCGGTGACGGTCGTCGTGAGGGCGTTGGGCATGACATCGGCGAGCGTCCCCGGATCCCGCGGACGGTCGTGGCCGGCACGATACCGTGCTGCCCGATGAGGACGCTGCGGCGGGCAGAGCGATGGCTGTGGACTGGGCCGGTCGGCCACCTGGTCGGAGGGGGTGCGGACTTCACACAGGCGCTGGTGCGCTATAGGCGCGCGCGCCGGGCTGCCCCACCACCGACTCCGCCGGCGGCGCCGGCGGCGCCGCCGATCGCTCGACGGCGGCGGGCTCGACAAACGCGCCGGGCCAGGTGGCGGTGATCGGGCGGGGCCGGCCGATGCCGTAGCCCTGCGCATAGTGCACGCCGTAGCTGCGCACCAGTTCGCGGGTGGCGTCGTCGGTGACGAACTCGGCGACGGTTTCGGTGCCGAGGTCGCGGGCCACCCTGGCGATCGCCTTGACCATGATCTGGTCGCGTTCGCAGTGCACCAAGCCGCGGATAAACTCGCCGTCGATCTTGAGCGTGTCAAAGGGGATGTGTTTGAGGTAGAAAAACGAGCCAAACCCGGCGCCAAAGTCGTCCAGCGCGAAGCCGCAGCCGAGCTCGCCGAGCCGCCCCGCGAACTGCTGTGCGAGCTTGATGTCGCCGATCGCGGCGGTCTCTGTGATCTCGAAGATCAGGCAGGAGGGGTCGATCTCCGCGGACGCCAGCTCACGCTCGATCACCGCCAGCAGCTCAGGATCGGTGACGGATGCGCCGGAGATGTTGACATCCAGATGCAGCGCGTGGCCACGCTGGGCCTGGCGGGCGATCAGGTCGATCGCGTGGCGGATCACCCAGGCGTCGATCGCCTGCACCAGCCCGGCTTGCTCGGCGGTCGGCAGGAAGGCCATCGGCGCGATGTGCTCGCCGTCCTCGGCCACCATCCGCAGCAGGATCTCGTGGCGCGCAACCGCCCCGCTGCAAAGCTCCAGTAGCGGCTGCTGGTAGAGCACGAAGCGGTCTTGTTCGAGCGCCGCGCAGATGCGCTCGACCCAGTCCGACGCCTCGTGGGGATCACGTTGTGGCGACATGAAACCTCGAAGGGCATCATCGGTAGCGAGGGGCATTGTCTTGAGTCGAGCGATTGTAAATATTTACATCGCCCACGCATTGGGACGGGCCACCTGGGGCGAACCGTGCAAAGCGGTGGGGCGAACGGCGCGAGCGCGCCGGTGGAGCACCATTCGTCGACAAGTCCAGCGGCCCTGCTTGGCGCAAGCATTGTTCCCGTTGCGGGTTCCCACCACACGACCTCCCCCAGGCACATCTCTTCTCAGCCCCCACCAAACAAGCATGACCTGCTCTCAGATGGTGGGGGCCAAAAAGGTAAGCGTCCGGCCGCCAGGCCTACGCGCCGACCGATGCAACGGTGCCGAACGCAAGTGCCACGCCGCGGGGCACCACCAGCAAGGCACCGGCGTCATCCTCGGCGAGGCTGAGCGCGGCGGCGCTGAGCGCTACCTGGCCCAGGCCGGCCTCGGGCCGTGAGCCGAGCACGAGCAGGTCGGCGTCATGGCCTCTGGCGGCGGGGGAAACGTTCGCTCCGAGCGCCTGTGCGAGCGCCTGGGCGGTGCTCTGCGCGCTGGGGTCGGTCGGGTCCTCGGTGACGGATATCCGCTGCACCGGCTCCCCCTGCTGGTCGGCGAAGCCGGCCGAGGCGATCGCGATCGCGAAGCGCCCGCCATCCAGCAGACGCTGGGCGGAGTTGCCGACGGTGACGTGCCGCGGGGCGGTGTGAGAGTCCGAGCAGAACACGATCACATCGGCGCCCTCACGCTCGGCCAGCGCGCGCAGCCCCTCCGGGGTGGAGCGGTCGGCGACGACGTGGCAGGCGGTCGGCCCCCCCAGCAGCTCGGCGCCGCGCCGCAACAGCTCCCCGGCCTCGCGCTCGGCGAGCACCTCGCGGTCGGGCTCGGGCTCCTGGGTGTGACGCACGTACGCCAGCGACACATCCGCACCGGCGCGCGCAAAGACGCGCCCGAGGGCGACAGCGTCGTCCTCGTTGTTGGTGCCGTCATAGGAAACGATGATCTTGGTGGGCATGGCTTGCTCCTCTGTGATTGGTGAAGTCTCGCGGTTTGAAGTTCACCTTCAGCGTGGCACATCCTGCCATCAGTGCAAGTGATTCTTTTTATAAACGCGATAAGCTGTCCTTATGCTTAATGTTGGTCGTCTGCGAGTCCTAAGAGAGGTCGCCGAGCGTGGCTCGTTCTCGGCGGCCGCAGAGTCGCTTTCCTACACGCAGTCGGCGGTGTCGCAGCAGATCGCGGCACTGGAGGCGCAAACGGGGTTGGCGCTGCTGGAACGCCTCCCCCGCGGGGTACGCCTCACCGGCGCAGGCCGCATGCTGGTAGAGCACACCGAGGGGATCCTCGCGCAGCTGGAGGCCGCCGAGGAGGAGCTGGCGGCACTCGCGGGCCTGCGCGGAGGGCAGCTGCGGATGGCCTCTTTCCCAACCGCCGGCGCGGCGTTGATGCCGGTGGCGATCGCCTCGTTCCGGGCGGCCTACCCGGAGGTCGAGTTGACGCTCGCGGAGGGCGAGCCACAGGAGATCGCCCCCCGGCTGCGGGCGGGCGAGTTCGATATCGCGCTGCTATTCGAGTTCGGCGAGGCGCAGGACACACCCAACTTCAAGCGGGTGCAGTTGCTGGAGGACCCGTTCTACCTCGCGCTCCCCCGCGGTCACGCACTGGCGGGCAAGCGTGTGCTGCGCCTGGCGCAGCTGCACGGCGAGGCGTGGGTGCAAACCTCCGCCCCGAGCCCCTGCGCGCGCCACGTGGTGCGCTGCTGCCACGCCGCTGGGTTCGAGCCCAATGTGGCGTTTGAAAGCGACGACTACCAAACCGTGCAGGGGCTGGTGGCGGCGGGCGTCGGGGTGGCACTGATTCCCGAGCTCGCGTTGATCGATCCCGGACGCGAGGACGTCGTCGTGCGCGCGCTCTCCCCTCAGCCACCGGTGCGCAGCGTGATTGCAGCGTTGCCCGGCAAGATCGGAGCCAGCGCCCGCATGGTCCCCGCCGCCTCGGCGATGCTGCGAATCCTCGAAAAGTCCGCCGCCACGCGAACTCGGCCGCTACAAGCCGAGCGCGTGGCGGCGTGAGGAGAGACTTGAAGTCCGGTTATACCGCTCCCAACGGATCGATGCCCTCATGGCCAACGAATCGATGGCCCTCACGGCCGCCGCCAGGGTGCGATGTGCAAGATGACGCCCTCACGGCCGCCGCCAGGGTGCGATGTGCAAGATGACGCCCTCACGGCCGCCGCCAGGGTGCGATGTACAGGTGACGCAGTGGCGCCCGCTGCCACGGTGGCAGGCCGCGCAGGTACTGCTGCAGCACCAGCCCCCCGAGCACCTTGTAGCCGAGATCGGTGGGGTGAATGTCCACAAGCGGCGTGCACATGTTGGTGAGTAGGCAGATCGTCGGCGCTTCGAGCGCCCCCGGCGGATTGAAGAACGGCAGCGGGTCGGCAAAGCGCGCCCCCACCGTGGCGGCGACGCCGGACTCCACTTCGTTGAGCGCCGCGGTGAGCGCGTCGCCACCGGCGATCGTTTCCCCGAAGGGGTTGTAAAGGCCGAGCACGATGATCTGCGCGTGCGGCGCGGCGGCACGCAGCTGGCCGAGGATCAAGCCAAGGTTGGCGCCGATCTTGGCGAACACCGCGGGCGCGCCGGCGGCGATGCAAGCGGCTTCCAGTTTGCAGGTGCCCTCGATCAGCCCCAACGCGTCGTTGGCGCCGATGTCGATCGTGATCGGGTTGACGCCGCCGGGGTGCGCGTGCAGATAGGCGAGCGCGTCGGAGAGCTGCGATGAGGAGAGCCCGCCGACGTATGGATGGTGCAGCAGAAACTCAAGCTGGTAGGCGCAGGGACCTTTGATCAGCGATTCGGTGGTCTCCCCCGGGCAGCCGTCGTTGACGATCTGCAGGTTCGGGTTGAAAAGTTTGAGCGCGTCGCCAAACACATTGACATAGCCAGTTTCAAAGTCGGCGGGGTTCTCTTCGGGGAGCAGGCTGTTGAACTTCGCCTGCGAATAGCCAAACGCCAGCGAGTCGCCGAGCGCCAGATAGGAGGTAGCGGCCGGTGGGCGGAAGCCCGGTCGCGACGGACCACCCCACTGCCCACGCGCGCCTGCGGTGGCGGCGAGCGCAGCGAGGGACACCGCCAGCAAGACACAGAGGACGCTCAGCAGAGCCAAGTGGCGCCGGCCAAGAGCAAGGTGGGAACGGAACCTGACAGCCATCGCATGCCTCCTCCGAGTGAGTGCATCCACCGTGGGCCAACCGGGGCGGCAGGTCCGTCAGCTGCGGCCAACCGCCGCGATCCCGCCCGTTATGTCAACTCAACGTAGCTCGACAGTCGGTTCTTGTCAAACGGAGCCGACAGAGACACGTTCTGAGGCCAGGGAGTCCTGCTCCAGCCCCACTGGGCATCGGTTAGCAAACAGATGCGGTACCTCGCCGCGCATCCAGACGGCGCGTCTGCCCCGCAACGCGCGCGTCTGGTTTGTGCACGGCGATAGCGAGTGAGCTGCGGGCGCTGAAGCGGGGGACCGAGGAATCGAACCTCGAGCAAGAGCGTGCAGGAGCTTCTCGGTGGGAAGGAAGCCGCGCTGCGTGTGCTTGCGGCAGGTGACGAGGAGTTGCGAGGTGAGTACCCTTGCCTACCCGCTCGCAAGCCTCCTCGTCGGGGGGCATCCACGCCGTGAGGAGCGTTACATCCCCGCTCGCGCGGAGCGAAGCGGAAGCGCTCGCTTTGCCTCATCTCCGACTTGGTCTTCGTCCTTTGTGTGTGTCTGCGGAGCGTCGCTGGAGACGCCTGCTCGCTCGCGCAGAGCAGGAGTGCGGACCTATCGACCACGCTCGCGCATGCTTGGCGCGCCCAGATCCGAGCCATTTGTCAATCTGACCCGTCCTTCAAAGCTCGGGGCGATTATGATCTTCCGGTCTTACGAGCCGGCGCTCGAGTACACCCTGATCCAAGCGAAGAGGCTCGTCGTGGCACCCATGGTGCGCAGCATGTTCGGGTGCGTTTCAGGGTCAGCAATTGGCCCGCCCCACCAACTCGAGAGCCAGAGTCCGTGCCCCTTGCCGGCGTTCGTGACCGCAGCCGCCGCGTTGACCTCCGCGAGCGTCAACCAGTAGGGCTCCCCCGTTGCCTGCCCGTAGGCCATCATCCACTGCATAAAGATCGCGTCGTACTCAGGCCCGTAGTTGTATTCGTAGCCATATTTGTCGACGTGCTGCTCGGCGAGCGTGGCCGCCACTCGTCCTGCCTGAACGCAGTAGCCTTCTCCCTCCCCGTCCTGACACAGTAGGTACTGCGCGTAGATCAGGGGAGCCTGCACGTAGTCGTTCACCGATTCCGGCTGGTTGGGCATCTCAAGGTAGAGCTGGCGTTCGTCGTGGTTGTCGTTGGCGTTTGCCCAATCGGCATACATCTTCACGTCTTCCAGCTGCCAGCGTTCGTGGTCTTCGCTGTAGAGCAGAATGCCCAAAAGACTGTCGGACGCGAGAGCGGGTCCTGAGTGGTAGGGATGGCTGGTATTCCACCACATTCCCCCGCCGTCCTTGTCCCAGCCGCGGGCGGCAATGAAGTGAAACGCGCGTTGGGCGTCAAAGAGCCAACGGCGCTCGTGGGTGGCCTTGTAGGCGTCGAAGAACGCGAGCCCCTCCCAGCCGTTGTCGTCGAAGAACGCCTGAACATTTCCTGCACGGTCTCCCGGGTAAGGGGCGTAGCCGCCAAGCGCACCGTCCCAGTAGCGCTCGTTCGCACGCGCGAAACGGTCTACGAGCGCTCGGTGCGCCGATGAGGGCGAGGCCATATCGAGCGCGTCAGCGGTCTCGAATAGCGGCACCTCACCCCAAATAGTGACAAGTGGAAAGGGCCCATGGGTGCAGCGGAGGTATTCGCAGTACCAGGCACCATGGCGCCAGTGCGAAGCCTGACTAACCCCGGCTTCGGCGAGCTGCTGGTAGACGAGCAAATGCGGAGGCGGAAGTTCGACAGACGGTTGGCGCCACGGGGTAAGCGGCTGGAAGCCCCCAAGCCCGGTGTCGCTCGCGAGTGCCACTGACGCCACAGCCGCCGAAGACGCACGTCCGGCGCTCCCGTTCGCTCCCGCTGCCAGCGCCCCGCAGGAAAACGTTAGCCCGGCCACGGCGAACGTCACGGCAGCTGCCGTGAAGATCCCACAGGCCGATTTGTGTACTGGCGGCTTACTCACCGTCTACCTCCCGACTCCCCCTGTTGGGAGTCATGACGCCTTGGCCAAGTGACGCAGCCTACCAGTGCGGCCAAACTACGGAGCACTGGGCTATTGGCGGCGGGACCACGTTGTTGACCTGCGGTCCATGGTACAGGTGGTTCTGATCCTGCACGATGGACTGACTCAATCAAGCGACGGGGACGCGTGCTGAGTCTCCGGGTGCCCGACGACGACCGCCAAGCGAGAGTGCTCCCTTCCACCGTTGGTGTCGCGCAAAGGGTTGCGGCGGCTGTGGTGGGCGGGGTCGGTGGCGGCGATCGCCTGGCCTGTGTTCTGTGGTCGTTGGGCTGTGGGTGCTGCCTGGTGGCCCGGTCGCCGTCAGGGTGGCCCTTTTCAGGCCGTTGCGAGGGCCATCTGGTGTTTGTGGAGCTTGAGCAGGTTGTGGGTGGCGGTGATCAGCCGCCATTCTGAGCGTGCGGCGGATCTGCCTCGCCTGTGGAACTGGTTGATGCGACGGTTGTGCTTGGTTTGAGCGAACACGGGCTCGACCATCGCCTTGCGTTTTCGGTAGAGCCCACCGCCGTAGTCGCTCGCCAGTGCCTGGCGCATCGCCGTGTAGCTTCCGCCATCCCATCCCGGCCGAGGCGTGCTGCGCTTGCGGCATCGGGTGGGATCAGCACCTGGACATGCTCGTCGGCGACGACATGGTCCATCTGCTGCTCGTTCCAATAACCAGAGTCGGCGACCGCGATGCCGGGAGTCTCTGTAACACCGATCGCTTCGAGTTCCTTCTTCGTCGCCTTGACCATCGGCTCGAGGTGCCCGAAGTCCGGAGAGCTCGCGTCCACCTCGGCGGCGAGCACGATCTGAGCTCGTCCTCCGCCGCGTCGATCTCGCCGGCCTCCTTGAGGATCTCCCGCGCGAGCTGCTCGTAATCAACGTTGCAGTGATGCGACGCGTTGGCGTGCACCTTCGTCCCGTCGATCGCGATCACCCCGACCCTCACCAACCCCGCCCCCTTGCACAACCCAAGCACACTGCTGAACAGCCCGGCCAGCGCGTCCTCGTGGCGGGCACGGAACCTCGCGATCGTCGCGTGATCAGGCTTCTGCTGAGCGGCGATCACCCGGTAAGCAACATCCTCCACACAACCTACGCTCGATCCCACGCGATGAACGTTCACCCCGCGCATACGCGTACAACAAAAGCGACACCACCATCGACGGCTCGAACGCCGCGCGGCCCCACCCATCCAGACGGTAGGAGCCATAAAACGCCGACAGATCCATTTCCTGCACTGACTCCAACACAAACCACGCCAAATGGCCCTCCGGCAGCCAATCACGCGGATCCGGCGGCATCAAGACACCTGCTCACGATCACACTCAAGAAAGTTTTGGGGCATAACCAGAATGGTCTTAAACCACTCGGACGGAGCCAGGTTTGCGCGACACCCACCACCGAAAGCAGGCGCCGCGACGGTCAAGCCCGACGCTGTCGCTCGGGACGGGACTCAGGTGCCCGCATCGTCCCTCGGCTGACGCCTGCTTCTGGGCGAACTGGGGCGTCTCGGCTCCGATGTCACCTCGCGCGCTTTCCGGAAGACGGTGCTGGCTATGCTGGCGATCGACCTCACGCAAGCTTGAGGTTCAGTAGGCGGAGCGCTTCGAGCAGGTCCGGGTCATCGGGTTCGATCTCACGTGAGCTCCCCGGCGGCAGCTCGGGGCCTGTGTCCGGCGGGGGCTCGAAGATCGCCCAGTTCACGAACTGGTCGCCCAGCCGTGAGCGGTAGCGGATGCCCGCACTGCCGCCGTGATCCTCGTGGCACTCGTAGAGGAGGCGTGAGACCTCCTGGGTGAAGCGCCGCGGGGCATGGAGCCTGATCGTCGCAGCGTCGATCTCGCTCAGGCCATAGTGGATCGCTCGTGCCGCGAGATGGACGCGGAGGGTTGCGAGGGAGCCGGCATCGCCGATGTCCACGAAGGCACCCGCGATGGTCGCCTCACCGATTCGTCGCCCCTGCAGCCAGCGACGCGGCACGACACCTGGAGACGGGGCATCGTCGTCTCCCTCGATCTCCTCCAGGCCGGCCACGACCGCGAGGTCGGGGCGGAAGCGGGCGAGAGTCTCGATGAAAGTGCCCACGCGCAGCGTGGAGGCATAGAGAACGCGGTAGCTGCCAGGGGGTCATCCCAACGGTTCCCGAACGTTCCGTCCAACCCGGCGTAGGCCCAGTCGGGCCACGCCCACGGGTCGGGCGCGCGAGCGAGACGGTAGAGCGGCCCGTCCGGCGCGAGGACCGCAAAGCGGTTCATCCTCCGGCGAGGAACGCGCGCTCGGCGGCGATGATCTCGGGGCCGACCTCATCGATGTCACCCTCGCGCAGCAGGCGCGCTGGGGACTGGTCCTCAAGCTGGGGGTTCAGGCCCTGAAACCACGCGCGCGTGACCTCCGGGCCGTCCGCGTCCGCGATCGTCTGTGCGATCTGCAGCGCCAAGCGCAGGCGTCGCTGCGTCCGCTCACTCGGCTCCCGCGAACCCTCCACCCACTCATTCACGGCCCTCGTCTCCTTGACTGCCCCGATGTAGGCGCACAGACGCGCCCCAAGGATCGAACGCAATGAGACGACGACCTCGGGCAGGCTCGCACGTACCGCGTGCGCATGTGCGGCGTAGTCAGGACGAGAGACAGGACTCACAGCCATGACACAGACTATACCACAGGCAAAACCATGATCCGATCACAATATAGATCACATCGCACATTGCATCGCTCCGGTGTTTGGGGGGACAGTCTCATTGAGTCTGAGCACCTGTTGTCGCCAGCGTGCGACCCCTGCTTCACCGGCCGAACAGGCGCGCCAGGTCCCTCCGCCCAAGCTTCTGCTTGGCGAGCGGGAACCGTCGCGTTTCCGCTCGCCTCCCTCCTGTTGGGCGGGAGGCCAAAGCCCCGCGCGAGCGTCCGAGTACGAGATCCGGCATCCGTAGTCGAGCGGGATGGCCTGGACAGGCGGCTTTCGTGGCGTCTTGGGCCGCACACCAGTCTGCGCTGCGTCACGCGCAAGACCCTCAGCTGCCCGCCTGCCTGCTCGTGCGCGACGGCGGCTAGCACATGGGTCTTGCCGGCCTCCGCCTCGCAGGTGACGCCGACGAACCGCTCGTGCTCGAGCGCCTCCGACAGCCGTCCGATGCGCTCGCGCTCCAGCGCACGGGCCAGCACGACGGCTGGGTCTTGGCGCGAGCATGAGCGAGCAGTCGTGTTGACATAGTGCGCCATACGGCACGGCCCATTGAGCCCTAGCTCACTCCGGTGCTGGACCACGCCCGAGAATGGCCAGAACAGGCTCGCCCCGTTGCACTTTTGGTTGCACTTTTTGCACGTCTCAGCGGGTCTTGACGGGCCTCGGTGGGGTAGATCGCCCTCGACCAGAACGCCCGCAAACGGGGCGTTTGGACTGTATTTGGCTTGTATACTGAAGCGGGGAACCGAGGAATCGAACCTCGAGCAAGGGTTTTGGAGACCCCCATGTTACCGTTACACCAGTCCCCCAGGGAGTGGTGATTGTAGGCGCTGAGGCGCACGCGAGACGCTTACGCGCCGCGAGACGCCATCGATCGTTTGGCCATGGTCGTGACTAGTCGCCCGTAGTCGGACCCACACGCGCGCGTCACGCGCATACGCACGCGAGACGCTTACGCGCCGCGAGACGCCATCGATCGTTTGGCCATGGTCGTGACTAGTCGCCCGTAGTCGGACCCACACGCGCGCGTATGCGCATACGCACGCGAGACGCTTACGCGCCGCGAGACGCCATCGATCGTTTGGCCATGGTCGTGACTAGTCGCCCGTAGTCGGACCCACACGCGCGCGTCACGCGCATACGCACGCGAGACGCTTACGCGCCGCGAGACGCCATCGATCGTTTGGCCATGGTCGTGACTAGTCGCCCGTAGTCGGACCCGCACGCGCGCGTATGCGCGTCTAGACCCGCCCCTCAGAAGCTCAAGCTCGCGGTGCGTCGTGTCGAGAGGGATCAAGAGACGAGCGCACGAAACTTCGTGATGATGAGCACAATCTTTATCCAGCGGTGGGCAGCCGCAATCAGACAGCACCTACAGCTGGCGGGCGAGACGGGCGACACTCTGATCGAGGTATTGGTCAGCGCCGTGTTGATCGCCCTGATCGTGGCGGCCACTGCGGTCGGCCTCAACAGCACCAACCGCGCCACTGCGTTCGACCGCGCGCGCTCGGAGGCCGATGCGCTCGCCCAGCAGGCCGAGGACCAGTTGCGCAGCGAACCGATCGGCGACCTGTCGAACCTCAAACGCGTGCAGACGGTCGAAGAGGGCAGCGGGGCGGGCAAAACAAGGTTCACGATCACCTCCGAATCGGAATACATCGCCGATTCGACGGCCACGTCCAGCTGCAAATCGAGCACGCCTCAGGCCAGCTATCTGCAGACGACCTCCACCGTCACCTGGCCGTCGATCGGCGCCGCCAAGCCGGTGGTGGAGTCCAGTGTGATCAGCCCCCCAGCCGGTGCCGCGCTGATCGTGCAGGTCACCGAAGCCTCCAAACCCCTCGAACACGCCCGGGTGGTCGCCAGCGGGCCCACTCCGGGGACAACCGCCCACGCGCTCGAAACCTCCTCCGACGGCTGCGCGATCCTCGCCCTTGAACCCGGCGGCTATGAACTGAACGCCAGCAAGCCGGGCTACGTTACTCCCAACTGGTATCCCAACACGCACGAAGACCTGAGCACCACCCGCAGCGTGTATCTCCCGGCCGAGACCGAAACCACCACCAAGGTGCCCTACGACCTTGGGCTGGCGGGTGAACTGAAGGTCAAATTCGACGGGTCTTCCCCCACTGAACCAGAGGAAGGCGACTCATTCGTCGCCTTCAACAGTGGCATGTCCGAACCCAGACACGTCGGGACCGTCGGGACATACGCGAGCACCATGCTGTCCGGCAAAGAGGTCTATCCATACCCCGAAACCTCGCCCTATTCCGTGTATGCCGGCAGCTGTGAAGCGGACTCTCCAACCAAGTTTGGGATCAAACCCCAAGAAGCTGTGGTCACGCCCGGCGGAACCGCTGAAGCGACAGTGACACTGCCGCCCGTCAACATCGAGGTGATGAGCGGCACCGGCCCTGGCGCGAGCACCGAAGGATCGCCGGTCAGCGGCGCCACCGCTTACATCGTCGACAAAGGCTGCCCCGGCACGCGCTCGCTGAGCACCGGTGCGAAAGGCGAACTACCCCATCCCGGCTTGCCGTTCGGCACATACGAAATGTGCGTGAGCAAGTCGAGCAAGAAGTGGGAAAAAACGTTCGAAAACAGCACCACCTCAGGGCCATCGCCCGCTAACTGGACGGAAGATGGCGTCAACGGCGAAGGTAAGGCCATCGTCTATCTAGGCACCAGCCCGAGCGGCAACCCCACTCACGTCACAGCAGGGTCCTGCCCATGAACCCGCTCACTGATCCAGCCACCCCGATCCGCAACGAGTCTGGCTTTACGCTGATCGAAATGGTGATCGCGATGGCGCTGGGTACGTTTTTGCTGCTCGCTGCCTTCGCCTTCCTCGGGTTCACCACCAATGACGTAGCCCGCATCACCGCCCGCGCGGAGGTTGACCGCACGGGGCGCACAGCGCTTGAGAACATCATGTTGGAGCTGCACTCGGCTTGCGTGGCACCCTCGGTTGTCCCGATCCAGCCAAAAAGCAGTGCCACCACGCTCAGGTTTATCAGCGAAACCAGCCCCATCAACACCAACCAAGAACCCGCCTCCGCGCTGACAACCGTCAAGCTGCACGAAATCATCTACACCCCGGCCAAAGGCGCCGTGCAGGGAACGCTTTCCGAAAAGATGTGGTCCAGCACCGGCACAGCGCCAACCTATACCTTTAACGAAGGTGAAAAACCCCTGGAACGCAAGTTGCTCACCGGGGTGAAACAGTCTGGGGCCGGCGAAAGCACGCCAATCTTCCGCTACTATCGCTACTACAAAGAAGGCGACAAATCGCCCGAATACGGGATCCTCGATCCAAACGCGACAACCGCCAGCGCAACAAAAGAAACCGAAGATATCGCGAAGGTCACGATCAACTTCACGCTTGCGCCCGAAGGTCACGAATACACCTCGTTCGGCAACGACCGGCCCGTTGAACTCGAAGACTCCACCGTCTTTCGCCTGGCCACCTCCTCGGAAGCGGCCGGCACCGCCAACCTACCCTGCACCCAGCAAACATGACCATCCATACGCCATCGCCGTCTCACCGCTCCGTCGACCTTCGCGGCCAGGAGGGGATCACGATGATCGTCACGCTCGGCGTGGCGGTCGTCACCGCGATGCTGCTGATCGCAACATTTGCCCTGGCGCGCAGCGAAGTGCATCTCACCAAGACCGACACCGCCGAGAAGAAGGCCTACTACGCGGCGGTGGCCGGCGTCGACGACTACGAGTACCACCTCACCCAGGACGGCGACTACCTCAGCTACTGCACGAACCCGGTCCCTGCCAACCCAGCACTCAACCAAGTTGGCGAAAAAGACGCGCACAAGGCCACGATCCCCAACATCAGCGGCGATGAACCGACCAACGAGCAGTATGCGATCACGCTGCTGCCCGCGGAAACGGCGCCCAAAACCGATCGCAAATGCGATTCCAATCGCCTGGTGGAAACAATGCTCGAAGAGAAAGGCGCTGCCACCGGCACCTTCCGCATCGAGTCCACCGGGTACGCCGAAGGCGCGGAACGTACCGTGGTAGCCACCTTCAGGAATGCCAACTTCGTCAGCTTTATCTTCTACACAAAGTTTGAAACCGGCGACCCCAGCCTCTACGGCGAACCCCCGGCGTCGGAACCCAAACGCTACACAGAATGCGGGCAGTTCTACGGGGAACGGCCATCGTACTGCGGTACGTTCAACAACTACTTCGCCACGGGCGAAACGGTCAACGGTCCGATGCACACGGAGGACCACGTCGGCATCTGCGGCTCACCCGTCTTCGGACGCAACGCAAGCGACCGAATCGAATTCCGCTCAGAGGGCTACCACGGCGACGAAGGGTACTCCAGCGAGGAATGCGGAGGCTCCGCCAACCCTGTCTTCAAAGGTTCCCACATCAAGCCCAGTGAAGTTCCGTCGGTCGAGCCGCCACCCGGCGATGAAGAATTGCTGCATATCGTCGAACCCGCCTATCTGTACAAAGACAAGACCGCAATCATCCTCGAAGGCAACACGATGACGGTCAAGCAACATGTGGGGACAAGCGAAGAAAAAACGGAATCCGGCGTGGGCTTCCCGCCCAACGGCGTGATCTACGTTTCCGGCGGGTGCTCCACGGCCTACTCGCCGTTCGGCCCATCACCAGGCTACAACGAAGACAGCAACTGCGGCAACGTGTACGTGCACGGCAACTACACGAGCTCGCTGACGATCGCGTCTGAAAACGACATCGTCATCAATGGCAATATCACCACTCCCGTCAACAGCGAAGGCGCGCCGACGAGCAACGCGATGCTGGGACTGATCGCCAACAATTTCGTGCGCGTTTACCATCCGATCACGGGAACACGGGCAAAACACTTCTACGAATGTGGCTCCGCCGCCAACAACACCGCCCTGGATCTCAAAAACCCGACGATCTACGCCGCGATTCTAGCCGTCAAACACGCCTTCATCGTCGATAACTTCGACTGTGGCTCGCCGACGCTCGGAAACCTGAACGTCTACGGTGCGGTCGCGGGGCTCTTCAGCAACGGCATGACCGGCGTGATCGACGGCGAAACACTGATTGCCGGGTATGGGTATGACGCCAACTACGACAACCGCCTGCAGCTCGAGGAGCCACCGCACTTCCTCAATCCGATCCAGGCCGCCTGGTACGTGCAGCGCGAGACGCTGGCACCCAACACCGAATCACCCTCCTAGCGCACCCTTACCGGGGCGTGGACCTCTGTTTGCATGCCGCGCAGCAACACCCCGGGCGGGACCTCCAAGGCCCTGGCGAGGCGCAGCAGCGTGCGCAGGTTGGGGTTGCGCTTGCCGCGCTCGAACACGCTGATCGCCGCGCGGTCGACGCGGGCGTTGTTGGCTAGCGCTTCCTGGGAGATGCCGGCGCGTTCACGGGCCCAGCGCAGGTTGACGCCGAAGCGAGCGGCGGGCGTCAACTCCTCCTCCCCACAGCGCGGCCCACGCACGGCCGAGTCCGGGCCGAGGCCGTTCAGCAATGCCGCTGGCTTGACACCCACAGCACCGGCAACGCGTACGATCGTCGAGAGATCGGGCGCCCGCTCGGCGCGCTCGAGGAAGCTGACGGCGGCGCGGTCGAGCTTGGCTCTAAGACTTAGGTCGATCTGCGAAAGCCCCGCCTGCTTGCGAGCTGCTCGCATGTTCTGCCCAAATCTCTCCAACTGTTCGTCCAAGTCGGGGTCTCCGGTTCTTCGCATGCGCTCATACTCTTGAGTCGCGCACACAAAGACCACTGCGCAAACACGAGAGAAACGCGAAGCGCGCCAGGGGTCAGGGTGCCCCTGCGCCGGCCGCCCGACCCGTGCCTGGCCAACGATCAGCCGCCAATGCCAACAGGACCGGCCGCGGTGGCGAAACCGCCACGCGCATGGAGCAACCGCCGAGGTGCGGCGGGTGGGACTCGAACCCACACGCCCTTGCGGACAAGGCCTTTTGAGGGCCCCGCGTCTACCGTTCCGCCACCGCCGCACGCGATGGCCTCAATATAAGCCCTCGCACGGAACCGGTAGCAAGCGCCCTCAAGCAGGGTGTGGCGCGGGGTCCCCATAGCCACCCGTGGGGGCGGTGGGGTCGCGCTGCTCCAACTCCACGTTCCAGCCCTGCGAGAAGCCGCGCATCGCGAAGATCACGAGCAGGATCTGGACGGGGATTACGAGCAACGTCAGCACTCCGAGCAAGTTGGAGCT
>CAWGRJ010000005.1:0-369965 GCA_963825025.1 uncultured Solirubrobacterales bacterium
GCGCGCATCGCCGGAATCCCCGTCGGGGTCAGCCCCTGGTGGCTGGTGATCGTCGCGTTGATCACCTGGTCGCTGGGCGCCTCCTACTTCCCCGAAGTGATACACGGCATTAGCCCGGCCGCGTCCTACGCGCTGGGCCTCTCAAGCGCGCTGCTCTTGTTTGCGAGCATCCTCGCGCACGAGTTCGGCCACGCCATCGTCGCGCGGCGGCACGGCATCGAAGTCGAGGAGATCGACCTGTGGCTGCTCGGCGGCGTCTCGCGTATGCGCGGGGAGGCACATGACCCGCGCGATGAGCTGCGCTACGCCCTGGCGGGTCCCGCCGTCACAGCGGTGATCGCCGCCTGCTTCGGCGTGGTGGCGCTGCTGTTGCCGTCCTCCACGCCGGCGGCCATTCGTGCGCTCGTTGAATACCAGGTGTTCGTCAACGGGCTGATTCTCGTCTTCAACCTGCTGCCCGCGTTCCCGCTCGACGGTGGGCGGGTGCTGCGCTCGCTGCTGTGGCGCCGCAGCGGCGATATCGGAAAGTCCACAGACACCGCCGCGAGCGTCGGTCGCGCGTTCGGCTACCTGATGATTGTGCTCGGCGGCCTCGAGTTCCTGGGAGGCGCACCCGAGGGGCTGTGGCTGGCGCTGATCGGCTTCTTCATCGTGATGGCCGCCGGTGCGCAGGCCGTCGGCGCACAGGTCCAGGCGGCCCTCTCTGGCGTGACAGCGGGTGAGCTGATGTCCACGCCGGCCGTGAGCATCCCCGAGCACGCCTCTCTCGCTCACGCCGCCGAGGCATACTTTCGCCCCTACCGTTACAACGCATTTCCCGTCACCGACGAGCAGGGCCACGCGATCGGGCTGGTCAGCATCGCCCAGGTCGAGGCGTGCTTGCGCGGGCGGCGCTCCCCGGCAGAGATCCGCGCGGTAGCCGACTGCGACCCCGCATTGATCGTGCATACCGAGGAGGACGTGGCACGACTGCTTGAGCGGCCCGCGTTCTCCAGGTTCGGGCGTGCTGTGGTCATCGACGCCGACGGCCGACCCGTCGGACTGGTCTCGATCACCGACGTACAGCGCTCACTACGCGCCTACAAGCTCACCGGCTCCAACGATCGTGGACGCGCGCACGCAACCGCCGGTTGAGGCATTCCCCAACGGGCTCAGGCTCGCGGAGGTGAGGAGCGAGCGATAGTGATGTACCAGTAGCCACCCGCGAGGTTCAGCACGCCAACAACCAGGAAGAAGGCTCCCCATCCGTAGGCGGCGTAGGAGAGGCACACGACGCCCGCGGTGGCCGCAACGAAGCTACCGGCAATGCGCGTGACCCCAAAAGCGCGGAGGTGGCGATACTCCCACGGATTGATCAGGCGTTGCAAGCCGGATCGCGGAGGGGATGCCCACCACCCACGAAGACCCGTCCGGGCGGCGTTGTCGTCGGCTGCGTGCATCGGGGGCCTCCCGCTCACGCTCGCTTCACGAACCTCAAATAGAACGCCGCGAACACCAGGACAATCCCGACGTTCACCATCAGGCGCTCCCAGAACCAATGCCTGAAGAACAAGACGTCCACGGCGACCACGACGGCTACCAGCGCGAGCACGTAAAGCACAACGCCTGCCTGCCTTTCCATCGTTCCACTCTACTGCCCGACAGGTCTCTCACAGTCTGTCTCGTCGCATGTTCATATCTCCTCGGGGATCATTTCGATCGCGCCGCAGGGGCACTCGGTGACGCAGATCCCGCAGCCCTTGCAGTAGTCCAGGTCGAACGCATAGCCATCGCCCTCATCGACCTTGAGGACTGCATTGTCGGGGCACACGCCATAGCAGTTGTCACAGCCGAAGCAGTTGCCGCAGGACAGGCAGCGACGCGCCTCAAACAGCGCGTTGGTCTCATCCAGGCCCTGCGTGACCTCATCGAAGCTGGACTGCCGGCGGATGATGTCCAACTGCGGCGCGACGGTCGGCGGCGCATCGCTGTAGTACCAGGTGTTCAGCGTCGGGAAGTCTGCGAGCTCTCCGACCGCAGGGTGCGTGAACTCGCCGCCGCGCAGCCAGGCGTCGATGTTCCGTGCAGCCTGCTTACCGTGGCCGACACCGACGGTCACAGTGCGCTCCGCAGGCACCATGTCCCCGCCGGCGAAGATGCCGGGGTAGCCGGTCATCATGCCCGCGTCGACCTGAACGACACCATCCTCGACCTGTAGGCCCGGCACGCCGTCGAGCAGCGACAGGTCGGCTTCCTGGCCGAGGGCGAGCACCAGCGAGTCAGCCTGCAGCTCCTCAGTCTCGCCGGTCGGCTGGGGAAAGCCCGTCTCGTCCAACTCCATCCGCTCCAACAGCAGCTTGCCTGCATCAGCGTGCTTGATCGTGGAGAGCCACCGCATCATCACGCCCTCCTCGAGCGCCTCCTGCACCTCGAAGTCGTGCGCAGGCATCCGCTCGCGTGTGCGGCGGTAGACGACGATCGCGTCGCTCGCCCCGAGGCGCTTGGCGGTACGGGCCGCGTCCATCGCGGTGTTCCCGCCGCCGTAGACGACGACGCGCCGACCGAGCAGCGGGCGCTCCTGGCCCTCCATGCTTGCTAGCAGCGTCACCGCGTCGAGGATGTGCGCGGCCTCCCCGGCGGGAATGTATGCGCGCTTGCCGATGTGCGCGCCGACCGCCAGGAACGCCGCGTCGAAGCTGCCGTCTCGCATGGCGTCGAGGATGCTCGTGACCTTGCTGTCCAGTTCGAGCGTGACCCCGAGGTCGAGGATGCGCGCGATCTCGGCGTCCAGTACATCGCGCGGCAGGCGATACCGGGGGATGCCGAAGCGCATCATGCCGCCGGCGATCGGCCCCGCGTCGCGGATCGTGACCGTGTGCCCGCGCCGCGCGAGCTGGTAGGCCGCGGACAGACCGGAGGGACCGGCGCCGACGACGAGCACACGCTTGCCGGTCGGCTCGGCGTCCACGGTCAGTCGCCAGCCCTGGCGGATCGCCTCGTCGCCGAGGAAGCGCTCGACGCCGTGGATGCCTACGGGGTCGTCCAGCTGCGCGCGGTTGCAGGCGGTCTCGCATGGGTGGTAGCAGACGCGGCCCATCACAGCGGGCAGCGGGTTGTCCTTGACCAACTCCCGCCACGCGGTCTCGTAGTCGCCGGACTCGGCGTGGTAAAGCCACTGCTGAATGTTCTCGCCGGCCGGGCAGCCGTGATTGCACGGCGGCAGCCTGTGCACATACACGGGCCGCTCCTGCCGCCAGGAGCCCGTCTTGTTGGCAAGACTCGAACCGACATCGAGCGTGATCGCAAACGGCTTATCCACCGTTGCTCACCGCCCCTTGCTCGCCGCGCTCACCCAGGCTGGGGCGCTCGCCGAGCAGGCCGAAGCGGCGGATGTTGCGATCCGCGCCGGCCTGGATGCGCGCGATCACCCCGCTGTGCGGCTCGGGCTCGAATAGGTGCGCGAAGCGCTTCTGTGGGCGCAGGTACTCCTCGACGGGCACCTGCCGACGAATCTCAGAGACACCGCACAGCTCGCCGTCGCGCGCCTCGAACACCGGGAAGATGCCCGACTCCTTCGCCAAACGGGCGATCCTGATCGTGTCCTTCGACGCGCTGCCCCAGCCCAACGGGCAGGGCACGAACACGTGCAGGTAGCGCGCGCCGCGTAGCCCCATCGCGGTCTGAACCTTCGCCTCCAGGTCGCGCAGCTCGGCGACGGTCGCAGTCGCCACGTAGGGGATCTCGTGCGCCATCGCAATCAGCGGCGCGCTCTTGCCCTGCCCGAACACATTGCCCGGCTCCGGGCCGACGGCCTGCGTGGTCGCTGTGCGCGCCGCGGGCGGCGTCGCGCCCGAGCGCTGCACGCCCGTGTTCATGTACGCCTCGTTGTCGTAACAGATGTAGAGCACGTCATCGTTTCGCTCGAACATCCCCGACAGGCACGCCATCCCGATATCGACGGTGCCGCCATCACCGCCCTGACCGACGACCCGGATGTCCTCACGGCCCTTGGCGCGCAGCGCGGCGGCGATGCCCGTCGAGACGGCGGGCGCGTTCCCGAACAGCGAGTGAATCCACGGTATCCGCCACGAGCTCTCCGGGTAGGGCGTCGAGAACACCTCCAGGCAGCCGGTCGCATTCGCGGCGATCATCCGCCCGCCCGTGGCTCGCATCGCCGCGTCAAGCGCATAGCGTGCGCCGAGCGCCTCCCCGCAGCCCTGGCAAGCACGGTGCCCGCACGTGATCGAGTTGGTGCGCTCATCACCCGCCTGCACCGAGCGCTGCTCAGGATCGAGCAGCCGGTTGCCAACGGCGAAGCTGCCGGTCTGGTAGAAGCGAATCGCGGGGGCGGTCATGCCTGTCTGCTCCTCACACCGGCCCCGCGGCGACCGTGCCGAGGTCGCGCAGAATGTTCTCGGCGTGCGGACCCGAGGCCCGCGAGGCGTCCATCCGCTCAAGCTCCCGGTTCACGACATCCCAGTCCATGTCCAGGAACGTCAACGCCTCCAGACGGTTGGCTGCCGCGTCGGTGAACAGACTGTGCAGCGAGGACTTGGTGATCGGCCGTCCGCCGAGGCCAGCGATCACCGTGTAGCCGTGCAGTTGGATGCCGGCGAGCGCCATGCGCACGTTCGCGGAGACGATCCCGCCGATGCCGACCGCGAGCGCCTTCTCCAACACCACCACACGCTCGGCATGACCCACCGCCGCTCGCAACGCATCGAGCGGGAAGGGCCGGAAGGAGCAGATCCCGACCGCCCCGATCTTCACGCCCTGCTCGCGCAGCTCGTCGATCGTGTCCTTGACCGTCCCCAACACCGACCCGAGCGCCACCACAATCGTGTCGGCGTCCTCGCTGCGGTAGGTGCGAATCAGGCCACCGGAGTCGCGTCCAAACGCGCGCTGAAACTCGCCGGCGATCTCGGGGATCAGCTGCAGGGCCTGCATCTGCTTGGCGTGCGCGAGGTACTTCACCTCCATGAACGCCTCGGGGCCGACCATCGCGCCGATCGACACCGGCTCATCCGGGTCGAGCACCTGCCGCGGCTCAAACGCCGGCAGGAACCCATCGACCTGCTCCTGCGTGGGAATCTCCAGACGCTCGACGGCGTGCGTGAGAATGAATCCGTCCATGCAGACCATCACCGGAGTGGAAAGCTGCTCGGCCAGGGCGAACGCCTGGATGTGCAGGTCGAGCGCCTCTTGGTTGGTCTCGGCGTAGAGCTGTATCCAGCCCGAATCTCGCTGCGACATCGAATCCGAGTGGTCGTTCCAGATGTTGATCGGGGCGCCGATCGCGCGGTTGGCGACAGTCATCACGATCGGCAGACCGAGCCCCGAAGCGTTGTAGAGCGCCTCTGTCATATACAAGAGCCCCTGGCTCGCCGTCGCCGTGTACGCCCGCGCGCCGGTCGCTGATGCGCCGATCGCCACCGACATCGCGGCGAACTCCGACTCAACGTTCACGAACTCGCACGGCGAAAGCTCGCCCGTCTTCACCAGCTGGGAAAGGTTCTCCACGATGTGCGTCTGCGGCGAGATCGGGTAGGCGCAGATGACCTCCGGCCGGCACAACGCCACCGCCTCCGCTACCGCACGCGATCCCTCAACCTGACGCAGCACCGCTCAACTCCCTACGCTCGTCAGCGACCCAGGCGTAGGCTGCCATCGCCGCCGCCACATTGCCCTCGCCGATATTCCCGGTGAAGCGCTCGCGGATCGCCTTCACTACAGCGTCCAGCGAGACCAGCCCGCTGAGCGCCGCGAAACCGCCGAGCAGCGCTGCGTTGGCGATTGGCCGCCCAGCGTGTTCGCGTGCCAGCTCGCCGGCGGGCACGGTCAAGAGCCGCTCGTGACGGAACCCTGCCACGAACTCGCCCAGGCCGAGCTCGTCAAAGCTCCGTGTGGTGTTAATGAGGATGAACCCCTCCGGGGCAAGGCCGCCGAACACGTCCACCTGGTGCAGCAGCGTCGGGTCGATGACGATCAGCACGTCGGGCGCCATCACAGGCTCCCGCACACGGATCTCACGCTCGTCGATCCGGCAGAACGACACGACGGGCGCACCCATACGCTCTGAGCCGAAGCTCGGGAACGCCTGCGCGTAGCGGCCCTCATCGAACGCCGCGAGCGCCAGCAGCTCCGCGGCGGTGACGACGCCCTGCCCGCCGCGGCCGTGGATACGGACCTGCAACATCACCGGGTCCCGAGATGCGCGCCGGGAACGGTGGCCCGCTCAGCAGCGGTGTCGTGCGCGCGTGCGAAGTCGAGCATCACGCGCTGCTCCGCCGCGGCCACCAGCGCTCGGGTGCGGTCGATCACATCGACGTTGACTGAGATCGCGTCGATGCCCGCGCGCACCAGCAGCTCTGCGTACTCGGGATACACCGATGGCGCCTGCCCACAGATCGAGGTTCGCAACCCCAGCCCGCGGGCACGCGGGATCAGCTCCCGCAGATACGTCGTGACCGCAGGGTCGCGCTCGTCGAACGTTTCAGCCAGCACCTCGTTGTCACGGTCGGCGCCAAGCAGCAGCTGGGTGAGGTCGTTGGAGCCGATCGAGATGCCGCTCACGCCGAGCGCCGCGTACTCGGAGAGGTTGAACAGCACCGAGGGGACCTCCGCCATCACCCACAGCTCGAAACCGGGCCGGTCAAGCAGCCCCGACTCGGCGATCAGGTCACGGCAGCGGCGCATCTCTCGGGCGGTGCGCACGAACGGGAGCATCACGTGCAGGTTGTGCTGGCCGGCATCCCACACCCTGCGCACCGCCTCCAGCTCAAGCGCAAAGACATCCGGCTCGCGGGTGTAGCGCAGCGCGCCGCGGTAGCCGATCATCGGGTTGGCCTCCTTGGGCTCAAAACGCTCTCCGCCGCGCAGACCGGCGAACTCGTTGGTGCGAAAGTCGATCGTGCGGTAGGTCACGGGCCGCGGCGCGAAGCCGACCGCGAACGCGCTCAAACCCTCAGCCATACGGGCGACAAGCTCCTCGCCCCGGCCCTCCTCGAGCAGCGTGCGGGGATGATCGCCCGCCAGCGCCTCCAGCACCATCATCTCCGCCCGCAACAAGCCAACACCGTCGACCGGCAGGTCCTTGACCCGCTGCACCTGCGAGGGCTCAGACAGGTTCACGAGGATCTGCGTCGCCGTCACGGCAGCCGCCGAGGATGCACCCAGGCTGACCCTCGCGGCCTGCTGGCCACCGGAGGGCACCCGCGCGAGCTCGGGCGCACATGCGCCCTCCAATACGAGCCCGCGAGTCGCATCGACAGTCACGATCTCGCCGTCGCGCAGCTTGCTGGTCGCTTCGCCGGTGCCGACTACGCAGGGGATACCAAGCTCGCGTGAGACGATCGCGGCGTGGCAAGTCATGCCGCCCGAGTCGGTGACGACGCCAGCCGCGCGGCGCAGCAGCGGCAGCCAATCAGGGGAGGTCATGTGGGTGACAAGCACATCCCCGTCGCCGAGCGCGGCGGCGTCGGCGAGCGAGGTGAGCACGCGAGCGGCGCCGCTCGCGCTGCCCGGCGCTCCGCCCAGCCCACGCAAGAGCACCGTCTGCGGCTGCTCAGACCGCGCTACGCCAGCGCTGGGTATGGGCTGCTGCTCGTCATGGAGCGTGGTGATCGGACGGCTCTGCAGCATCCACAGCTTCCCGTCGGGGTCAAACGCCCACTCCGTGTCCTGCGGGGAGCCGTAGTGCTCCTCGATGCGCAGGCCAAGCGCGGACACAGCCATGACCTCCCGCTCATCCAACGTGGGACGCAGACCCTCCTCGTGCGAGAGGGGCCGCGTGCGAGTGCCACCCTCAGCGTCATATTCGATCGCCAGCTCCTTGCAGTGAACGTCACGGCGCCACACCGACGGCGGGTCCTTCCGCACCACGTAGCGATCGGGTGAGACCGAGCCGGAGACGACGGCCTCGCCGAGACCGAAGGACCCCTCGATCACGAGCTCGTTGCGCTCGCCCGTCGCGGGGTTGACGGTGAACATCACGCCGGCGCGCGTGGAGGCTACCTGGCGCTGCACGACGACCGCGATGTCCATATCCGCCTGTGCGAAGCCGTTGATGCCCCGGTAGTAGATAGTGCGCGTCCCAAACAACGACCGCCAGCAATCGCGCACCGCGTCGATCACCGCGTTTGAGCCGCGGACGTTCAGGAAGGTCTCGTTCATTCCCGCGAACGAGGTCTCGGCGGTGTCCTCCGCCGTCGCTGAGGAGCGCACGGCCACAGGCCCCTCGGCGTCCTCGCCCACAAGCTGCTCGTAGCGCGAGCGTATCTCGCGCTGCAGAACCTCCGGCATCGGGGTAGCGTCGACCATCTCTCGTGCGGCAACGCTCGCCGCCTGCAAAGCCGCTGTGTCCTCGACATCCACGTCGTCAAGCAACTCCGCGAGGCGCTCGCGCAGCCCGCTCTCAGCGCAGAACGCCGCGTAGGCTGGGGCACCGACGACGAAGCCCTCTGGCACGGGAAGACCCGCGCGGGTCAGCTCGCCCAGGTTCGCGCCCTTGCCGCCCGCGAACTGCACATCCTCACGGCCGAGCTGCGCGAACGAGCGGACCAGCTCCAGGCCGGACATGGCAGGTGCTGGGGGCGAGACGCTCATTGTTAGTTCCTCCTGTGTCGTGGCTACTCGATCGCGGTCGCTCTGACCGCTTACAAGTCAACTCGCCGCCGGCGCGGGCGCCTACCGCACTCCTCCCTGAACGAACTCGGTAGTTCCCACCCATGACCGTGCTCGCCGCCGGCGCGTAGTGTTGAACGTCGGATGAAGGTGATCTCCCAGCGCGACTTGCACACGGCGCTCGCCGCGCTTAGCGCCGGCGAGCCGCGGGTCGTCGCCAGCGGGAACCTCGGGACCCCTCGGGTCCTGCTCGACGCCCTGGAGGGCGCGGTGGAGCGCTACCGCCTGTTCATGCTCGCCGCCCAGGCCCCGTTGCCCGCCCGCGAGGGCGTCATTTTCGAGACGCCGTTCGTGGGGCCGGGGATGCGCGACACCGGCGAGCGACTGGACTACCTGCCGATGCGCCTCTCACTCGTACCCAGGCTGTTCAGCACGCTGCGCCCGCCCGACGTGGTGCTGCTGCACACCTCCACGCCACACAAGGGGAAGGTCTCGCTCGGGATCGAGGTGAACATCCTGCCGGCGGCCGTCGAGCATGTACGCGCCCGCGGCGGGCTCGTCATCGCCCAGCTGAACCCCGACATGCCATACACGCTCGGCGACAGCGAGCTGGCCGAAGACCTCATCGACCTCGCCGTCGAGGTCCAGCAAGACCTCCCGACCCCGGCCATCGGCGCCAACCACGACCATGCGCAGACGATCGCCGAGCGCGTCGCCAATCTCGTGGGAGACGGCGCCACCTTGCAGCTCGGGATCGGCCAGGTCCCCGATGCGACGCTGCGCGCGCTCGCCAGCCGACGCAACCTGACGATCTGGTCAGAGATGATCTCCGACGGGGTGATGGGCCTTGAGCACGCCGGAGCACTCGACCGCGAACGGCCGATCGTGTGCTCCTTCATGTTCGGCTCCAGGGAGCTGTACGAGTGGGTTCACCACAACCCCAGACTTCGCATGACGCGCACCGAGACCACCAACGATCCCTCACGGATCGCAGCACGAGCGCAGATGATCTCGGTCAACACGGCGCTGCAGGTCGATCTGCACGACCAGGCCGGCGCCAGCCACATCGGCGGGCGCGTCTACTCCGGCTTCGGTGGCCAGCCCGACTTCGTAGAGGGCGCCCTGCACTCGCCCGGCGGGCACGCCGTGATCGCGCTGCGCTCCTGGCACGAGCGCAGCGACACCTCAACGATCGTGCCCCACCTGGAAGGCTCCGTGACCTCCTTCCAGCACTCGGCGGTCATCACCGAGCAGGGCGCCGCGCACATCTTCGGGCGCAGCCAGCGCGCCCAGGCCCGCCTCATCATCGAGCACGCCGCGCACCCCGACGCCCGCGATCAGCTACGCGAGCACGCCGCGCTGCTCGGGCTCGGCACTACGCCCGAGCATCCGATGCGAAGCGTTTGTGAGCCAGTCGCCAGCCCGCGGTGAGGAACTCGACTCTCTGCTCCGACCCATCGTGGCGTACCACACGCCCATCGAAGCCCTCTCGAAAGACATCCAGCATCGCCCGGTTTTCACAGAGAACCTCGGCTACGAAATGCGTGATCCCACGCTGCTCGGCGACGATCGCCAGCTGTTCGATGAGGATCGTCCCGAGGCCGCGGCCGTGGAGATGATCGGCGACCTCGACCGCGACTTCCGCCCGCGTGCCATCCAGCTGGATATACAGGGCGTGAGCGACCATCGCCCCCATCTCGTCATGGGCAACCAGCCCGAAGCGACCCGTGCTGGTGTCCGCCGCCAAATGAGCAGCACAGCCTATGTCCACGGCGCCGCTGAAGAACCGCAGACGCCGCGCCTCCAGGCACAGTCCCGCCAGGAACGAGCGCAGCGCGGGCTCATCGGCGGCCGTGGTGGGACGCAGCGTGACCAGCGAGCCATCGCGCAGCCGGACAAGCTCGGGCTCGTCGATATCTGCGACGGCGCTGGGTGCCTGTGACAGCGAAGGAACGGTCATGGTGTTCGCAGCCTCGCGCCCGGCGCCGCCCGGTGCATCCGTTGCTGCCCCTGGCGGTGGCGGGGAGAAACTACGCGGGCGGCGAGACCGACCGACCTCGATGCGTGCGCTGTGCTCATGCCGGGTCGCCCTGTCGGGCTGGGTGGTGCACGATCGCCTCGTGGTCGGCGGGGTAGACGATCGACTCGTGTCCTTCATCCCAGCGAACGCGGAAGTGGGGATGCTCAGAGCTGCCGAGCACCTCCCTGATCTGTCCACGCCGCGAAGGGCGCTCGCCAACGCCCTTGACCTCAAGCCAGTCGCCGGCGCGAGCGCACGATATGTCTCGATCTTCGGACATTGGCCAAGCAGATCAGATCACGCACGCACAAGCCAAGCATCGGTCCTCGCTACCCAGCCGTGACGTGGGGAACTACCCGCCTACCAGTTCCCTTGCACCGGAGGGACGGCGACCACAGGCGTTCCCGCGATATAGGGGCAGCACTCCCTACAGCGGCCAGTAGTGGCCCACGTGAGCGGCGGCGCGCGATGTCAAGAGCGGCTCCGGTGCCGCCGACTGCGCTGGCTCATCGGAGGCGAGCGCGGCAAGCGTCTCCCGCACGCACTCCGCCAGCGCCACAGGCTGGTAGCCACCCTCGAGGACGGCTCCGAGTGGCACGCCGAGTGATGTAGCCAGCCCCCGCACGTGACGGGCCATCTCCGCGAACGAGCCCGCCTCCAGACGACAGCCAGCCAACGGGTCCTCCCGGTGCGCGTCAAAGCCGGCAGAGATCAGCACGAGCTCCGGCGCGAAGCTCTCGGCGACCGGGAGCACGATGTGCTCGATCAGCGATAGCCACAGCTCCTCCTCCGAGCCGGCCGGGACAGGCAGGTTGATCGTGTAGCCCTCGCCCGCACCCGAGCCCACGTCGCTCATCGAGCCCGTGCCCGGATAGATCCCCGCCTGATGGATGCTTACGAACAGAACATCCGATCGGCGCCGGAACGCCTCAGCGGTCCCGTTGCCGTGGTGCACATCCCAATCCAGGATCAGCACCCGCCGAGCGCCCAGCTCTCGGATCGCCAGCTCCGCGGCGATCGCAACGTTGTTGAACAGGCAGAAGCCCATCGCGCGATCCGGTTCGGCATGATGGCCAGAAGGACGCACGCCGCAGAAACCGAGCGTCGCCTCGCCTGCCATCAGCGCCCTTGTCATCTCGCACGCGCCGCCGGCGGCGTGCAGCGCTGCACGATAGGAGGGCTCGCCGACGAAAGTGTCCGAGTCGATCGCGCCGCCACCGGCCAGCGACAGCTCCATGATCCTCTGCACATGCCTGGCACTGTGGATCAATTCCAGCTGCGCTACCTCGGCCGGCGGCGCGGCACGCCGCTCCCAGCCCAACCAGTTGTGCTCGGCCAGCATCCGCTCGATCGCCTCAAGCCGCTCAGGCGTGTCCGGGTGCTCAGGCATGTGCACACGCGGATCGTGTTCGAGGCACGCAGGGTGCTGGAAATAGAGGCCCATGTCGTTTGTGCAGATTCCGACGGTCACATGCACTCATACCAGCGGCGAAACAGCCACGTCGGAGCGCCGATCTGCAAGGGTACTCACGGCCCGGCAGCCTGTACCGACGACCCTGGGCCTACCGTCTCGGCCACGACGAGGGGTAGCGAGTTCGCACCGGACGTTAGATTGAGCCTGTGCAATGCCTTAGTGCGCCATATCTCGATACGGTCGCCTATTCCTCCACTCCTCGAAGCTGTCCAGCGCGGTGAAGATCGTTGGCTACGCCTGCAGGCACCCCGATCCGCCGCTCCGCAAGGCGTACCTGCCGCTGAATGACCTCACGGTGCTGCTCGGCCCAAACGACTCGGGCAAGTCGAGTCTTCTACGGGCCGTCGAGCGCGACCTGTCGGGCGGTCACTTCGACCATGTAGACGATGAGATCAAGACACTGATCGGCGGCGTCTTCTACGCCGAGGTGTCCAAGGACGAGCTGTGGGCCATCGCCGGCACGGCCACAAGGACGCGCGACGAGCAGCGCAGCGAATACGGGGCCAGGAGCCAGGGTCGACGCCCACCTTGGGATGACGGGCTCTGGAAGCCTGCTCGTGACGGATCGAGTCCCGGCGACCCCGACCAGCTGATCGAGGATCTCCAGACACCCAGCCGCAAGCCCGTGCTCGACGTGCTGAAGGACTCCCGCATCGTTGGCATCGAGTGCGCCGGGCGCAACGACATGGGCCAGCGCGTATGGAACGTGTACTGGTGTCTGCCGCCGCTCGCCACACTCGAGCAAAGCCTCCGAGAAGCTGTCGAAGCGAGCGACCTGCCGTTCATGCAGCGGAGACGCTCCGGGCGCAACGGTCTGCGCCTTGGCATGTATGCCGCGTTGCACGGCAACGCCGGACACCTGTGCGTAGAGGCCGCGCCGCTGCCGGTGATCGCGCTCGGCCCCTTCGTTGACCTTCCCATGCCGATCGGCCTCGCCGTGCCCACCACCGACTTCGACGCGATCCACCAAGCCGTAGACCGGGGCATCACGAGACTGGTCGAGGTTGTTCGTCATTGCCGCAGAGATGTCACGCTCGACGGTGATCGCTTGTCGCCCGAGGAGAAACGTGAACGCGAGTCGCCACGCGGCTGGGTAGAAACCAACGGAGAAGACGTTTACATCAGTCGAGCTGCCTACGCCGCAGCAGAGTTTCTATCGGCAACCGCGACTCGGCTCATCCCCGACTTCGTGAGTGACACATACGAAGTTGAAATCCATTTGCGGAAGCTAGACGCCTGGCTCCAGGGAGCACCATTTGAGATCCTGCTGCGAAGGCGGGTGGAGGAGGGCATGGCCTCTCCGTACTTCCCCATCGCGCGAGCGGCAGACGGGCACCGGCTGTGGCTACAGCTCGCCCTCCTCGACGCGATCGAGCACATCGGCCCGATCGAGGCGCTCATCTGGGAGCGGGTGACAGAGGCGTTCGAGGCCGAACGGGACATGAGCAACATCGCGCCTGACGATGCCGACGCTCTACAGGCACAAGGCGACCATCGAGATGCCCTCGATCGGCGCCTGCAAGACGTGCTCGATACCTTCTGCGGCACCGAGTTCTCAGAGTCCGATCCCGGTGGCGAGCTAGGCGCTGTCCTGGCACGCCCCCCAAGCGACGAGTGGTTCCGCGGTGGCAAGAGGGAACGGCGCTTTTTCCTAGTCGACGAGCCTGAGCGCCATCTCCATCCTCGCCTGCAACGCGCGGGCGCCGCCTGGCTCGCCCGCACCGCGGCCGAGCGGCGGGCGCCATGCCTCATAGCCAGCCACAGCGCGCCCTTCCTGGGATTGTCCGGCGAGTCGGCCAGCTACGTGTACGTCGCTCGTGACGGCGAGCAGATCAACCCACGGCCGGTCGAGCCCTCCGACATCGAGCAGCTCGATGAGGTTTCAAGAGAGCTCGGCTTCGATCGCGGCGAGCTGCTGACACTCGTCAACCTCTGGCTCCTGGTCGAGGGCACCACCGACAAGGCGGTCCTCGACACTCTGTTCACCAAGAAGCTGCACAGCGCTGGTATCAAGGTTGTCCCTATTCACGGCGTGGCCAAGTGGAAGGCCGTGCTCGACTCGGAGGCGCTATGGCAATTCACAACAGCTTCCGTCGCAGTCATGTTCGATCGGGTCCCGGCAGAGCGCGTCGCCGAAATGAGCGAAATGACCCCTGACGAGCTGCTTGCGATCTCGAAGTCCCGCGAAAGCGAGGAGGTCAAAACCCTCGCGTTGTTGCTGAGCGGCATCGTGCGCCAGGGCAAAGCCATAGAGCCGCTACCGAACGCACAGCCGGACATCCTGAGCTGCCTAGATGAGAACGCCGTCAAAACCGTCTTCCCCAAGTATCCCGGTCACAAGGAGGCCGAGGCTGCCTGGCAGCGCCATCACAACGGCAAACGCACAGCCTTCCTACGCGAACGCTACGGGGTCGAAAAGGACCCCGTGCCCTTCCGCGAGATCGCGGAGAACATGCTCAGCCGCGGCGTCGAGTCGGTCGAGCTCGCCGAGGTCATCAAGCGCTGCTCCGAGCTCGCCCGGTTGGACGCCGACGCAGGTCAAGGGGCTGTGCTCTAAGGCTCGCTGCATCCTGAGCAGGCCGCCCGTAAAACTCGTTGGCCGCTCGAGCGCTTTGGGGGTCAGTAACCCATATGAACGGCGATGGAACGTCTGGGATCGACCTGCTCAAGCCATCCGAAGTAGCGACGCGCCTGCGAGTCTCGCGGACCTGGCTCTACGACGCCGCCAAGCAAGGCCGCATCCCGTCGATCAGGATCGGTGGGGAGGAGGGGCCGCTGCGCTTCCACCCCGACGACATAGAGCGCTGGGTCAACGACGCCAGGGCCGCATGGAGCCCAGGCCGCTCAGCGCAACCGACCGCTACGGTGCGGCCCGCTCAGCGAGTGCCCGCGCGGGCTTGACGGGCGTAGGCGCTGCGCCGGCGGCCGTTGTGCTCGCGCACCGCGCGGGCGATCGCCGCCTCGGTCGCCTTCGCGCCCTCCTTCTTCACGTGGCGCTCCAGGTGCCCGTAGTAGCGCTCGGTCGTGCGAATGTCACCGTGCCCGAGCTGGTCCTGCACGTACTTCAAGGAGTTGCCGCCCGCCAACCACGCCGCCGCCGCGGTGTGCCGCAGAGCGTGCAGCGGCATATCGCGCAGGTCCGCGTCCTGCAGCGCCGCCTTGTGCCAGTCGCGCGAGACAGTCGTGCGATCGAACGGCTTGCCATCGCCGTCGCCCTCCCAGCGCCCCTGGTCGGTCTTGCGGACGCGCACGGGCATCGTGTAGAGCAGCGCGTCCAGCTTGTCGCCGCCGGCCATCGCCGCGCGCTTTTCGACCTGCTCGCGCACCACAGCCGAGAGGCCAGGCCCGATCTCCACCGCGCGGAAGCGATCTGACTTCGTTGAGCCGACCTTCCCCTTCTTGCGCGAGCGGTAGACCACGATCACGCCGCCCGAGTCTTCGAGTTCCAAGTCGCCGAGCTGCAAAGCTATTGCCTCGGAGATACGCAGGCCGCTGCCGATCAGCAGCTCCGCGAGCGGGCGATAGACCAGCGAGCACGAGTCGAGATACAGCGGGATCTCATGCAGCCGCAGGTACTCGCGCTCCACATGCGCGTCCGGCAGCTTCGGAATCTCAAGCGCCGGGTTCGTCACCATCAGCTTGTCTTTCTTTGCTTCGTTCAAGCAGACGACGAGCGTGGTGAGCGTGTTGTTGACCGTCTTCGGCGCGATCTCCCCGGCTTCCATCCCTTCGGTCATCACGTCCATCAGGTCACGGACGTGCTCGACTTCCATCACCCCGAGCGGCACCGACTCCAGCGCCGGAAGAAGCCGGATGCGACCGTCGCGCTCATAGCAACTCCAGCTGCCCTCCTCGAGATAGGGCTTGCGCCGAGTCAACCAGCGCGGGAAGAACTCGCCGAAGGTCTCCTTCGTGTGGACGACCTCGCGCCGCTCGACCCGCTCAAGCTGACGACGCCGCCAGTTCGCCGCCGCGCTCGGGCTTGTGAACCCACGCTTCTGAGACCACTTCCCATCCGAGCGCTTGACCCTGCACCGCCACCGCGTGCCCTGCGCGGTCTCATAGGGGTAGACGCCGCCGCTCTCCCCGTAGCCCGCTGGCTTGCGTTCCTTGCCCTTCTGGTCGTGGATCGCTTCATCGAACGCCTGTGCGGCCCGCTCGTCATCACCGAAGCGACGCGAGCGCTGTCGCCCATCGCCACCACGCCAGCGCACCTCCCACACACCCCTGGTCAGGCTGTAGCTCATCTCGCGCCTCCGGGCTGCTCGCTTGAAGGGCGGACACCACGCCGGTGAGCGCGCTGCCCGTGGCACATCTGGCACATCTTGTTCGGCTCCAGGTGGTCGGAAGGACCTCTCATCTGCGTAGGTCTTTGACCCTGAAGCCGAACAACCGGCACACGAAATGTTCGGCAAATTGTTCGGCCGTGCCATTGGCACAAAACCGAACAATCGCCCCGCGCCCCCCTCGAGGCCGCCTTAACTACGAAAAGCCCCGATTTGCAGGGCTTTTCGTATGCGCCCGAGTGGACTCGAACCACCACGGAGAACAATCTCCACAAGGCCCTCAACCTTGCGCGTCTACCAATTCCGCCACGGGCGCCGGGGAGCGGCGAGTATAGCCCCGCGCGTCGCTTACCGGCGGCGAAGCCAGCGGGTGGCCGACCACTCAGCGTCCCGCGTGGGCTGCGGCAGGCCCCGAGGTTGAGCGTCCGCGGGGCGGTGGCCGTGACGAAGGCTTGCATCCGTCCGCAGGCGGCGCTACTGTACGAACACATGTTCGTTCCACGCTTCCGTCCAGCCAAGCAAGGGGCCAAGAGATCATGGATCTGACCAAGCGCCAGCAAGAGATCTTCGACTTCATACGCAAGTACTCCGCCAAGTATGGCTACCCCCCAACCGTGCGCGACATCGGCAAGGCGGTGGGCCTCGCTTCCTCGTCGACCGTGCACGCCCACCTCGCCAACCTGGAGAAGATCGGCCTGCTGCGCCGCGACCCCTCCAAGCCACGGGCGATCGAGCTGCTCGACCGGGCGGTGGGCAACGCGGTGGACAGCATGCGCTCGATCGTGCGCTCTGAAGGCCTGCCCTTGGTCGGCTCGGTTGCAGCCGGCCAGCCGGTGCTCGCGGAGGAGAACATCGAGGAGTACATCGCCGTCCCGGAGGCCGCGGGAGGCGGCGACGGGGAATATCTCCTACGGATACGCGGAGACTCGATGAAGAACGCCGGCATCCTCGAAGGCGACATCGTGGTGGTGCGACCCCAGGAGACAGCGCGGGAGGGCGAGATCGTCGTGGCGCTGCTGGGAGAGGAGGCGACTGTCAAGCGTTTCTTCCGGGAGTCCGATCACATCCGCCTGCAGCCCGAGAACGAGACCATGGAGCCGATCCGTAGCAAGGAGGTCAAGGTGCTGGGGCGCGTGGTGGGACTCCTGAGGAGCTTCTGATGGGCGGCGCTCTCCTGCAGCGACGCGGCCACCAATGGCACCCCACCGGTGTGCTTGGGCGGGAGCGTCTGCGCCCGGCGGACCACGTTGCGCGCCTGCGCGCGGCAGGGTCGGTGGGACGCGGCGCGGATCCTCTCACATTGGACGATCTAATTACCGAGACATGGCAGACGCTGAGCGGGTCGGAGGCAGCCCACTGCCCGGTCTGTGGCGGAGAGATGAGGAGGAGTAGCGGGACGGCTGCCGTGCACTTCGCCGTCCAGGCCCAGCAGTTGGAGCTATGCGGGGAGTGTGCGGACTGTGGAGCACGTCTCTCCTGAGCGACGCGGGGGAGGCGAGATGCTCTCGATCAATGGGCAAGTACCAGCGCCTGCCAGAGCGGACAGCTTCACAACGGCTTCAGACGCGCTAAGTTGCTTACGCAGGTTAAGCAGCCGCGGAGGTAAGCACCTTCGAGGAAAGTCCGGACATCACAGGGCAAGGTGGTCGAGCTATCGACCCGGGGAAACCCGCGGGAAAGTGCCACAGAAACAAACCGCCGACGCCGACCGTCCCACGTGAACGGCCGGCGGGCAAGGGTGAAATGGTGCGGTAAGAGCGCACCAGCGTCGCGGTGACGCGGCGGCTGGGCAAACCCCACCCGATGCAAGGCCAAACCGGACCGTTTGTAGGCTGCCCGCCGAGGTCCAGGTAGGCCGCTCAGATGGATGGTTGCTCACGACAGAATCCGGCTTACCGACCTGCTAAGGAAAAACCCCGCTCCGGCGGGGTTTTTCTATGTTGGAGGACGATGATTGCAGGCCAGCCCAGCGACTGCACCTATGCCGCCGGTACGCCGCCTAGAGGGAATGCGTCTGGATGCGCCGGAGCATCGAGCCGTTTGCGAATGACACGAATGGCTTCGGGGTTGCAGTCGATCAGAACGTAATGCCGGGTCAGCTTCGCCGCCACCGCGCCGAGCGTGCCACTGCCAGCAAAGAAGTCCAGACACCAATCCCCTGGACGAGTGGATGCCTGAATCATCCGCCGGATGATCCCTTCCGGCTTCTGCGTCGGATAGCCAGTCTTCTCGTGACCGTTCGTGGGAACGATCGTGTGCCACCACACGTCGGTAGGCAACTTGCCCTTCGCGGCCTTCTCCGGTGTTACCAAGCCAGGAGCCATGTAGGGCTCGCGGTCGACCGCCTCCGCGTCGTAGTAGTACCCCTCTGGATCCTTGACGTACACCAAGATCGTGTCGTGCTTGGCCGGCCAGCGCCGCGTGGAGCGCGCACCATAGTCGTAGGCCCAAATGATCTCGTTGAGGAAGCTCTCGCGACCGAAGATCTCATCGAGCAGCAGCTTGCAGTAATGGGCCTCGCGGTAGTCGATGTGGAAGTAGATAGTCCCACTGGCGCTCAACAGGCGGCGCGCTTGGCGCAGGCGAGGCTCCAGGAACGCGAGGTAGTCGTCGAACTCATCGAGGTAGGAGGACTCCGCAAGCAGACGTGTCTTATAGCGACGCCCCATGAACCCGGTGCGATCGCCGCCTGCGTCGGGCACCGTCTGGAGGGTTTTGCGGGTTTGTGCCTTGCCGGTGTTGAACGGAGGGTCGATGTAGATCAGCTGGAAGGCGCCATCCGGGAGGCGAGGCAGTACCTCGAGGTTGTCCGCGAGGATGATCTTGCTGTCGCCAAGCACCACGTCGGCAAATCTAGGGGGCATGCCGGCGGACGTTCACCCCGTCGCGCTACCGCGCTACCCTGCGCAAACGATGCGCTTCGCGGTGAAGTTCCTGGGCTGCAAGGTATCCCACGCGGACGTCATGCTCGTGCGCAAACGCCTATTGGAGGCGGGACACGAAGAGGCGCCTGAGCAGGAAGCGGAGCTGCACGTGATCAACACCTGCTGCATCACCGGCGAGGCGGAGGCGAAGTCGCGCCAATCCGTGCGCCGCTCGCTGAACACCGCACGCGAGGTGTATGTCGGTGGCTGCGCCGTCAACCTGCGGCCCGAGCAGTTCGCGCAGATCGATACGGCGGTGCGCCCGTTCAGCGGCACCGCGGAGGACGTGGCAGGGGCGATGGCGGGAGCGCTCGGCGGGTGTGTGGATCTGGAGCATGAGCCGCTGGTGGGACGCGCGCGGCGACATCCCAGCGCACAGCCCCACGCCGGCACGCGGCGCCGCACTCTCATCGAGAGCCGCTCTGCGGCGGCGCGCACCCGCGGCTTCGTGAAGGTGCAGGACGGCTGCGACTGCCACTGCGCCTACTGCATCATCCCGACGGTGCGGGGAAGTGCCCGTTCGCGACCGGCGTCCGCGGTGCTGGAGGAGGTGCGTACGCGCGTCGAGCAGGGTCAGCCAGAGGTGGTGATGACCGGGATCAGCGTGGGCGACTACCGCGACCCGCAGCAGGGGTGGGAGCTCGGTGAGCTGATGATGCAGGCCGCACAAGTTGAGGGGGTACAACGTGTGAGGCTGTCCTCGGTGGAGGTGATCCATGTGCGCGACTCGCTGATCGAGGCGCTGCGGGAGGAGCCAAAGGTATGCCCGCATCTGCACGTGCCGATGCAGTCTGGCGACGATGGCGTGCTGAAGGCGATGGGGCGCCACTACACCGCGCGGGAGTATTTGGAGGCGATCGAATCGCTGCGCGAGGCGGTGCCCGAGGTCAACCTAACCACCGACATCATCGTTGGCTTCCCCAACGAGGACGAGGCGGCGTTCGAGCGCACGCTCGAGCTCGTGAGTGAGACGGGGATCAGCAGGGTGCACGCGTTCTCCTACTCCGCACGCCCCGGAACGGCGGCGCAGGAGCTCGGCGACAGGGTGCACCCCGAGGAGAAGAAGCGCCGCTCGCGTGCGCTGCGAGGGCTCTCGGAGGTGCGCTCGCGCCACCATCGCGCCCAGAAGCTGGGCGGGCAAGAGCAGGTATTGGTGGACAAGGTGGCGGACACCCAATGCTCGGGGTACACGGCTGACTACACCCGCTGCTACCTGCCGGCGGGTGCAGCGAGCGCGGGGGAGCTGGTGGGGGTGGGCGTGCAGGAGCTGTACGCAGACGGTGTGCGCGTCACGGTGAGTCGCGCGGGCTATCCTTAGCCCAACACGTGAGCATCGAAGAGCAGCTCAAGAGCGATCTGGCCACCGCGATGAAGGCGGGGGAGAAAGAACGCGTGGGCGCACTGCGGATGGTGCTGTCGGAGCTGCAGAAGGATGCGAAGCTCGGAGGGGGCGATGAGCTGGCGGTGCTGCGCCGCGAGCGCAAGCGTCGTATCGAGGCGGCGGAGGCCTACCGCGAGGCTGGGCGAGCCGAGCTCGCGGCGAGCGAGGAGAATGAGGCACAACTGATCGCCGGTTATCTGCCGGCGGAGCTCGGGGACAGCGAGCTGCGGGAGATAGTCGAGCGGGCGGTGAGAGACAGCGGGGCCGAGTCGGTTAGAGACATGGGACGCGCGATGGGGGTGGCGATGGCGGCGGTGGACGGCCGCGCCGACGGCAAGCGCGTATCGGGACTGGTGCGGGCCGCGCTCGACGGATGAGGACCCAGATCGAGCTGCCGGGCGAAGTGGCGGCGGAGCTGGCGGGCAGCCAGGACGTCGTGTTGAGGGCGCTTGAGGGGCATCTGGAGTGCAGGGTATTTTTGCGTGGCAACCTGTTGACGTTGGACGGCTCAGAGGGTGAGATGCGCGCTGGCGAGCGCGTGGTGAAGGAGCTTTCGGATCTGATTGCGCGGGGGCATCAGATCGGCCCGGGGACGATCGCGGCGGTGACGGGGGCGCTTGACGCCCACGAGTCCCCAGCGAAGGTACTGGAGGACGTGGTGTGGCGCCACCGCTCGCTGCGGGTCGCTCCGAAGACCGTCAACCAGAAGCGTTATGTGGACTGCATCCGCGAGCGTACGATCACTTTTGGGGTCGGCCCGGCGGGTACCGGCAAGACTTTCCTGGCGGTGGCGATGGCGGCCGCGGCGCTGTCGCACAACGAGGTCAACCGGATCATCCTCACGCGCCCGGCGGTTGAGGCGGGTGAGCGGTTGGGCTTCCTGCCGGGCGACGTGATGGCGAAGGTGGACCCATATCTGCGTCCGCTGTTCGACGCGCTGCACGACATGCTCGATCCTGAGAAGGTCACCGGGTATCTGGAGCGGGGAGTGATCGAGATCGCACCGTTGGCGTTCATGCGCGGGAGAACGCTCAACGACTCGTTTGTGATCCTCGACGAGGCTCAGAACACGACGCCGGAGCAGATGAAGATGTTCCTCACGCGGCTTGGGTTTGGCTCGCGGATGGTGGTCACCGGCGATGTCACCCAGGTGGATCTACCGCCCGAGCAGCAGTCGGGGTTGATCGCTGTGGGGGAGGTGTTGGGAACGGTAGAGGGGATCGAGTTCGTGCGCTTCGGCGGCGAGGACGTAGTGCGTCACAAGCTGGTGCAGCGGATCGTGGAGGCCTACGACGAGCACGCGCAGCGCCGCCCCCCGGAGCGCCCGCACGCGGTCTCACAGCGCTCGCATCCTGCCGCGCAGACGGATCGCGGGCGATAGCGCTGTGATCGAGATTGAGATACTGGGCGCGGAGACGCTCGGGGAGCGCGTTCCCCCTGCGCATCAACTGCGGCGGCTGTGCGTCCTCGCCGCTGCCTCGGCGGGCGTTGAGGATGGCCACTTGGCGATCGAGTTCGTCGATGCTGAGCGGATTGCGGCGCTGAATGCACGTCATCGCGGCAAGCCAGGGCCAACGGACGTGCTCTCGTTCCCGATCGACGGCGCAAGCGACGCGGCGGGCCCGGCGCGGGAGCTCGGCGATGTGGTGATCTGCGCCGAGCACACCGAGGATCTATGCGAGGCGATCCTGCACGGTGTGTTGCATCTGGTAGGGATGGACCACGAGGTCGATCGTGGGGAGATGCTGGCGGTGCAGGCGGAATTGCTGCGGTGGGAGGGTCTGCCCGCAAGTTTGGGGGGCGCCGAAGGTTCGATGGGCATTGCCGATTCAGTGGGCGCCGAGGGTTCGGCGGGCGCTGCGGATTCAGTGGGCGCCGAGGGTTCGGCGGGCGCTGCGGATCCGGCAGGCGCTGCGGATCCGGCAGGCGCTGCGGATCCGGCAGGCGCTGCGGATCCGGCAGGCGCTGCGGATCCGGCAGGCACGGCAGTCGCAACGATCGCGACGACCGGTCCAAGTACCGCGGGCACTCCAGACGCCGAAGGTCCCGCGGGTGCCGGTCCGCCCCGGGCGCATCCGTGACCCGCGCTGGCTTCGTCGCCCTGCTAGGGCGTCCGAACGTGGGCAAGTCGACGCTCGTCAACGCGGTGGTGGGAGGCAAGGTGGCGATCGTCTCCGATCGCGCGCAGACAACACGCCGCGCGATCCGAGGCGTGCTCACCGAAGGCGACTGCCAGACCGTGCTGGTGGACCTGCCTGGTGTGCAGCGTCCCCGCGATGCGCTGACGGCGCGGATGTCGCAGCGGGTGCGCGAGGAGTTGCAGGGCGCCGATGCGGCGCTGCTTGTGCTGAACGGCCAGCAAGGGGTGGGTCCAGGTGACCGTTTCATTGCGCGCGTGCTGCAAGAGTCGAGTGCCAACCCACCAGCGGTGGCGGTTGCCGTCAACAAGATCGACCAACTGAGCCACGCCAGGACGCTCGCGGCATTGCAGGCGGCTGCCGATTTGGGGCTAGATGGGGAGGTGTTTCCAATCTCGGCTCGCACCGGCGGGGGCGTGGCGGAGTTGGTGGGTCATCTGCGCCAGCTGTTGCCGGAGGGCCCCTTCTTGTTCGAGGCGGACACCCGTTCAGATCAGTCGCCGCAGCTACTGGTGGCGGAGCTGATCCGCGAGGCAGCGATCAGGCGCACCTTTCAGGAGCTGCCCCATGCGGTGGAGGTGGTCGTGGAGGAGATCGAGGATGTGCGCGAGGGACTGGTGCGGGTGCGAGCATTGATCTGGGTTGAGAGTGCTTCTCAGCGTGGGATTCTTGTCGGCGCGCAGGGCCGGATGATCAAGGCGATCGGGAGCGCCGCGCGCGGCGCGCTCGAACGTGAGCTCGATGGCCGCGTGCATCTAGACCTATCGGTGCGCGTGCGCCGGGATTGGCGCCGTGACGAGGGATTGCTCGATCGCCTGGGGCTGGGGTAGGTGCCAAGGGCCTGGCTGGGGTACGTGCCAGGCCTGGCTGGGGTAGGTGCCTAGGCCTGGTAGGTCGCGGATAGCGGCAGGTGAGGGGGCACTTGCCAACGCGCCGCAGAGTGTTGTCGGCATGCCATCTGGGTATTGATGGTTGTGGCGCCTAGGGAATATTACTCTCAAGATATTGGAACCATTTTGTCCACACGCTGCAACGCGGTCCCGTTTGGTGTACGGTTTATGTAACGCGCTGTTCGCCACTGGAAACGTTGTCCTACGGCGCGTACAGGTAGAGCTCGTTTTCGAGCAGTGGACCGGAGGGGAAAGATGTCAGCGAAGATCGCGGTGTTGGGACTGGTGATCGAGGAGCCTGGCCCTGCCCATCGCCTGACGGCGAAGTTACGCCAACGGCTTTCCTCGGCGGGTTTTGTCGACTCCAACGTCTACTCGGCCCTGACCCGCTTGGAGCGTGACGGGTTGGTGCGCGCAATCGGCGAGGATCGGGCGGTGGGGCAGACACACGAGGTTTCCCAGCCCGCCGCGCCTTTTGCCGTAGCGTCAAGGTCGGTTTCCAGGCTGCAGCTAGCTGCGGTAGGTTCGCGCGCCGCCGCCGCGGCAACATCCGAGCAGCGGCTGATCCCCCAGCAACGGGGCACGATCCGCCAGCAGTCCGGCATGGCGCAGCAGCAGCGATCCGTCGCGCGGCGCACGCCGGGCTCGCGAGCCGATTCGCGCTGCTTTGAAGCGACCCCTGCCGGTGTGCGGCACTTCGAGGAGTGGTTGCTTCGATCCTCGACGGCGCCTCCGCTGCGTGATGAGCTGCATATGAAGGTGGCGCTCTGCCAGCCCCACAACCTGCCGCGACTGGTGGAGTTGGTCTACGGGCAGGAGCTGATCTGCCTGGGGCGTGTACAGGAGCTCAAGCACACCTTCGAGCGGATGCGTCCGCCCGCCCCCGACAGGTGGTCGGGGTTGGTGCTCGTGCACATCCGCGATGCGGAGCTCTCCTTTTGGGAGGCGCGGCTGACATGGCTGCAGGGTGTGCGGGAATCCCTGGAAGGCATGCACGCCGAATACGAGCGCGCCACGAGGACGATCAGATTGCCCGAGGCGAGCGCGCCTCGGAGTCGCGAGGCTCGATCTGCAACTGGTTGAGTATGTTGTACACGACGTGCTTGAAAAGCCCCACCAACCGGTCTATGAGCAGGAGCCGCTTGGAGGCTTGAGGGTGGGTAGTCCGCTGTCGCTGCAAGGCGTCGGCAAGAGCTACCGGCGAAGAGGCACCGAGGTGAGAGTGCTGCGGGACGTAACGCTCGAAGTGCACGCGGGCGAGCTCGCGGCGGTGTGGGGCACCCGCAGGTCGGGCAAGACAACTCTGCTGAAGCTCGCCGCGCGCTTGGAGACACCGGACAGCGGCAGCGTGTACTTCGAGGGAGTCGACCTCGCGACCCTCTCTGAGCGCCAGCATGGGCGGCTGATGCTGGAGCGGATCGGCTGGATACAACGGGTGGGGCCAATGAGCGACCTACGGATGCTTGACTACGTGGCGCTGCCGCTACTGGTTGAGCACGGCCGCCGCCACGCGTACGCGCGCGCCGAGCAGGCGCTCGAGCGGGTTGGTCTTTCGGCGCAGGCGCGTCTGCGTTGGGGCAACCTCTGCGGCATGGAGCGGGCGCTGATCGGGATTGCTCACGGGATCGTGCGCTCACCGCGGCTGCTGCTGGTGGACGATCTCACCGCGGAGCTCGACGTACTCGAGCGTGAGCGGATCACCGAGCTGCTGCACTCGCTTGCGCAGGAGCAGGCGATCGCTGTGTTGATGGCGGTCCCGGAGATGTCGGCGGCGATGCGGGCAGACCGGATCTTCTCGCTTGGCGGGGGCCGTTTGGGAGGCGCATCAATGCCGCCGAGGTTGCCGTCGGCGCAGCTGGGATTGGCGCAGGTGATCCACCTGCGAGACAGGCAATAGGCGGCACAGTGTGCCACTCCTCGCGCTCCCAATAGGCTTGACGATATGCTCGTCAGAGGTGCTCAAGATGTACAGTGTCGCCAAACCTCGACATAAACCTGTACACTGATATACATAGTTTCCAATCGTGTTCACGCCACAATGGCGGCTGGAATCCAAGGGTATGGTCGAATCAAAGATTTTCACTTGTGCATTGAGCGTGTCCCGGCGCTCCGCGATGATCGCTTGTGCAATGCGGGACGAAAACGTCGGCCTACGGGTCATGGCTCCACGGCTGGATATGCAGCGGCGTCCTATGCGACGCCCGGCCGCGGGTGCCAAGGTTGACTCGTTCCGCGCCTCAACCGCTCGACCGCGAGCCGGGCGCTGCGGATGGCGTCCGGCTCGCACTATCGCTCGTCGTCCCTGCACCGGTGGAGGATTGGGCGTATGAGTAGTAAGCGATCCACCTCCTCGGTCGCCGAGCCGTCAGGGCGCGCCGGGCTGGAGTTGCTCGAGGAGGAGCGCCGCGGGCGATTCTCCTCCTCGCTACAGGCCGGGTTGGCGATCCTCAACTGTTTCAGCGCGCAACAGCCGGTGCTCGGCATCGCCAAGCTTGCCGACGAGCTCAACATGAGCCGCTCCACTACGCATCGCTATGCCTCGACGTTGGTGGCGCTCGGCTACCTCGAGCAGGACCAGGCGCGCCGCTATCGCCTGGCGCCCAGAGTCGCCGACATGGGCATGTCGGTGCTGGACTCGATGGCGCTGCGGGGCAAGGCGCGTGAGCCCTTGCGCGAACTGCGTGAGCAAACCGGCCGCACTACCTCGGTGGCGGTGCTCGACGGCACCGAGATCCGCTACGTCGACCGACGCCGTGGCTGGCGGCGCGGGCAGCACGCCGTCGACTTTGACCTTGGCGCCGGCGCACGCCTACCGGCCCCGTGCACCGCGATGGGCAAGGTGTTGCTTGCCTACCTGCCTGACCGCGAGCGCGAACAGCTGATCGGCGAACTTGAGCTGAAGCGACGCGGGCCGAAGAGCATCACCACCAAGCGGGCATTGCGCGAGGAGCTGCAACGGGTGCGCGAGCAGGGTGTTGCGTTGGGCGACGAAGAGCTCGGCCCCGGGGTGCGAACGATTGCTGCTCCGGTGTACGACCCCGACGGCGAGGTGATCGCGGCGGTGGGCATTCCCGTCCCAGCTGACGCCTACACGATCGAGGAACTGCGTGATTCTCTCGGCCCCACGGTGATCGCCGCCGCCAAGCGCATCTCCGCCGCGCTGCGGTCCTAAGCGCTCTGGCCCGCGCCGCCGCGCTGCGGTCCTAAAGCGCTCTGGCACTCACAGCCCGCGCCGCCGCGCTGCGGTCCTAAAGCGCTCTGGCCCTCACAGCCCGCGCCCCAACCGATCGGCGATGTGGTTGACCGCGTCGAGGCCAAGCTCGGACTGGAACATGAACGGCACCGTCAGCACCGGCGGTGCGCCGTGCGGCTCGTCGCTGCGGCGTAGGCGTGCGATCTGGCGCTGCTGTGCACGCATGCGCTCATGTACAGCCTGTGCGGCGCGCATCGCGGCACCGGTCACCACCGTCGTCTCACTCAGCGCGGCGATGCGCTGCAGCTCGCCATTGTCGAAGCGCCGCGGCAGCGTGCCATTGAGGATCACCGCATCCAGCTTCCTGCCCAGCTCGCGGCTGAGACCCTCGCGCAGCTCGAGCGTCTCGCTGATGCCCATCTCGGTGGCTTGAGTCACCGCCAAGTAAGCGCTGCGGGCGGGGTCCTGCAGCAGCTCGCGCACCTGGCCGGCGTTGCGCGCGACCGGGCCTACCTGCGCGATCGTCCCGAAGGTCTGCGGGGAGCGCAGCATCGCCAGCGCGTGGCCGGTGGCGGGCGCGTCGAACACCACCAGGTCGTAGTCGCGCTTGCCCGCGGGCGGGTTGCCGTTGCGCGATTCTCGATCGGCCGGGCGCCGCCCCTGGGCAAGCTCCCACAGCTTGATCATCGTGATCATCTCGCGTGAGCCCGGTACCGCCGCAATCAGGTATTGGAAGCTGGAGCTCGAGGTGAGCACGCGCGCCGGCACCCGTCCCCCGATCGCCCGCAGCCATTCGGCGAGCACGCGGTCGCGATCGATCGCGAGTCCCCACAGCCCATCTTGCAACTCCGTCTCGACGCCGTGGGGCGGCGGCTGCGCGTGGCCGAGCAGCGCCGCCAGTCGCCCCAACCCCGCCTCGCTGTCTTGGCCGTCCGTCACCTCAACCACGATCGTGCGCAGTCCCCGGCGCGCGCCGAGCAGACCGAGCGCGGCTGACGTGATGGTCTTGCCAACGCCTCCCTTGCCCGTCACCACGACCAGCCTGCGCTCCAGCGCCGATGACATCCGCACCATGATGACGCCCGCCTACAATCTTCGGGGTGAGCACCCCCGCCGTGGAGCCGATCGACGCCCAGCTTGTCTACGACGAGCGCGGTTTGCTGCCGTGCGTGGTGCAGGACTGGAGCAGCGGCGAGGTGTTGATGCTCGCCTATATGAACGAGGAGGCGCTGCAGCGCACACGTGCCACCGGGGAGCTGCACCTGTGGAGCCGCTCCCGCGAGGAGCTGTGGCACAAGGGGGCCACCAGCGGCAATACCCAGGCGGTGAGGGCGCTGCGTGTCGACTGCGACGGTGACACGCTGCTCGCGCTGGTGGAGCCTGCCGGGCCGGCCTGCCACACGGGCGAGCGCACCTGCTTTCACCGCGGCGATCAAGCGGAGACCGGCAAGCAGTTGCGGGCGCCCCACGAGGTGTTGCCGACGCTCGAGCGCACGCTCGAGGAGCGGGCCCGTGAGCGCCCCGCCGGCTCTTACACCGTGGCGCTGTTGGAGGATCCGCCGCGAATCGGTGAGAAGGTGATGGAGGAGGCCGAGGAGGTGGCGCGCGCCGCGCGCGAGGAGTCTGACGAGCGCGTCGAGGAAGAGGCCGCCGACGTGCTCTATCACCTGCTCGTGCTGCTACACAGCCGCGGCCGCGCCCTCGCCGACGCCGAGCGGGTGCTCGATGCCCGCAGCCGCTAGCTCGCCCGGCGAGGTCCGCTCGCCCGCCGGTCTACCCGCGTCGCCAGGTGATCCGCCTGCGTCTGCCTCGCCCGGCGGCCCACCCGGGTCGCCCGCTGGCCCGCCCGCGTCGCCCATGCGCCAGCCCGCCGGCTCGCACGAGCTGATCCCCGTATGCGAAAGCTTCATCGCCGACTGCGAGACGCCGGTGTCGGCGTTCCTGAAGTTGCGGGCGCTCGCGCCGTCGGAGCCGGCGTTCCTGCTGGAGTCGGCCGACCAGGGTCAACGCGTAGGACGGTGGTCGTTCATTGGGGTACGGCCCCGCTCGGTGCTGCGCTGGTCGCTGGGCGACCCCGGCGACCCCTACGCGCTCGCGGCCGAGCAGGTGGCGCGCTTCCGCCAGGCGCCGCTTGCGGACCCGGGGGCGGCGAGTGACGGGGCCCCCTTCCTCGGCGGTGCGGTGGGCTTCTTCGGCTACGACCTGGTGCGAACGGTCGAGCCGCTCGGCGCGGCGGGCACGGATCCCCTGGGGTTGCCGGACATGGCGCTGATGCTCTCCGATGCGCTCGTGATCTTCGATCACCTCAAGCACACGATCACGATCCTCGTCAACGCCGATGGCGACGCCGCGGGGGAGCGGGAGCACGCCGCGGAGAAGATCGCCGAGATTCGCCGCGCGCTCGACGGCCCCGTGCCGCACCGGGAATCGGAGCCCGCCGACCCGGAGCCCACCCACGCGGAGTCCATACACCCGGAACCCGCCCACGCGGAGCACACACACCCGGAGCCCGCCGACCCGGAGCCCGCCCAGGCGAAGCCCGCCCACCCGCGGGCGACGCCGCGCTTTGAGTCCAACATGCCACGTGCGCAGTTCGAAGGCATGGTCGAGCGGATCGTGCGCTATATCCACGCGGGCGACGCCTTCCAGGTGGTGCCCTCCCAGCGCTGGTCGGCGCCGGTGCCGGTGGAGGCCTTCTCCATCTACAGGGGCTTGCGCGCGGTCAACCCTTCCCCCTATATGTACTACCTGGACTTCGGCGACTTCCAGGTGGCGGGCGCCAGCCCGGAGCCGTTGCTGACCGTCAACGACCGCCACGTCGCCACGCGACCGATCGCGGGCACCCGCCCGCGCGGCGCCACCCCCGAGGAGGATCGCCAGATTGCGGCGGAGCTGTTGGCCGACGAGAAGGAGCGCTCCGAGCACGTGATGCTGGTGGACCTGGGACGCAACGACCTCGGCCGGGTGTGCGAGTACGGCAGCGTCACGGTGGACGAGCTGATGGAGATCGAGATCTACAGCCACGTGATGCACATCGTCTCCGCGGTGTCCGGCACGCTGCGCCGGGGAATCGGCGCGATGGACGCGCTGCGCTCGGTGCTGCCGGCGGGCACCCTCTCAGGGGCGCCGAAGGTGCGCGCGATGCAGATCATCGACGAGCTCGAGCCGGTCAAGCGGGGCGGGTATGGCGGCGCGATCGGCTACCTCTCCTACAACGGCGACCTCGACACCGCGATCCACATTCGCACCGTGGTGGTGAAGGACGGTGTCGCCCACATCCAGGCCGGCGGCGGCACCGTGGCGGACGCCAAGCCGGCGTATGAGTACGAGGAGTCGGTGGCGAAGTCCACCGCGGCGATGCGCGCAATCGCGCTGGCATGCGAACAGGTCGATTGGGCATGAGCAGCGGCGGGACAAGCGTCGTCGGCGCGGGCCGACCGAGTGTGGGTGCGAGTCGAGTTGGCATGGGCGCCCGTGGATGTGGTGGGTAAAGAGCGATGAAGGTCCTCGTCATCGACAACTACGACTCGTTCACCTACAACCTCGTGCAGTACCTCGGCGAGCTGGGCGCCGACGTGCACACGGTGCGCAACGATCGCGCCACGGTCGACGAACTGCTCGCCGGCGGCTACGAACGCTGCGTGGTGTCGCCCGGGCCGTGCACCCCCGACGAGGCGGGGATCACGCTGGAGGCGGTGCGCAAGCTGCCCGAAGCGGGCATCCCCACGCTCGGCGTGTGTCTGGGCCACCAAGCGCTGGCGCAGGCGTGGGGGGGGCGCGTGGTGCTGCATCCGCCGGTGCACGGCAAAGCCACCACGATCGAGCACGACGGCCGTACGATCTTCGCTGGCCTCTCATCGCCGCTGACGGTGGGGCGCTACCACTCGCTGATCGTCGATCGCGAGCTGCCCGCCTGCCTGGAGGCCTCGGCCGAGGGGGATGGCGTACTGATGGCGCTGCGCCACCGCGAGCTGCCGGCCGAGGGCGTGCAGTTTCACCCCGAGTCGGTGCTCACCGAACAGGGCATGCCGCTGCTGAGGAACTTCCTCGGCTGATGCCCAACCAAATCCTCACGAGCGCGATCGACGCACTGGCGTCGCGTGAAGATCTGAGCGAAGCGCAGACGGCGGAGGTGCTGGCGCAGATCATGCGGGGCGAGTGCTCGGAGACGCAGATCGCCGGCTTTTTGATCGCGCTGCGCACCAAGGGCGAGACCGTGCAGGAGCTCGCCGGCATGGCGCGCACGATGCGCGAGTTGGCGATCTGCGTGCCGAGCGCGCAGCAGGACCTGCTCGACACCGCCGGTACCGGCGGGGGGCGGCGCACGTTCAACGTTTCCACCACCGCCGCTTTGATCGCCGCCGGCGCCGGCTGCGCGGTGGCAAAGCACGGCAACCGCTCCGCCACCGGTCTGTCCGGCTCGGCTGACGTGCTGGAGGCGCTCGGCGCCCGCATCGACCTCGCCCCCGAGGGCGTCGTCAGCTGCATCGAGGAGGCCGGCTTTGGCTTCATGTTCGCCCCCGCCCACCATCGAGCGACCCGTTTTGTGATGCCCGTGCGCCACGAGCTGGCGGTGCGCACGATCTTCAACCTGCTCGGCCCACTCACCAACCCGGCTGGTGCCTCGCGGCAGCTGATCGGGGTATCCGACCCCAGCTTCCTGGAGACGATCGCGGGCGCCCTGGAGCTGTTGGGCTCCCGCCGCGCGCTGGTAGTCAGCAGCGACGACGGGTTGGACGAGGTGTCGAGCTCCGCCCCGACCGCCGTGGTGGAGCTGGACGGCGCGGAAATCCGCCGCTATACGATCGCTCCCGCCGAGCTGGGGATCGTGCCCGTGCCGACCGAGCACCCGGCGCTCGCGGGTGGCACGCCGGCCGAAAACGCGGCGGCCACAACCGCGATCCTCGAAGGCGAGGAGGGACCTCGCGCGGACCTCGCGCTCGTCAACGCCGGCGCTGCTATCTACGCCGCCGGCGCGGTGGGGTCGATCGCCGAGGGGGTCGAGGCGGCTCGCGCGGCGCTGGCCGACGGCAGCGCCGCTCACGCTTTGCGGGAATATGTGCAGGCCAGCCACCGCTATGCCCCCACCGAGGCCACCGCGTGAGTAGCGCCACTGTTTTGGAGCGCATCCTCGCCAGCACCCGCGAGGAGGTGCAACGGCGTAAGCAGGCGCTGCCGGTCGAGGAGCTGGAGGGCTTTGGTGGGGCTGGACCCCCAACGCGGCATTCACTGCAAGCAGCCCTCGCCAACCCTGGCATCTCGGTGATCGCCGAGTTCAAGCGCCGCTCGCCTTCGGCCGGAACGCTGCGTGAGCATCCCGATCTGGCGGAGCTGGTGGGCGCGTACGAGCGCGGCGGTGGCGCCGCGCTGTCGATTCTCACCGAGGGCCCTCACTTCGGCGGATCGCTCGAGGATCTGCGCCAGGCACGAGCTGCCTGCGAGTTGCCGATCCTGCGCAAGGATTTCATCGTCGACCCTTACCAGCTGTATGAGGCCTGCGCCGCCGGGGCCGACGCCGTGCTGCTGATCGTGGCGGCGCTCGACCAGCAAACGCTGCGCTCGCTGCACGAGGCGGCGAGGGAGCTGTACCTCGACGTGCTCGTCGAGGTACACGATCGTGCCGAGCTCAATCGCGCGATCGAAGCCGGGGCGAGATTGATCGGGATCAACAACCGTGACCTGCGCGACTTTACGGTGGACGTTGAGCGCACCTTCGCCCTACTCGAGGAGATCCCCGACGGCGTGTGTGTGGTGTCGGAGTCGGGCATCGCCACCGCCGCGCAGTTGTCGCGGCTGGCGAGTGAGGGCGTCCATGCCGTGCTGGTGGGGGAGACGCTGATGCGCTCGCCTGACCCTGAGGCGGCTCTGCGCGAGCTATTGTCGGGCTGCCCCGCGAGCGACGCGCCGAGCACCGACGCGGCGCGCGCTGCCGGTGGCGGCTGACGCGCTGGCGGTGGCCGCTGAAAGAGCCCGAAAAAGTTTTAGAGACATCAAGACAGACCTTTAGATCGCCTTCATCGCAACCGACCATTCTGTTCGCATGACCCATATGAGCTTGCTCCCCACGTCAGTGCTCGCCACGTCCGCCTGCGTGCAGCCATCGCCCGCCTTCGTGCTCGCCACGCCCGCGATCGAACTGGCCTCCGCGCCGAACGCACAGCGATGAAACGCCTATTCGTGATCCCCTTCATCTCCGCCCTCCTGGGGGGCGGCATCGTGGTGGCGGTGCTCGCCGCCAGCGGCAGCTTGAGCTCCTCCAGCAAAACTGTCACCGAGGTCCAGGCGGCGGCCCCGGCGACCTCCGGCACCACCTCTTCGTCTACGTCGATCCCGACCAGGAGCGGCGGTGGGGGTGGGTTGAGCGCTCATGAAATCTACGAACGCACGGCGCCCAGCGTGGTGAAGGTGACTTCCACCGTCGTGCGCCAGAGCGAATCCCCGTTTGGCTTCGGCGAAACCCAGCAGCAGGGCATCGCCACCGGCTCCGGCTTTGTGATCGACGCCAACGGCACGATCCTGACCAACTGGCATGTGGTGGAGAACGCGGTGAAGGTGACCGTCAGCTTTGAACACTCGAAGACCGTGGAAGCGCATGTGGTCGGCAAGAACCCCTCGCAGGATCTCGCCGTGCTGAAGATCCCCACCGAAGGGCTCACCCTGCACCCGCTCACGCTCGGCGACTCCAGCAGCGTCGAGGTCGGCGAACCGGTGGTGGCGATCGGCAACCCGTTTGGCCTCAGCCGCACGCTCACGACCGGCGTGATCTCGGCGCTGCAACGTGAAATCACCGCCCCCAACGGCTTTACGATCGACAATGTGCTGCAGACCGACGCGCCGATCAACCCCGGCAACTCCGGCGGGCCGCTGCTGAACGCCAGAGGGCAAGTGATCGGCATCACCTCGCAGATCGAGACCGGCGGTGGCGGTAGCGATGGCAATATCGGGATCGGCTTTGCGGTGCCGATCAACACCGCCAAGGCGGAGCTGCCCGAACTGGAGAAGCACGGCTCGGTGCAGACTGCCTACCTCGGTGTGGTGATGATCGCGATCGATGGCTCGCTCTCCAGCCTCAACCTTCCTGTCAAGAGCGGCGCGCTGCTGGAGAAAGTCGAAGCCGGCAGCCCCGCCGCCAAGGCCGGTTTGCGCGGCGGCAACATCGAAGCCAAGGTCGGCGGCAACGAAATCGCGGTCGGCGGCGACATCATCGTTGGCTTCGACGGCAAAAAGGTGACGAGCTCGGAAAGTCTCGCCGGTTATGTCAGCGCCAAGAAGCCCGGCGAAACCGTCACGATCGAACTGCTACGCGCTTCGGGCAGTGGCGGCTACACCAAAAAGAACGTCAAGGTCACGCTCGGCCAGCGGCCCAACTCGATCCCCAACCCGAATACGCCGGAATAGCCTACGCCCGGCGGGGCGGATGAGCAGCCCGCTGACTCTTCGCGAAGCGCCCGCGACGCGGGCGCTTCGTCGTGAACGGCCTCAGGTGGGCCTCGAGTGGGCCTCGGGTGACACCCGCTACCGTTGGCCTATGTCAGAGATCGCCCCCCGCATCAAGGTGTGCGGCATCACCCGCCTGCAGGACGCCGAGCTGGCCGTGGAGCTCGGCGCGTGGGCGGTGGGGATGGTGTTCTATGAGCCCAGCCCGCGCGCGTGCTCGATGGAGGAGGCGTTGCGTATCGCCACTGCGCTGCGTCGCAAGGTGGAGGTGTGCGGGGTGTTCGTCAACGAGCCTTTGGACGAGGTTGTGCGCATCGGCGAGGAACTCGGGCTGACGCTGCTGCAGCTGCACGGCGACGAGGGGCCGGCGTACTGCGCAGAAGCGGGGCACCGCACCGGCGCGCGGGTGGTAAAGGCGGCGCAGGTATCCACGATCGGCGAGGTGCGCGACGTGGAGCGCTTCCACACCGACTTTCACCTGCTCGACGCGCGCTCCGCCACGCCCGGCAGGGAGGGGCTGCGCGGGGGCACCGGCGAGACGTTCGACTGGAGCTTGCTCGCCGCGCGGCGCTCCAAGGTGCCGCTGATTCTCAGCGGTGGCCTGGGGCCCGAGAACGCCGTCGAGGCAATCCGGGCGGCCAGCGAGCAGGGGCATCGTGCGCGACCGTTCGCGATCGACACCGCCAGCGGCACTGAGGCCGCGCCGGGACACAAGGACCCGGAGCGACTGCGGGCTTTGTTCGATGCCGTGCGGGGCGCAACGTCTGAGGTGCCCGACCGGCCGTCTGACATGCCCGCTCCGGCGTCTGCGTCGTCTGACATGCCCGCTCCGGCGTCTGCGTCGTCTGACATGCCCGCTCCGGCGTCTGCGTCGTCTGACATGCCCGCTCCGGCGTCCGCGTCGTCTGACATGCCCGCTCCGGCGTCCGCGTCGTCTGACGCGCCCGCTCCGGCGTCCGCGGGCATGTCGGTGTAAGTAGTCTCGCTGCTTGTGAGCACGATCGAGCACCGCTTTGGCCGCTACGGCGGGCAGTACGTACCCGAGACGCTGATGCCGGCCCTGGCGGAGCTCGAGCAGGCATGGTTGGAGGCACGCGCGGACGCCGGCTACCGGGCGGAGCTGGATGGGTTGCTGCGTGACTTCGGCGGGCGCCCCACGCCGCTCTACCACGCGCGGCGGCTGTCGGAGCGCTGCGGGCGGGCGGTGTATCTGAAGCGCGAGGACCTCAACCACACAGGCTCGCACAAGCTCAACAACGCGCTCGGCCAGGCGCTGCTGGCAAGGCGGATGGGCAAGCAGCGGATCATCGCCGAGACCGGCGCCGGGCAGCACGGCGTGGCGACGGCCACCGTGTGCGCGCTGTTGGACCTCAAATGCGAGATCTACATGGGCGCCGAGGACACGCGCCGCCAGCGGCCCAACGTGCAGCGGATGGGGCTGCTGGGCGCCACCGTCCACGAGGTTGACGCGGGCGCGCGCACGCTCAAGGAGGCGACCTCGGCGGCGATCCGCGACTGGGTGACCAATGTGCAGAGCACCCACTACGTGATCGGCTCGGTCGTCGGCCCCGCGCCTTACCCGGCGATCGTGCGCGACCTGCAACGCACGATCGGCGACGAGGCTCGCGCGCAGCTGCTGGAGCGCGAGGGCAGGCTGCCGGCGCGCGTGATCGCCTGCGTTGGCGGCGGGTCGAATGCGCTGGGGATCTTCACCGCGTTCCTCGAGGACTCCGCGGTGCAGCTGATCGGCGTGGAGGCCGGCGGGGAGGGGATCGACACGCCGCGCCATGGCGCCCCGCTAACCGTAGGCGGCCGCGCGGGCGTGCTGCACGGCGCGCTGTCGGCGGTGATGCAAGACGAGGAGGGCCAGATCATCGAAGCGCACTCGGTCTCGGCCGGCCTGGACTATCCCGGCACCGGCCCCCAGCACGCCCACCTGCGCGACAGCGGCCGCGCCCGCTACGTCGCCGTCAGCGACCGCGACGCGCTCGCCGCCTTCCGCGAGCTGGCGCGCCTGGAGGGAATCATTCCGGCGCTGGAGAGCGCCCACGCGCTTGCTTGGACGCTGGCGCAGACCGAAACGGGGATGCTCGCCAAAGGCGAGCGTCGCCCGGCTTCGGCCGATGACGAGCTCGACCTGGTGTGCCTTTCCGGCCGTGGCGATAAGGATCTCGCGGAGGTTCTCGCCCTTTCATGAATGACTCCGGCGGGGAAGAGATGGAGGAGGGCGCCTCCGCACTAAAGCGCTCCGGCGGGGAAGAGATGGGGGAGGGCGCCTCCGCACTAAAGCGCTCCGGCGGGGAAGAGATGGGGGAGGGTGCCTCCGCACTAAAGCGCTCCGGCGGGGAAGAGATGGGGGAGGGTGCCTCCGCACTAAAGCGCTCCGGCGGGGAAGAGATGGGGGAGGGTGCCTCCTCACTAAAGCGCTCCGGCGGGGAAGAGATGGGGGAGGGTGCCTCCTCACTAAAGCGCTCCGGCGGGGAAGAGATGGGGGAGGGTGCCTCCGCACTAAAGCGCTCCGGCGGGCGGGGCACGCAGCTTGTTGACGGCGCGGCAGGCATAGACCGAATCGCCGCCGCGTTTGCGCGTGCCGCGGGCGACGGGTCGCACGCGGCGCTGATGCCCTACCTGATGGGCGGCTACCCGACGCTCGCGGAGTCGGTGCGGATCGGCGAGGCGTGTGTGCAGGGGGGAGCGGACATCGTCGAGCTGGGGGTGCCTTACTCCGATCCGCTCGCCGACGGGCCGGTGATCCACGAGGCCGCCACGCGGGCACTCGCCGCCGGTGCCAACCTCGGCGGCGTGTTGGAGGTAGCGCGCGCGCTCGCGCCGAGCGTGCCGGTGGTGTTGATGTGTTACGCCAACATGGTGCTCGCGCCAGGTGCGGCGGCGTTTGTGGAGCGGCTGGCACGCACCGGCGCAAGCGGGTTGATCGTCCCCGACCTGCCGTTCGAGGAGGCGGCGGAGGTGTTGGCCGCCTGCGATGCGCACGGCGTGGCGCTGGTGCCGCTGGTGGCTCCGACCACGCCGCCGGGGCGGTTGGCGGAGATTGGCGCCCGCGCACGAGGCTTTCTCTACACAGTGTCGGTGGTGGGCACCACCGGAGAGCGCGAAGCGCTGGCGGAGCGCTTCGCTGAGATCGTCGCCCGCGCCAAGGCCGCCACCCCGGTGCCGGTGGCGCTGGGGTTTGGGATCAGCACTCCCGCTCAGGCCCGGCAGGCCGCCGATGCCGGCGCCGACGGGGTGATCGTCGGCTCACGACTGGTGCGTGCCGCCGGTGAATCCGGGGATCCCGCCGCCGCGGTGGGCGCGCTTGTGGCCGAGCTCGCCGCCGGTCTGGCGTTGTAGGTAGGATTCGCAGCCGATGGGATTGATCGCCGCAATCACCGCCGGTCTGGTCGTCTGGATCGTGTTTTGGGCCCTGGGCGCCAAGGGGTTCGACGCGTTTATGCTCGCCGCGCTCATCATGCTGGTGGGCGCCTGCGTACGGATCGCTGCCGGCTACCTGCCCGGCCGCCGTCGCAGCGGCACCTGAGCCGCCTGTGCTGTTCCGCCGGCTCCGTCTCGCGCTGGCTGAGTCGCCGGCGCGCGGCTGGCCGCCCCGTTTCGTGCCCTCTTGGCTGGCGGCGCGCGGCTGGCCGCCCCGTTTCGTGCCCTCTTGGCTGGCGGCGCGCGGCTGGCCGCCTCGTTTCGTGCCCTCTTGGCTGGCGGCGCGCTGCTGGAGGCCCTGTCTGGCGCTGGCAGGATTGGCGCTGCTCGCCGTGCTGCCCGGCTGCGGCGGGGTTGGAGTGTCCACGGCCACGCCCTCCGGCAACCATCTCACGATCTACTCGAGCCTGCCCTTCCAGGGCCCCTCGGCGGGCGCTTCGGTGGAAATCGAAAATGGCGAGAAGCTGGCGCTTGCCCACGTGGGTGGGCGCGTGGGGCGCTTCGACATCGACTACGCGTCGCTCGACGATGCCGACCCGAGCACCGGCGAAGCGACCCCGGGGATCACCGCCAGCAACGCGCGCGTCGCCGCGCAGGACACCTCCACGATCGCCTACATCGGCGAGCTCGACTCATCCGCCACCGCTGTGTCGCTGTCGTTCATCAACGAGGCCGGCATCCTCCAGGTCAGCCCAGCGAGCCCCTATGTAGGGCTCACGTCCGCGCTTGACGCCGGTCAGGACGAACCCGAACGCTTCTATCCCACGGGCCAGCGCACGTTCGTGCGGCTGGTGCCCGGCGATCCCGTGCAGGCCGCCGCGCAGGTGCGGTTGATGCGCGCGCTGCACCTCAGAAGCGTGTATGTGCTTTACGACCTCAACGCTTTCGACGCGCCGCTCGCGGCGATCTTCGCCGAAGACGCCAAACGTGCCGGCATCGCGGTGCTGGGGGAAGACCAGATTGAAACGACCACCACCGAATTCGCCGGGGAGGTGCACAAAGTGTTGGCAAGCGGCGCGCGTGCGGTGTTCTTCAGCGGCACGCCCGACGCCGGCGTGGTGGCGTTGTGGCAGCAGCTGCACGCCGCCGACTCCCACCTACGTCTGCTGGGGCCGAGCAGCCTCGCCGAACCGTCGTTCGCCGCCCAGATCGGCCCCGCCGCGGCGCACACCTATCTCACCACGCCGCTGCTGCCGCTCGCGCTCTACCCGCCGCCGGCGCAGCGCGTGCTCGGCGAATACCACCGGCGCTTTCACCGCTTCGCCGGCCCCTACGCGCTGTATGGGTATGAGGCGATGAGCGCCGTGCTGCTCGCCATCCATCGCGCCGGCCGCCACGGCGACGACCGCGAGACGGTGATCCACAAGTTCTTTGCGATTCGCCACCGCGAATCGGTGCTGGGGCCCTACTCGGTGCTGCCCGACGGCGACACCACGCTCTCGCGCTACGCGGTCGACCGCGTGCACTCCGGGCGGCTGGTGTTTTACGGCGCGTTCTCGCTGCCGCCCGAAAGCTGAAGCGGGATCGCCCGCGCCTTTCCCGACCAGGGACGGCCGTCGGGCAGGGCAGCTCTCCGACTAGGGACGGTGGCCATCGGGCAGGGCGGCTCAGCCGACGGCCATGCGGCGGGGCGAGGACGGCTCAGCCGGGGTTGAGCGCCGCTTCCAGCGCCTCTTCGAGACGGGGGTGGCGGAACTCGTAGCCGAGCACCAGCGGCTTTGCCGGCAGCACGCGCGAGCCGGTGGTGACGATCTGCGCCATCTCCCCGTACAGCGCCCGCAGCGCCGCTCCCGGCACGGGCAGCAGCGCTGGACGGTGCAGCGCCCGCCCGAGCGCGTGTGAGAGTTCGCGGTTGGTTACCGGCTCCGGCGCCGTCCCGTTGACCGGGCCCGCCCAACGCTCGTCGCTCAGGGCCGCCCTGATCAGCCCCACCATGTCGTCCACGTGGATCCACGAGACGTACTGCCGTCCCCCCGCCACGGGCCCGCCCACACCGAGGCGGAACGGAGGCAGCATCTTCGCCAGCGCGCCGCCGCGTGGGTCGAGCACCACGCCGGTACGTACCTGCACCGTGCGCATCCCCAGCTCCTGTGCCGCTCGTGCCTGTGCCTCCCACGCCACGCACACCCCCGCCAGGAAGTCGCTCCCGGGCGCCGCCTCCTCGTCCAGAGGCTCCTCTGCGTGGGCGCCGTAGTAGCCGATCGCCGAGGAGCTCACCAGCACGGTTGGCCGGCCACCAACTACTCCCCCTCCTCCTTCCCCTTTCCCTCCTGCGCCGGCGCCTGCGCATTCGCGCAAACCCGCCACCAGATTGCGCGTGCCGACTTCGCGGCTCTCGCGGATCGCGCGCTTGGCGCTGGCGCTCCAGCGCTGCGCCACGTTCTCGCCGGCGAGATGCACCACTGCGTCGCGTCCTTGGAGTGCTTGCTTGGGTGCCGGTTCGCGCAACGGCTCCCAGCCCAGCGCCGGCACGCCGAGCGTGACGGTCGCCCGCTCCGGGTTGCGTGACAGTACGGTGACCTCCTCCGCCCCCTCCGCCAGCAGTTGCGCAACCAGGGTGGTTCCGATCAGCCCCGTCGCGCCTGTGAGGGTTACCCGCATGTCAGGACACTAGCCCGGCGTCGGCACGCGCCCCTCACTCGCTTGCGCCACGCTCGCCTGCGCTGCGCTCGACGCGATCACTGTGTGCTTGCCGGTGGCGGTGTCGGCCTGCGCGAACCCCACCTCCTGGCCCGCTAACGCCATCCCGCTGGCGCGCGCCTGGTCGGCCACCGCGGCCGCCACCGCCGGCGCCACGTCGCGGTTGAACACGGAGGGGATGATGTAGTCCTCGCGCAGCTCCTGCTCGGGGACGATCGCCGCGATCGCGCGCGCCGCCGCCATCTTCATCTCCTCGGTGATAGATGGCGCACGCACATCCAGCGCACCGCGGAAGATGCCGGGGAAGCACAGCACGTTGTTGATCTGATTGGGGTAGTCCGAGCGGCCGGTCGCCATGATCCGCACGTACGGCGCCGCCTCCTCGGGCACCACCTCGGGGTTGGGGTTGGCCATCGCGAACACCATCGCGTCGCCGTTCATGCGTGCCAGCGCCTCCGCTGGCAGGGCGCGCGCGCCGGACACGCCGATCAACAGGTCCGCGCCATCGATCACGTCGGCTGGCGCGCCCGCGCGGCACTCGGGGTTGGTGACCTCCGCATACCAGCGCTTCACCGCGTTGAGCGTTCCGTCTAGGTAGTCCTCGCGGCGCACGTGCAGCGCCCCCTTGGAGTCGGCGCCGATGATGTTGCGCACGCCCGCCTCGCGCATGATCTTCGTCACCGCAACCCCCGCCGCGCCGAGGCCGATCACCAGCACGCTGAGGTCCTCCATGCGTCGGCCGGTGAGCTTGACGGCGTTCAACAGCGCCGCCATCACTACTACCGCGGTGCCGTGCTGGTCGTCGTGGAAGACGGGGATATCGAGCTCCTGCTTGAGGCGCTCCTCGATCTCAAAGCAGCGCGGGGCGGAGATGTCCTCGAGGTTGATCCCGCCGAACGTGGGCGCCAGCAGCTTCACGGTGCGGATGATCTCCTCGGGGTCCTTCGTGTCGAGGCAGATCGGGAAGGCGTCGACATCCGCAAACTCCTTGAACAGGCACGCCTTGCCCTCCATCACCGGCATCGCCGCCGCCGGCCCGATGTCGCCGAGGCCGAGTACCGCGGTGCCGTCGGAGACGACCGCCACCGTGTTGCGCTTGATCGTGTACTGCGCCGCCTTGTCGGGGTCGTCGCGGATCGCGATGCACACGCGTGCCACGCCCGGCGTGTACACCATCGAGAGATCGTCGCGCGTCTTCAGCGAGTGCTTGTTGCGCTGTTCGATCTTGCCCCCCACGTGCAGCAGGAAGGTGCGGTCGGTGGTGTCCACCACCTCGGTGCCGTCCAGCGCCTCGATCGCCTGCAGGATCCGACCCCAGTGTTCGCGGTTGGCGCCGTCCACCACGATGTCTCTGATGCTGGCGCTCGCGTCGGCCTCGACCAGATCGACCGCCACGACTACGCCGCCGGCATCGCCGATCGCGCTCGTCAGCAGCCCCACCGCGCCGGGCGCCGTGTCGTCAAGGCGGACACGGATCGTCAAGCGGTACTGCGCGCTGGGGGTGATGCTCACGGGCGGTCGCTCCTGTTCGGAATCGATGGGCGTTGCCATGTTATTGCTCACCGACCCTCCGCATCCCACCACGAGCGGCCGCGGACGCGCTGGCCCGGGGGCGGGGCGGCATCCTGGCGTAGAGTGCTCGGTCGATGAGCGCGGCGGCGGCCAACGGTTCCCAGGCGGAGCGCCGCCTCTTCCTGATCGACGGCCCCAGCCTCGTGTACCGCGCCTTCTTCGCGCTACCCGAGTCGATCGCCACCTCCACGGGGGTGCCGACGAACGCGATCTTCGGGTTTGCCTCGATGCTCGTGAAGCTCATCACCGAGTATGGCGTCTGCCCGACGGTCGTCGCCTGGGACGCCGGCACCTCCGGGCGCACCGAGCTGTTCCCCGAGTACAAGGCCCAACGCCGCTCGCGCCCCGATCTGCTCAAACAGCAGTGGCCGGCGATGGAACCGCTGGTGGAGGCGTTCGGTTATCGCAACGTGCGAGTCGAGGGCTTCGAGGCCGACGATGTGATCGCCTCGCTCGCGGCGCGCGCCGTCGGCGCCGATCCGCCGGTGCCGGTGACGATCCTCACCGGCGACCGCGATGTCTTCCAGCTGATCGACCCGCAGGGCCTGGTGGAGGTGATGGCGACCGCGCGCGGGATCACCGAGACCAAGCTCTACACCCGCCAGGCGGTAATCGACCGCTACGGCATCCCCCCGGAGCTGATCCCCGACTTCTACGGCTTGAAGGGCGACACCTCCGACAACATTCCCGGGGTGCCGGGGATCGGCGACAAGACCGCTTCGGATCTGATCCAGCGCTTTGGCGAGCTGGAGCAGGTGCTGGCGCACATCCCCGACATTAGCGGCGCCAAGCGCAAACAGAATCTGACGGAGCACGCCGAGGATGCGCGCATCTCCAAGCAACTCGCCACGGTCAACCGGGAGGTGCCGCTGGAGTTTGACCCGACCGCCGAAACCGAGCGTGAGCCCGACCGTTCGCGGCTGCGCGAGGTGTTCCGCGAGTACGAGTTGCGCGACCCGCTGCGACGCTTGGAGGAGGCGCTTGGGGACGCCGAGTTGGCGGCGGGCGGGTGGGCCCCGGTCGCGGGCGAGGTGCGTATCTCCGGGCGCGTGCGTGCCGGCAGGGTCGCTGACATCGCGCGTCTCGGCGAGGGCGAGCTGTGCGTGACGGTATGGCAGGCCGAGGTGCCCGAGGGGGCACTGTTCGCGCAGGATGGTGGTTGGCGCTTCGCTATCGCGCTTGATCGGGAGGTGCTCGCCGGCGACTGTGAAAGCCCCGAACAAGTGGCCGTCGCTTGTGGGGAGCGCCCGGTGGTGGTGCACGATGCCAAAGCGCTCGGGGTGGTGCCGCCCGGGCTGGTGCACGACACGCTGCTTGGCGCTTACCTGCTGGAGCCGGCGCGGCGCGGCTACCCCTTCGCCGAGCTATGCGAGGAGCGCGGCCTGAGCTGCGATGTCGAAGACCCAGCCGCGCGCAACGCGCTGCTGCTCAGCGCGCTCTCGGCGTGGCAGCGCGAGCAGATCGCAGAGCGCGGCCTGGAGGAGCTGATGCGTGACATCGAGCTGCCGCTGGTGAGTGTGCTGCGCGCGATGGAGCTGCTTGGCGTGCGCCTCAACGTGCCCCGCTTGCAGGCGGTGGCGGCGCGCGTGCGCGACGAGATCGCCGAGCTGGAAGGGGAAATCTTTGCGCTCGCCGAAGAGGAGTTCCTGATCGCCTCTCCCCAGCAGCTGGGGGAGATCCTGTTCGAGAAGCTGGGACTTTCGCGCAAGCGGCGCGGCAAGACGGGCTACTCCACCGACGCGCGCGTGCTGCAGGCGATCCGCTCCGAGCACGCGATCGTGCCGCGGATCGAGCGTTGGCGTGAGCTCTCCACGTTGATCAAGACCTACTTCGACGTGCTCCCTGCGCAGGTTGACGAGCACTCGCGGATCCACACCACCTTCCTGCAGGCGGTCGCCCAGACAGGGCGCCTCTCCAGCACCAACCCCAACATGCAGAACGTCCCGATCCGCACTGAGCTCGGGCGTGAGATCCGCGGCTGCTTCGAGGCCGAGGAGCGCCGCGTGCTGATCTCCGCCGACTACTCCCAGATCGAGCTGCGCGTGCTCGCCCACGTCGCGCAGGAGCCGGTCCTGAGAGAGATCTTCGAGCGCGGCGAAGACGTGCACACCGCCACCGCCTCGCAGGTCTTCCAGGTCTCTCCCGAGCAGATCGACCCGGGGATGCGCTCCAAGTCGAAGATGATCAACTACGGGATCGTCTATGGCCTCTCCGACTACGGCCTCGCCGACCGCCTCAACATCCCCCGCGAGGAGGCGAAGGAGTTCATCGACGCCTATCTGGCGCGTTTCTCCCGGGTGGCGCAGTTCATGCAGGAGACGATCGAGCGCGCCAAGGAGGAGGGTTATGTCACCACGCTGTGGGGCCGCCGTCGCCAGATCCCAGAGCTACGGGCACGCAACTACCAGGTGCGCTCGCTCGGCGAACGGCTCGCTGTCAATACGGTTGTGCAGGGCACCGCGGCCGACATCATCAAGCTGGCGATGGTGCGCTGCCACCGCGCGCTCGCAGTCTCCGGCTTGGGCGCCTGCTTGATCCTCACGATCCACGACGAGCTGCTGTTCGAAGCCTCCCCCGAGGAGGTGCCGGCCGCGCGCGAGCTGGTCGAGCGGGAGATGGTGGGCGTGTGGGAGCTGGAGCCGCCGATGGCTGTCGAGATCGGCGTCGGGTGCAACTGGTTGGAGGCGAAGTGAGTCGGGTCACCGGCGCAGCCGGAGGCGAAGTGGGTCGCCCTGCCTTCAATGCCCTTGGCGTGGCGTGTGACCAACCGGAGGCGAGGTGAGCCGGCTGCTCGCGGTGTTGCTGGCCGGCGGGGCGGGCGCGCTCGTTGGCATGCAGGCGCCGGTCAACTCGCGTCTGGGCAGGGGGGTGGGCAGCCTGCAGGCGGCGACGCTCTCGTTCATGGTTGGCACCGTCGCGCTGCTGCTGGCCGCCTCGGTCGCCCAGGGCGGGCTCGGCAGCTTCCGCCACGCGGGGGGCGTCCCGTGGTGGGGTTTCATCGGCGGCCTGCTTGGTGCCACCTACGTGACTGTGGCGATCCTTACCGTGCGCACGCTCGGTGCGACTGGCCTTACCGCGGCGGTGATCACCGGCCAGCTGGTGATCTCCGTTGCGATCGACCGCTTCGGCCTGCTCGGCATTGCCCGCCAGCCGCTGGCGCTGCACCGCATCGTCGGCTTGGTGTTGCTCGTCACGGGGGTGGCGTTGGTGGTGCGGCGGTAGGCGTCAGCGGGCTCAGAATCTGAAGGTCGCGGGTTCGAATCCCGCCCCGCTATGGCCTTATTCGCGACCATCGCCGCGAAGTCGTCGAGGTCGCAGCTCGCGGGCGCGATCCTCATGGCGGTCTGGCTCGACCTGAAGGTAGGCGTGGTCTTGGTCGAAGAGGCCCCACGGGGCTCGGCGAGCCCCGGCGGTGCGCCAGACGGTCTCATCGACATTCAGCGCGTCCGCACCACGCGCTGACGCCACGAAGTACATGACAGTCGATAGCTTGTCGACGTGCCCTTCGAGCCACTGGCCCAGCCTCACGGCGATCGAGTAGGCGATCGCCTCATTGCCGAGCTGTCGGGCGGCGGGTGGAATCGGCTTCGCTGCGCGGTCGCGTTCGCAAAGCTCTCTGGCGTCCGGTATCTGGACGGCCCGTTGCGCGCGTTCGCTGCCAGTGGTGGCGCCGCATCAATCGCCGTAGGCGTCGATCACGATGGGACTTCGTTCGAGGCTGTGAGCCAGCTTGTTGCCGCGGTTGAACCCGGCGGAGATGTCTCGGTCGTCAAGCATCTCGGATCGCCAAGCCCGACGTTTCACCCGAAGGTGTTCCTATTCACGGCGGATAATGCGAATGCCACGATGATCGAGCGCGCACTGCTGGTTTCGGGATCCACCAACCTAACCGAGGGAGGCTTGTTCACAAACTATGAGTTCGCGTCGGCGTGGACACCGACCCTTACTAATGCCAGCGAGGCCGCGGTGCTCGCCGAGGTCGTCAACACGCTCGACGCGTGGACAGACACAACTAGCGGACTGTGCGTACGCCTTAGTGCGGAAAGGCTCGTGGAACTACACAACCTCGGGTGGCTGCCGACTGAGGCCCGGATCGCCTCGACCTATACGCCTGGTGGCTCGTCAAGCCGAGGTGCGGCAATGGCCCCGCCGTCCGGCCTTCGGAAACAGCCGCAGTTGCGCAAAGCGGGGCACTCGACCACAATGGGGCCACCTGCCTTCGCGCTACCGACCGTGCCCGTGCCGGCCGTTAGGCGGCGCGGAGCGCGCCGACCGTCACCGGCTGCGCCTGTGGCTCACGAGGCATTGGTGATCGACATCTCAACTGGGACGCGCCTCACGGAAGTATTCCTGTCGAAGACGGCGCTCAACGAAGACAAAGCATTCTTTGGTCATCCGTTTACCGGCCTTACGTCGCCGAGGATTGCCACGGCGCAAGCACAGCCGGAGCTGAGCCCTCGGCCAGTAGTCGACATCGTTCTCGTAGGCGCCCATGGGCAACGCGTTAGTACCTACCAAGAACACGAGATCAAAATATGGGAGTACGTCAATGGCCCTTCGGCCAACATGGATGTGCGCATGATCATCCCACAGGACTTGCTTCGCAGTCTACCGACTGGGTGCATCTTGGAGATGAGACGCACCCCGATTCGGGCCGGTCTCGACTACTCACTCGAATTCCTCACGCCCGGGTCCCAAAAATGGACTGCGGCGCGGGCCGCCGCCACTAAAAAACTGCCAGGCGGGAAAAGGTCATATGGCTGGCTTTGACTGTCTCTTCAGGCCGCTTGGAAAATCAGGACCTCCTCTCCTGCCATAGCGTTGCGCTGATGGCGGGTGTCAGAGGCACCGTAGCTCGTCAAGCGCTTACCCAGTCGCTCGCGTAGTTCGAGCCCAAGCGTCGCAGCCTGCGTTGCGATGATGTCGGTGGTGGGCACAAGGAGCGACGTGCCCTTAGGCCCTGCGACGGCACTGTCGCCGACCACGAATATCGCAGGCGCCCTACTGCGCAGGCGCGCTCTGACTCCTTCGAGGACGTGTCTCATGTCGCGGAAGTACGCAAAGAGGAGTCCGGGCGTGCGGCGCTTGCGAAACCCGGACGTGGGTTCTGCCGCTACCTCGCGAGCGTGCATGACGAGCTCGACGAGCTGCTCGGGTAGTTCGCCAGCCGCAATCGCCGCGTCGGCCTCGTAGTTGAGTTGCGTGAGCTCTCGGTCGCTTATCTCGCGGTTTCCGATTAGCCTGCGCTCCGCGCCCCGTTGGCCGTCGTCGCCGAGCAGCCCAAAAGCTCTTAGGGAGAGACGGTCGGTGTCGATGTAAGGCAGGGCATTTGCGTAGGGTGGAGAAGTAACGACCGCGTCGAACTTGCGGTCTCTGCGGCTCTGAAGCTGGCGAGCGTCGCCCAAGAGGACTTCGCTGGTGCGATGCGCGGCCTCAGCACCGCCGTATACCTGGCGGGTAGCGGCAAGAGTCTCGAGTGCGTCTGCGAGCGAGGGTGGGAATTCGTCGGATAGAAGCGGAACTACATCGTGCGGAGAACGTCTATAGACGCGGACCTGCTTAGGCTCTTGGTGCGAGCAATTCCTGAGAACCGATGAAAGAGCAACGAGTGCGAGTCCGCGCGCATCCTCGTCATCAATTCCCCTAATCACGCGAATCGCCCGAAGCAGATACGTGAGGTTCTCGGCCGGGAACCAGCGTGCGAGGTACGGGTCGGGCAACGGCGCTCCTCGCCTCGGAAGTCGTCGCAACGGCCGAAGCGCCTCAGCCAGCTCATCCGGGTTCCGCCTGAGGAGCCGCAGCTTTGTATTGGCGACCAAGACCGCGAGTGGGTTGGTATCCAAACCGAGACCCTCGATCTGCAGGAGGTCGGCTTCTAGCAAGGTTGTCCCACAGCCGGCAAACGGGTCAAGAATACGAGAGCCTCCTCCGATCCTGCATCCATTGAGGACCGACCGTGCGAGCTGCGGATAGAACTTGCCCTTGTATGGGTGGAGGCCATGCAGCGCGTGTGAGGTGACCTTGCGTTTCCCGCCACCCACGCCGACTTCAAGTCTATGTTGATGGGTCTCATGCTCAACACACAGGGCGTCTGTCACGGATCTCCCGAACGCCAGCCGTTCCACTAGCAACGCGACTGCACGCTTGCCCACGGGCCCGCGGACGACTACGCGATCAGCGTCCCAAGACGCCGACGCTCCAGTCAGCGCCACGATCTCACGTAGTAGCAGATCGCGCTCGAACGGTTGCAACGCCCAGTGTGGCGGATTGACAGTGACCGTCATCGCCGAAACACGAGGACGTCCTCGGTGAGCAGGCGGCCGTCCGACAGGTTGAATGAACGGCGGTGCGCGGCCAACGGGCGAGTCGTCCGCCACGTGGGTGTGAGTCCTACTGTCTCCCCAACACCCCAAAGTATGTCACCACTTGGAACGGGCTCCCCGCCGATAATGCCGTCGCCGACGATCACGACGCAAAGCGCGCCCGGCCGCAGCACATGCGCTACCTGTTCGAGCGATTCACGCATGTCCTGAGGCCATGCCTCCTGGCCTTGGTACCGGAGGTGAGCGCCTATCTCGGCGTGCTTGAGCTGGCGCGGATCGTGACCGAGCCAGAACAGTCGAAATCGGTGGTATAGGTGATAATCGAACGCATTCGGATAAGGCGGAGAGAAAATCGCGAGGTCGCAGCTAGCACCGTCGGCAGCCAAGGTGAGGTCGCGAGCGTCGCAACAAGCGATTGATGCGGTTGTGTCTCCAATGCCGACCGCTGAGTCGAACGCCTGAGCCATTGCCAGCCCCCGTCGTAGGCGACTACGGAAGCGGTCGAGAACGTCCCGAGCTCCAATATCACGGTCAACGCGTCGATAGCGGGTCTCCGACTCTTGATGGGATACAGCGTTGACTATCGACGAGAACACGACGCGCAAGAAAGCGTTCGCGACACCGAACTCGTCGATCAAGCGAAGGAGATGACTTAGCTGAGCTATGACCGGAGGGTCGAACCAGTAGTCGATGTTGGGAATCGGTGGCGCCATGTCGAGAAGGCCTCGAGACACTGCGACCGGGCCTAGCTCGTCCGCCCAAGCCGCGACGCGCCGTCGATCAGACATGCCAGGTGGCGATGCCTTCGCTTCCGTAATCAGAACGGCGAGCGGGTTGATGTCGGTGGCAACCACCGCTCGGCCAGTCCGCAGGGCCTCAACGGCGGTAGTTCCGCAGCCAGCGAACGGGTCCAGGACGCGTTCGCCTGGGTCGGAGCACGCCGCGATCACGGCGGCAGGGATCTGCGGGATGAACTTCGCCGGCCAGGGGTGCAGGTTGTGCGTCAGGTCGCGCGCTCCATCCTGCTCAAAGGACCAATCGATCGACTCGAGCGCCGCCGGGGCGTCGAAGTGCCGGGTTGCGAGTATTTGGCGCACCCGGTGCAACATAGAGCCGGCTTCGGATGCTGAGCTCCGGTGCGCGACACGTTGCTTGGCTTCGGGCGAGGGCCGACGAGCCATCCATCCGTCCGGTCATGCGCCCAAGTGGAAGCGGCCGCCGCTCGCACGATCGCAACCGCTCTGGACCGAGTGCCGGATGGCAGCGGGTCGCGGTTGTGGGCGCTCGACGTGTACGGCGCGCTGACGCATGGCTCGCGCCGATCAGACCAGAGCGGTTGCTCGATCTCAAGGGCCTGACTTGGGAGCGCTCTGCCCTCTACGTTGGAGCCAGGCGTGCCGCCGGCCTGTCGCTCATCCCGCCCTACGTGGTCGAGCGCTGGTGGCGAGGACGCGAGCGCCGGCAGGACGAGCGGCCGTTGGTCTTGCCCGAGTGAGCCGAACGGCGAGGGGCTGGCGCTCGGACGGCCTCGATCCAGTGCCAGAAAGTGCAAGCATGACCCACGCCATTCGACGCCAACAAAACACCGTGTCACCGAATCCCCAGCAGTAGAGCCAAACGACCGGACTCACAACACCCCACGACACCCCCGAAATGGGCTCAGAACCCGACTTCGCAATGGTCAGCGGGACGCGTCCGGGCGTGCCGGTCTTTTGAAACTATTTAGCCGGCGCTCTGCGCGTACGCCTCGCCAAGCAGCCGCACCCCCTGCTCGATCGCGGGCTCGGAGAGGCCGCCGAAGCCGAGCAGCACGCCGGGGGGGCCGCCGGGGGTGAAGCGATGCCAGGCGAGGCCATGGATGCCGACGCCGCGCGCGGCGGCCGCTTTGATCAACGCCGACTCTTCGACGCCATCCGGCAGTCCCACCAGCTCGAACAGGCCCGCGGCCGGGTGGGCGGGCTCGGATACCCGCGCTTGCGGCAGATGCCTGGCGAGCGCCTCCAGCAACACCTGCCGTCGCTGTTGGTATTGAGCGCGCATCCGCCGGATATGCCGGTCGAGCTCGCCGCGCGCGATGAAGTCGCGCAGCGCGAGCTGGCCGATCGCCTCCGAGCCGCCGTCCTCCGTGGCCTTTGCCGCTGACAGCTGCCACGCCAGCCACGCGGGGATCAACATCCACCCCAGCCGCATCCCGGGCGCCAAGCGCTTACTGGCGGAGCCGATGTAGAGCACCTGCTCGGGCGCCAGCCCCTGCAGTGCCCCCACCGCCACACGGTCGTAGCGGTACTCGGCGTCGAAGTCGTCCTCGACGATCAGCCGCTCCTCGCGCTCGGCCCATTTCACCAGCGCGGCACGGCGAGCGGGGCTGAGGATCGCGCCGGTGGGGAATTGATGGGATGGTGTGACCACAACCACGGCGGCGTCGCTGTCGAGGAGCTTGTCCACCCGCAACCCCTCCGCGTCGACGGGGATCGGCACCACGCGCAGGCCCGCCTGCTCGGCGATCAGCTGGTGGATGTGCCAGCCCGGGTCCTCCAGCGCGATCGCGTCCACGCCGTGGCCGCGCAGCACGCCGCAGGCGAGCGAGAAGCCCTGCGTAAAGCCTGTGCAGATCATCATGTGCTCGGTGTCCGGGGCGGCGCCGCGGACCCGCCCGAGGTAGTCGGCGAGCGCTTCGCGTAGCCCGGGCAGGCCGCGCGGGTCGCCGTAGCCGAGCGCGTCGAGCGGCGAGTCGCGTAGCGCGGTGCGTAGCGAGCGCAGCCAGCGATCGCGGGGGAAGCCGGCGAGGTCGGGCAAGCCGGGGTGGAAGTCGTAGGGGAAGCTCGGCATCAGCGAGCGGGCGGGCGCGCGCGGAGTCGATGCCCGCACGGCGGTGCTCACCCGCACCGAGGTTCCCTGGCGGGTCGTCAGGTAGCCCTCGGCCGCGAGCTGGCCGTACGCCTCGGTTACCAGCCCCCGGGAGACGCCCAACTCTTTCGCCAGCCCGCGGGTCGAGGGCAGGCTCATGCCGGGCGGCAGGCGGCCAGCGCGAATCCTCTCGCGGATGCCGCCTGTGAGCTGCTCGCCCAGCGACAGCTCACCGCCGCGGTCGAGCTCCACCAGCAACTCAACTGGCCCTTTTATCAATGCCATAACTGGCACTGTACTGCGAGCCAGTTGCGGGCTAGGGTTGGTCGCACACTCTCGATCTTGGAGGCGACCATGAGCCAGATAACCGTTGTGGGAGGCGGGCTTGCGGGACTGACGGCGGCGATCGCGTGCGCCGAAGGGGGCGCGCGGGTGTGTCTGCTGGAGGCGCACGACGCGCTTGGCGGACGGGCGCGCAGCGCCGATGGCCCGTACAAAGCCAACCTTGGTCCGCACGCCCTCTATAGCGACGGCGCGATGTGGCAGTGGTTGTCCGAGCGCAACCTGTTGCCCGCCCATGTCAGGCCGCCGCTGGGTGGCGCGCGGTTTCGCTGGGAGGGCACCGTGCAGCGCACCCCGCCGCTGGCGGCGCTCCCGGCGGTCTTGCGCCTGCGCGGCCGCCAAGCGCCGGTCGGGCAGGACTTCCGTGGCTGGGTCACCAGCCACACAGACGAGCGCATCGCCGCGATGCTCAGCTCGGCCGCTGGCCTGTACACCTTCCATCACGACCCCGGCGAGCTCTCCGCGGCGTTCGTGTGGGAGCGCACCGTACGCCTGTTCCTGTCCACGCCACCACCCAACACGATCGTGCGCTACGCCAGCGGTGGCTGGGGCGGCCTGGTCTGCTCACTGGCGCAACGCGTGCGTGACCTCGGCGTCGAGGTGCAGACGGGCAGTCGCGTTGACGCGCTGCCGGAGCCGCCGGTGATCCTTGCCACCGAGCTCCACCAGGCCGGCGAGCTGCTGGCCACAGGGATGCGTGCTGAAGGCACATATTCCCGGGCTTCGGCAGGCGAGCCTCTCAGCGGCCTGAGCGGGCGCACCGTGTGCCTCGATGTTGGTCTGCGCCGCCGCCGCGGCGACCCGTGGATCGTCTCCGATCTCGACGAGTCGGGCTGGATCGGGCGCTACTCCTCCAGCGACCGCCTAATTGCCCCGGCGGGACACGAGCTGATCCAGACGCAGATGCCGATCCGTCCGGGCGAGAGCACCGACCAGGCGGGCGCGCGCCTGGAGCGTTTGATCGACCAGTCGGTGGTCAACTGGCGTGAGCGCGAGACCTGGCGCCGCCGCCAAGTGATGGATGCCCGCTCCGGCGCGCTCGACCTGCCCGGCTCCACCTGGCGCGACCGCCCGGCCGTGGATCAGGGCGACGGCGTCTACCTCGCGGGCGACATGGTCGCCGCCCCGGGGCTGCTCGCCGAGGTCTCGTGGGCCAGCGGCCTCGAGGCCGCGCGGCTGGTGCTCGCGGCGGTGAAGACCGTGCGGCCGGCGCTGAGAAAGGTGGCCTGATTGAAGTCTTTCGTCTGCATCACCGCGTACTATCTGTTCCGGCCTTCCGGGATGTGTAGCGGTAACACGCTTGGCCCTCAACCAAGAGCCCTCAGTTCGAGTCTTGTAGCGGTAACACGCTTGGCCCTCAACCAAGAGCCCTCAGTTCGAGTCTTGTAGCGGTAACACGCTTGGCCCTCAACCAAGAGCCCTCAGTTCGAGTCTTGTAGCGGTAACACGCTTGGCCCTCAACCAAGAGCCCTCAGTTCGAGTCTGAGTCCCGGAGCCGTGATTTGAAGGCGACGGCAGCCGTGGTAGTCTGACGCTTGGTTGAGGGCCACGCGTCCTAGAAAGGACGCCAGCGTGTTTGTCGAGGGACCCGGGTGACCGGGTCCCTCGCCTTTTACGCCGCGGCGGCTGCTGCAGCCTGCACGGGGCGTCCGGGGCTCGGTCCCACGAACGAGGCGGGGGCGATCCGCATGTAGTGCTCGAAGGCCCACTCGCACACGCGTGGGCGCTCGAAGGAGCGCGCCAGCGCGGTCACCGCACGGGTCGGGGTGAGGCGCCCGATCGCGCGCTGGCTGAACAGCAGTGAGCTGTACTTCCAACGGTGCGCGTCAGAGAAGGCGCTGTAGCGCGTGAGCGCCTGCTCGCGGGTGCTGTGACCCGCAAGCACGGAGCGCAGCTCGCGCCCGCAGGCGATCCCGAAGTAGAAGGCGGTGCGGATGCCCTCCGCGGTGAGCGGCAGGCAGTGACCGGCGGAGTCGCCCACGAAGAACACGCCGTCCTCCGCCGCGGGGCGCAGCTCGTGGGGGATCCAATTGCCCTGGTAGCCGTCGGGGGGAAGATCGAGGTCGTGCGCGAGACGCACGGTCGGCTCCTTCACATGGTGGCTCGGCCAGAACGAGCCGACGCCGACGCGCACCTCATCGTGCGCGGGAAAGCTCCATGCGTAGCCGGAGCGGATGTAGCGCGGGTCGATCCACAGCTCCATCTCCTCGCCGCTTCCGTGGGGGTGTACCTCAAGGCCCCGTGACAGTCTTGCGTTGGGAGGTTGGATCGGCGCCGCCCGCGAGAGCGTCCGCCGCCAGCCGAGCGCGTCGACGATCAGGGGGGCGCGCAGCTCGCCGCGATCGGTGCTCACCGTGTGGCCCTCTCGGCCGCGCACGGTGGCGGTCTCAAAGGTGGTCTCAGCGCAGCGCGCCTGCTCCCACAGCAGCGCGCACAGCTCGCGGTAGTCGAAAGTCGAAAACGTCCACGGCAGTCTCCACCGCGAGCTCCGCCACGGGGTGTGCACCGTCAGCTCCCCAAAGGTCTGGCGCAGCGAGCTTCGCAGCTGCAGCGCATCCAGCCATGTGGTGGGAACGCCACAGGCGGAGGTTTGGCGCTCGCCGATCTCGTAGCGGTCGATTACCAGTACCCGCGCGCCGCAGCCGGCCAGCTCGCGAGCGATCGTAAGGCCCGCGAAGCTGGCTCCGCAGACCAGCACGTCGCAGTCGCGCTCCAGGCGGGTACGCTCGATTCCCCGCTTGGTGGCTCGTGTGGGCATCGCCACCAATCATACGAGCGCGGCGCTCTCGATCGGCCGCGCCCGTGGGTCGGGATCGCATATCGACCGCGCTGCGCTAGGCTTCGACCGGTGCAAGCGCTGATTGAGAAACCCGAAGCTCACGTGGTGGAGGGATCGGGCGGATTGCTGCTCGAAATCGACGGGCAGGTCGTCCCCAACTACGACGCCACGATGCAGCCCTTCGAGGAGGGCGAGGTCGTCACCGGCCGCGTCGTGCGGATCGATAAGGACGAGGTGCTGGTCGACATCGGTTACAAGTCCGAGGGGGTCATCCCCGCCGGCGAGCTGTCGATTCGCAAGTCGGTCGATCCCCGCGAGGAGGTGTCGCTCGGCGAGGAGGTCGACGCGATCGTCCTCACCAAGGAGGACCAGGACGGCCGCCTGATCATGTCCAAGAAGCGCGCCCGCTTCGAGAAGGCGTGGCGGCGCATTGAGGCCGCCGCCGAGTCCGGCCAGCCGGTGGAGGGCAATGTGATCGAGGTCGTCAAGGGCGGCCTGATCATCGACCTCGGTGTGCGCGGCTTCCTGCCCGCCTCGCTGGTGGATATCCGCCGCGTGCCCAACCTCGACGAATACATGGGCACCAAAATCGAGACCAAGGTGATCGAGCTCAACCGCTCGCGCAACAACGTCGTGCTCTCGCGCCGCGCGGTGCTCGAGGAGGAGCGCAAGGAGGTGCGCCAGCAGATCCTCGACCGCCTCCAGCCCGGTCTCGTGGTGGAGGGTCAGATCTCCAACATCGTCGACTTCGGCGCGTTCGTCGACCTCGACGGGATCGACGGTTTGATCCACATCTCCGAGCTGTCGTGGTCGCACGTCAACCACCCTTCGGAGATTCTCAACATCGGCGACACCGTACAGGTGAAGGTGCTCGACATCGACCGCGACCGCCAGCGCATCTCGCTCGGCCTCAAGCAGACCCAGGAAGACCCCTGGCAGCGGATCATCGACACCTACAACATCGGCGACGAGCTGGAGGGCACTGTCACGAAGGTCGTCACGTTCGGCGCGTTCGTGGAGATCCTTGACGGGGTTGAGGGGCTTGTGCACATCTCCGAGCTCGCTGCCCACCACGTCGAAAGCCCACGCGAGGTTGTCCACCCGGGCGATGAAATCCGCGTGAAGATCCTCGAGATCGACTCCGAGCGCCGTCGTTTGTCGCTATCGGCCAAGCGCGTCGAGGGCCAGATCCTGCCGCTGCCGCGTGCCGCCGGCGCCGCCGGCGGAGAGCCGGTCGCGACCGAGGTGGCGGGGGCAGAGGTGGCGGAGCCCGATACAGAGCTTGGCGCGGCGGCGGACGGGACCGTCGTGGCGGAGAGGGAGGCGGCGGAGGCCGTCTCTGAGGCGGCACAGCCTACGGTAGGGGCGACCGGACAGGCAGCCGAGGCGAGGGAGCCGGTGGCCGAGACAGGGGAGCCGGAAAGCGCGACTGGAGAGCCCACCGTCGCGGCTAGAGAGGAGTCCGAACCCGCTGCCGAGGCCCCGGCTTCCGAGCCTGACCTGACCCCCGCCGTAGGCGACTCTCCGCAGGACTGACGCGCGCGTCGTGCCGGCAGTCCAGCGGTCGGTCCCACTGGTAGGGCTGACAGGCGGGATCGGTGCGGGCAAGTCCACTGCGCTGGCCGCTTTGGAGCGGTTGGGGGCAGCGGTGCTCTCCAGCGATGCGGTCGTCCACGAGCTGTACTCTCACGACCCTGGTTTGCGAGCTGCGGTGGTGGAGCGCTGGGGCTCAGAGGTGGCGCCGGACGGGGTCGTCGACCGCGCGGCGATCGCCCGGCATGCCTTTGCCGACGATGGCGAGCGGCGCTGGCTGGAGGAGCTGCTGTGGCCGCTGGTGGGTCGCCGCGTGGGGGATTGGCTGACGGCGGCGCGCGCCTCATCGCCGCCGCCGCGCGCGGCGGTTGTCGAGGTGCCGCTGTTGTTCGAGGCGGGGATGGAGGGTCTGTACGACGCGACGCTGGCGATCGTCGCGCCGGAGCAATTGCGCCGCGCGCGCGCGGCGGGCCGCGGCCACGAGCTGCTGCAGGAGCGCGCCGCGCGCCAGCTCCCCCAGGAGCAGAAGGCGGCGCGTGCCACCTTCGCGGTCTGCAACGATGGCACCGAAGCGCAATTGCAAGAGAAGCTGTCGGAGATACTTGACAAGCTGACGTAGTGACCAGCCGAACTCAGGAACTGTATGTAGGGCGCTCGCACACGCGCAGCGGCCGAGCGCAGGCCCGCCAGCGCCTGCGCGGCCCCGGTGGGCGGAGGTCGAGGGGCCGGCGGCTGGGTGCCACGTTGGTCGTGCTGGTCGCGTCGGTTGCATTGATGGTGGTGCTGCTCCCGCGCTTGGAGCACGCCGTGCGCGAACTGGCGCTACCGCTTCAGGACGCCAGCACGATCCGTCAGCAGGCCTCCGCAAAGCATCTCGACCCCGCTTTGATCGCAGCGGTGATCTACGCCGAGACCAAGTTCGACCCGCGCCCCTCCTCCGCCGGCGCCCAGGGATTGATGCAGATCCTCCCCAGCACCGCCCAGTTTCTCGCCCACCTGTCGGGTGGCGTGAGCTTCCAAACCGGCGATCTCGCGACGCCGTCGGTGAACATCGCCTACGGCAGCTACTACCTGCGCTACCTGCTCAACCACTATCAAGGCAACGAGATGCTCGCCGTCGCGGCCTACAACGCCGGTCTCACCAACGTCGATGAATGGGTGGCTCAGGCGCGCGCCGAAGGGAGGGAGCTCACCGTCGATGCGATGCCCTTCGCGCAGACGCGCGAATACGTGCGGCGGGTGCTGAGCGCACAGCGGGCCTACCGCTCCACTTACGCGCGGCAGCTGGGGATCGAGTAGGCGGAGGGTCGGGTTGTTGTAGCTGTTCAGGGAGGCGCATGCGCCTACCGAAGCCGGGGGGACACTAGCCTTCGGCTCGCATCCCCGTTTCGGCCAGCGATGCCGCACATGTGCGGCATCGTGACAGCGGCGCATGCGCCGCTGTCCAGATGGGCGCATGCGCCCATCTGCCCCCCGCTACCGTAAAGAGCGACATGCCCCCCTTCCGCCTCGACTCCGTCTTCACGCCCACCGCCGACCAGCCGCAGGCGATCGCGGCGATGGCCGAAGGGGTCGAGCAGGGCGAGCGCTTTCAGACGCTGCTGGGGGCGACCGGCACGGGCAAGACGATGACGATGGCGGGCGTGATCGAGGCGGTGCAACGTCCGGCGTTGGTGATCGCGCACAACAAGACACTTGCGGCGCAGCTGTGCAACGAGTTCCGCACCTTCTTCCCCGACAACGCGGTCGAGTACTTCGTCTCCTATTACGACTACTACCAGCCCGAGGCGTACGTCCCCAGCCGCGACCTGTACATCGAGAAGGATTCGGCGATCAACCAGGAGGTCGATCGCCTGCGCCACGCCGCCACGGCGGCGGTGTTCGCGCGTCGCGATGTGATCGTGGTCGCGTCGGTGTCGTGCATCTACGGCTTGGGCTCGCCCGAGGTGTACGAGATGAACATGCAGATCCTCACCCGTGGCGAGGAGATCGACCGCGACAAGCTGCTGCGCAAGCTGGTGTCCATCCAGTACACGCGCAACGACACGGCGCTCGCGCGCGGCACATTCAGGGTGCGTGGGGAGACGCTGGAGATCTGGCCGGCTTACGCCGAGACTGCCTACCGCGCGACGCTGTTCGGTGACGAGGTCGAGCGTCTGCAGCATTTCGACGCGGTCAGCGGTGAGCTGATCGAGGAGGATCTCGAGCATGTCGCGATCTGGCCGGCCACCCATTACAACGTCAGGGAGGGCTCGGTCGAGAAGGCCGTGGCGGACATTGGCCAGGAGCTGAACGAGCGCTGCAAGCAGCTGGAGTCCGAAGGCAAGCTGCTGGAGAGCCACCGCCTGCGCCAGCGCACGCAGTACGACATGGAGATGCTGCGCGAGATGGGTTTCTGCTCGGGGATCGAGAACTACTCGCGGATCCTCGACGGCCGCGGCCCGGGCGACCGGCCGTACTGTCTGATCGACTACTTCCCCAAGGACTTTGTGTGCTTCATCGACGAGTCCCACCAAACGGTGCCGCAGCTCGGCGGGATGTATGAGGGGGATCGCTCGCGCAAGCAGACGCTCGTCGACTACGGCTTCCGGCTGCCGAGCGCGATGGACAACCGCCCGCAGCGCTTCGAGGAGTTCCTCTCGATTACGCCCCAGCTGCTGTTCGTTTCGGCGACGCCGGGCGAGTTCGAGCGCACCCGCTCGGGGCGGATCGTCGAGCAGATCGTGAGGCCCACCGGGATCGTCGACCCGGAGGTGCAGGTGCGCGCGACGCGCAACCAGATCGACGACCTGATGAACGAGATCCGCGCGCGCGTGGAGATCCAGGAGCGCGTGCTGGTAACGACGCTCACGAAGAAAATGAGCGAGGACCTGACGCAGTATCTGCTGGAGATGGGCTTCCGCGTGCGCTACCTGCATTCGGAGATCGACACTTTGGAGCGCATCCAGATCATTCGCGACCTGCGCTTGGGGGAGTACGACGTGCTGGTGGGGGTCAACCTGCTGCGCGAGGGGCTCGACCTGCCCGAGGTGTCGCTGGTGGCGATTCTCGACGCCGACAAGGAGGGCTTCCTGCGCGGGGAGACCTCTTTGATCCAGACGATCGGCCGCGCGGCACGCAACGTCAACGGCGTGGTGCTGATGTACGCCGACAAGGAGACCCGTGCGATGAAAGCGGCGATCGAGGAGACCGACCGCCGCCGCGAAATCCAGGTGGCGTACAACGAGGAGCACGGGATCACCGCGGCTTCGATCGTCAAGGGCGTCTCGGACATCGCCGAGTTCCTGCAGGGCGAGTCGAAGGTGCCCCGCGGCCGCCGGCGGCGGCGCAGCGAGGCACGGGGCAAGGGCAAGGCGAAGGAGATGCCAGTCCATGAGCTGGAGCGCCTCGCGGTGGAGCTCGAGGAGGAGATGCTCGCCGCCGCGGAGGACCTCCGCTTCGAGTACGCCGCGCAGTTGCGTGACGAGATCCGCGAGCTGCGGCGCGATCTGCGCGAGATCGAAGCGGCCGAGTCAGCCGCCGCCCCCGCCGAGGAGATGGCGTAGGCTTGCTGATCGTGGAGTTCGACCGCCAAAGCATCGAACGGCACGACTTCCCGACGGCCCGCAGGGGGTATGACCCGGCCGCTGTGGACGCCCACCTGCGCGCACTGGCCGAGTGGGCGCAGGAGCTTGCACAGCGAGCCGCCGAGGCGGCCGAGCCCTCGTTGGGCACGACCGCCGCCGCCGGGGTGCAGGGCATCCTTGAGGCGGCCCAAACCACCGCGGCGGAGATCGCTCGCGAGGCCGAGCACGACGCGCAGCGCACCCGTGAGGACGCTTCGCGGGAGGTGGAGCAAGCCCGCGTGCATGTGGACACGCTCGCCCAGGCGTCCGCCGCCCTGCTAGCGCAGGTGCAGTCGCTGGACGGCGAGGTGAGCGGGCTCGCGCGGAGCCTGCGCGTCGGCCGGGAGGGTGGCGAGGCGCGGGCAGTCGCCGGTCAAGAGCGCTCCGAGCGGGAGGGCGCAGGCGGTGAGGAGGAGGAGGAGCAGCAGCAGCAGAGTGTCCTGCCGGAGCCTCCGCCCACACTCACGCTTGTACCAGAGCCGGCGTCCGAGCCCGCACCGCTTTCAGAGCTCTTACCCGCACCCGCACCATCCGCAGAGCTACTGCCAGAGCCTGCACCCATACCAGAGCCCGCATCACAGCTCGCATCCCCACCAGAGCTAGCGCCACAGGAGGTCACACGCGGGGGCGATGAGGACCTTGACGGCGCGCGGCTGGTCGCGCTCAACATGGCTCTCAGCGGCGAGCCCCGCGAGCAGACCGACCGCTACCTCGCCGACAGCTTCCAGCTCACCGACCGCGCCAAGCTGCTCGACGAGGTGTACGCCGCGGTCGAGGGCTGAGCCCCGCTGAGCCGCGCTGAGCCGCGGCGACGCAAGCGCGGCGACATCCGCACCCCACGGCACCCGCGCATCCATCTACAATCTCCGCTCCACACCCATGCGCCTGTAGCTCAGTGGTCAACGGCAACCTACGGGGTGCCAAAGAGCAGCGGCCTTTCAAGCCGCAGGTCGGGGGTTCGATTCCCCCCAGGCGCATTACTAGAATCTCCTGTATGGGAGCGGGTTTTGGAGGATCGGGGACGAGGCGGTTTGGGTGGTTTCGTCCCGTGGGTACCACTCGTGGGTACCAAACGGACCCGTCAGCGTGGCGGCTGCGCCTCGGGTTCGGCGGTCAGCACCGCTTCTATGCGCTGGCGGATGTAGAGCCTGCGCCGGCCGACCTTGACGCTCGGCAGCACGTCGCGCCGCGCCCAGTCTTCGACCGTGCTGGCGGGCGCGTGCAGCAGGCCAGCGACCTCGCGGGCCGTCATCACGTCGTCGGCCGTGAGGCGTACTGGGCGGTAGGTGCCCGGCGGCGGTTGTCCAGGAGGCGTGGCGGGTTCATTGGGCTTGCGGTATGGCCGCGGGGAAAGGCATATAGACCAAAAGAGCAAAAACAAACTGTCAAAGGCAAAAGGACCCTACGACGCCCGGTACCTGCCATTGCCGCGATGCTCGCGAGGTCGCCGACGAGTGGGTGCCATGAGTGGAATCGTCGCACTGTACGGAAACAAAACATCTGCCATTCGCTTGCGCCGTATTTCGCATCCACGGTTTCCATAATGGCTAAGTTCATTCACACCGCCGACTGGCATCTCGGTATGCAAGCGCACTTCTTGCCGGAGGAGGCTCGTGCCCGCTTCGCGCAGGATCGATTCGATTCTGTCCGGCGCATTGCTGAACTTGCGCGAGAGACGACGAGCATCAGGTGGGTCTTCGGCGTCTTCAGGCACCCGCCATGCGCCGGCGATCGCGAGCTGCGCGGAGGAGTCGTTGCGCGCTGCGATACGCGCGCTTGAGATCCTCGCTTGTGACCGCACGATGGCTGTAGCTGGCGCGTGTCTTCATCCCGAGCAGCGGCCCGAGGGACTTTGCGAGCTGCTCCCCGTCGGGCCGGATCTTCCTCAGCAGCTCGAGTGCTTGGTTGTGGTCGTCCCCTTGCGTGTGGACCTTGAGCTCGACGCAGCAGATGACATCGGCTGCGGCGATGCCGGCGTGGACACAGAGCGTCACGTAGGCGTCGCCGACTTCATGCTCGTCGTCGGCGAAATCGCGGATCGTCTCCGCCGCTTCGAGGAACTGCTCGGCCTTGCGAAGGCGACCGGCCGTGGTGGCCTCGTCACAAGGTCTCGTACGTGTGCTCATGCTCGGACCTCCGGGCGCATCAGGCGTCGCAGTGTGCGCCGCGAGCCGGACAGCTCGATGCCGTCACGCAGCGCTTCTGCGAGGAGCCGCTCGTCCGCCGCGTCAGCCAGTTCCTGCTCACCGTACTCCAGCACCCGCGCGTCGTTGCCCATCCAGGCCGTCGCGGACTGCTCCAGGTCCAGCAGTTGCGAGCGCCAGCCGTCCGAGTCGGGGTCGCACTCACGCTCCCGGACGATCAGCAGGTCCAGGTCGCTGTCGGCGCTTGCCTCGCCGCGGGCGACCGAGCCGAAGAGCAGCGCGACCCTCGCGGGCTGCTCCCATCCGGAGAGCAGGGCACGCAGGCGCTCGATCAGCTGCTCGCGCAAGCCTGCCAAGCCTTCGATCCAGGGGGCCGCGAGGTGATCTCGATTGAGCCGGTAGAGGTGCGCCGCGCCCGCGGTGCGGCGTAGTAGCGTCCCCTGGCTCACCAGGCGATCGGCTGCCCTACGGACTCCCTCGGGGCTCCCGTGGCCCACGTGTCGTGCGAGCTCTCGTCCGGTGAGCTCGATCTCCGCGCGAGCGAGCGCAGCGAGCACGTCCCCATCGAGCGTTGGTGTGACCACAAGTAGTGGACGGCGATAATCCATGCGCATAGTATAGTACGCATATGCCTATCATGCTACGCACAGCTTGAAACTGGATTTGCCGTGCATCCGAGAACCCACGGAACGGCAAAGTTACGGTCGATCGTCCGCCGCTCCCCGGCCAGACTTCGCCTGGTCGGGGGCCGCGACCGCGGCGGAGCGCAGTCCCCCGGCCCCGTCCGCGGGGTAGCGTGGCACATCCTGTCAACCCGCAAGGGGTGTGACAGGGTGTGCAGTGGGGGCCGGGCCGGGGGCCGGCCGACTGCTTGATCGACGGATGGGGTGGCGGTGTGGCGGTTCTCCGCCAGTAGGTGCTCACATCGGGCTCTCAGGGCTGCGCGCCGTCCCCGCATCAGCGCCACTGACCCGCACCTGCACCCAAGCGCTCGGCCTGCGCCCCCCGCCACACGACGCTCGCCCACCGGCTCTCACTGCGCCCTGCCCTCGCTCCGTTCGGCTCTCGCCCACGTCTCACACGACACGACCGGCCAGCGCCGCGACATCCTCTCCGGCCGCGCTCTCGGCACCGCCGCCAGGCTACCCTGCCGCTCGGCTCCGCTGCGCTCCGCCTCACGGCACACAGTTGCACCAAAGGGTGCTTGCTTTGCTATTTTGCTCTGTGTTGTCTACCACCGAGCAGCAGATCCTGACCGTCCCCCAGGTCGCCGAGGAGCTCCAGGTGACCCCTCAGACGATCCGCAACTGGATCGACAGCGGGGCGCTGCCTGCGGCGAAGATCGGCCGCGCTTTCCGTATACGACGCGAGCACGTCGATGCTTTGCTCGCACGCGCGCAGGCCGACAGCAGCTCGCTGGCGACACGCCGCGATCTTTGGGCGCCCGAGACCCTCGGGTTGCCACACCGCCGTTGCGGAGCGGAGCGTCCGGCGTCGGTGTGGGATGACACGGGCGCCCTCGCGCTGCCGTCCAAGCGCTCCCGAGCCCCGGAACGCGGCGGCGAATGACTCGCGCTTCAGGCTGAGCGGCGCGCGCGGGCTCGTGGCCGCCGGGCGCCTGCTCCGTCCTCCTGCCCGACTGCCTCTGCGAGCGCCGCGGCCGCGGCCGCAAGCTCGTCGTAGGTACGCGCGACATCGAGCATGTTCTGGCCGGTCGCGGCGGCGTTCAGCTGCCTGACGGCTTCATCGAAGCGCCGCCAGAGGTCCTCGGGTCCGCGGCGCCCGGTACCGGGCTGCAACTCGTACGGGGGCCGAGGGTCCGCGGCGCGATGAGGCGGCCAGTCGAAGCCGGCTGCGTCCGCCGCGCGGCAGGCACGCGCCTCTTGGCTCGCGGCCTCGGCGAGACCGGCCAGGCGAGCGCTGAAGCCGTGGTCGGGGGGCGCCATGCGGTGGGCCTCGAGCGCCTTGCGCCAGCCGTCGAGCGCGTCCCTGAAGTCACTGAGCGCACGCTCCTCGCCCTTGGCGCTGCTTGTTGTGTTCATTTGGGCATCGTAGCGATGCTACTCGACGCCCTCGTGCTCGCCCGGGCCGACGGCGACGGCGACGCGCTCCTCGCCGAAGACGGCGGCGATCTCCAGGTGCCCGCCAAGGGCCTCAATGTAGGAGCGCAGGGTGGAGAGGTATATCTCGCTGCGCGCCTCCAGCCGGGAGACGTTGCCTTGGGTGATCCCGAGCTGGGCGGCGAGTTGGATCTGGGTAATGTTCCGCGACTGGCGCAGCTCGGCGAGCGCGAGCGCGTCGACCATCGCGCGCCGGTGCTCGGCGACGTTGGCGCCCCAGTTGGGGTCACGGCGGCGAGCCCGCTCGCGCAGCTCGTTGAAGCTTTTGGTTTTGGTGGGCATCTAGGGTGCTCCTTCCGTTTCAAGCTCTTTGAGGTGCTCGTCGAAGAGGTCGTCGGCGAGCGGGATCATGCGCGCGTAGAACTCTTGCCAGCGGTCGCGCTTGTCGCCGCCGATGAGCAGGAGTGCGGTGCGCTTCGGGTTGAAGGCGAACAGCACGCGGATCGTGCCCGCGCGCAGCTCCTTCATGTTCGCGTGGCGAGAGCCCTTCAGGCTGTCGACGAGTGGCCGTCCGAGTCCTGGGCCACGCTGCTCCAGCAGACCCACTGCGGCGTCGATCGTCTGCTGATCCTCGACGTTCAGCGTGTCCCACCACCGCTCGAATTGATCTGTGACTTCGACGTCCCACATCTGGGCACCATACCTTACAGCGCATATGCTGTCAACAGCATAATTCGGTGGGGCGGCGCGGCTCGCAAAAAGGTGCTCGAGGGAAACGCCTGCTGTTGATTTCGTCGATTCTGTCGATACCTATGATAGAGTCTAGTTCGTCAGCCAAGCAGCTGGAGGCGTACGATGACCGCTTTCGACAGGCAGTACTGGAAGATCAAAGACTTCGCCGAGCACTTCGGCCTGGATAGAAGCACCGTCTACAACCAGATCGAGCGCGGTGAGATTCGGGCGATCCGTGTCGGCAAGACCGCCCTGCGGATTCCCACCGACGAGGTCACGAGGATCCTGGACAGCTTTGTGGAGCCCCACGAGCGAGCCCACGACCTGGACGCACGCACGCAGGAGTTCCAGGCCCGCACCGGCCGCACTCCTGCAGACTTCGCCGCCGAGTGGCGCGAAGGCAAGATCGAGGACACACCCCAGAACGCCCGCGAGGCGATCGAGGCGCTGGCCCTGCGCGAGGCGATGCAACCCACCGCTGTCGTCGGTCGTCCGTAGGGACGTCTCCGAGTTCAGGCTGCCGCAAGCTCAGCCTCGCCCTCCACGGTGGACCGGAAGGCGCGCGTGAACACGCCGGCCTGCTCAGAAGCGGGGCGCGCGTGCAGGTAACGGCTCGTGGTGGCAAGCGCGCTGTGCCCCATCGCCTTCTGGATCGTCACGACATCGACGCCGCGCATCGCGAGCAACGACCCGAACGTGTGACGCAGACCGTGGAAGCGCAAGGGCCGCACGCCGGCGGCGACCTGCGCTCGACGGTAGCGGCGGCGTAGCGCCGAGTCATCGAGCGCCCGGCCGTAGACGTTGCAGAACACGAAGTCTTCCGGGCAGGTGTAGCGCTCGCGCCTGCTCGTCCGGTCGAGCGCGGCGGCGGCCTGGTCGGCGAGTGGCACCCGGCGGATCCGCCCGGACTTGGTGGAGCACTCCTCCCCGGCACTCATCGCGCGGGCGACGGTCAGCACCGAGCCCGCGAAGTCCACGTCGTGCCAGCGCAGCGCGAGGAGCTCCCCGAGTCGCAGTCCCGCGTATGCCGCGACCCGGACGATCTCGGCGTCCTGGGAGTCCTCGGCCTGCCGCGCCGCGCGCTCGCCATCGCTCACGGCGGGGTGCGCCGGGTCGCGGTGCCGGCCCTCGGCGAGTGCGCGCGCGATGGCCTCGACATCCTCCGGTGCGTAGAACACGAGCGCTCCGGGGTGCGGCTCGCGGCGGCGGTCGGCCGCGCGTGCCGGGTTCGCCGGCAGCGAGTACGTGGAGGGCCTGCAGCCGTAGCCGAAGACGGCCGCGATGATGTTGCGGTACTTGTTCACCGTCCGCGGCGATACGCCCGTGGTGCTGACCGTCGCCAGCAGATCCTCTATCTCCCGTGTGGTGATCTTTGCTGCGGGCTGGTTCCCGAGCGCGGCCATGATGTGCCCGGCCGTGGTTCCCTTGCCGCGCTTGTGGGGGATGCCCGGCTCGGCCAGCACGTAGCCGTGGTCGCGCAGCGTCGAAGGCTTGGCGCCGGCCACGTCCGCCAGTCGGCGGAGGTAGGCGTGCGCGACCTCGCGGAAGGTCACGCCCCGCGTGTCAGTTCACATTCCCCCGGTCCTGGGAGTCTCAATTATGGTGCTGGCTCGGGCTGCTAGTGTCGCGTTTGGTTGATTCGTTGGCAGTAGCGGCTGATCGTGTTGAGGATCTGGTCGGCGGTCTTGGTCCAGACGTAGGGGCGCGGGTTTTCGTTCCAGGTCTCGATCCATCGGCGGATGTCGGTGTTTAGCGCGTGGACGGATCGGTGTGCGCCGCGGCGCAGGAGCTTGGTTGTGAGCTCGCCGAACCACCGCTCGACGAGGTTGATCCAGGAGCTGCTGGTCGGGGTGAAGTGCAGGTGAAACCGTGGGTGCTGAGTGAGCCAGCGTCGGACCTTCGGGGTCTTGTGGCTGGAGGCGTTGTCGAGCACGAGGTGCACATCGAGATGGGCAGGCACGTTCTGGTCGATCGCCTTGAGGAACTTCAGGAACTCGACGGCGCGGTGGCGTTGGTGAAGCGAGCCGATTACCTCTCCGCTCTTGAGGTTCAGCGCCGCGTAGAGGCTGGAAGTGCCGTGCCGCTCGTAGTCGTGCGTCGCGCGCTCTGGCGTGCCTGGGAGCATCGGCAACGTCGGCGCGGTGCGATCGAGAGCCTGGATTTGGCTCTTCTCGTCCACGCAGAGCACGACGGCGCGCTCGGGTGGGTTCAGGTACAGGCCACAGATGTCGTGGACCTTCTCGATGAACAATGGGTCCTTGGAGAGCTTCCAAGTCTCCTGGCGGTGTGGCGCAAGCCCGAACGCATGCCAGATCCGCATCACCGCATCAGGGGTCATCCCCATCTCCCGGGCCATCGAGCGGGTAGACCAGTGCGTCGCATTCTTCGGCGTGCTCTCCAGCGTCTTGGTCACGACGGCCTCGACCTGCTCATCTGTGATCGTCCGCGGTTTCCCCGGCCGCGGCTCGTCCGCAAGGCCCTCAAACCGACGCTGCGCGAACCGGTTACGCCACTTCGTCACCGTCGGCCGCGAGACCCCCAACGCTTCGGCGATCTCGCCGTTGGACCACAAGCCCTCCGAAGCCATCAGCACGATACGTGCCCTCAACGCCAGCGCCTGAGCGCTCTTACGCCGCCGCGTCCAGCCCTCCAACACGGCGCGCTCTTCGTCAGTCAACTCGATTGCAACTGCAGAAGGAATAGGCATGACCACCACCTACCCTAACTGCAAACAAATTAAACCAGCGCGACACTAGGTAACTGCGAAAGTCGAGGAGGAGGATTTGGACCGCGCGCGCGAGGTGTTGAAGGCCCATGAAGGCGGCTTCGATGAAGACGAACTGGCGCGCTTGAGCGAAGAAGCAGGCCGGGAGACAACCGAGCAACCGTCGTCTCCTCAGCCGGCCCAAGTGGACGATCAGAGCGAGCCACATACGCTCGGCGCCTCGCACGTGCTGGCGAAGGAGCATGGTGTACGCGGTGCGTTTGAGCGACTCGTCGCGGGCAAGCACGACACGGACGCACCAGACAGCCCCTTCGGGCGCTGAGCACCAACGACGCACCCTTGGGGACGCTGGGCGCAATTCGTCCTTGACTTTGCGCATATTCCCGATAAGATTACTGAGCAATGGGGCCCACCACGCATATCGCCGCATCGGAACACATCGTTGCGATGCGCGATGCCGGCCGTGCCCGATCGGCGCGGCCCAGCGCGATCGGCCGATGTAGAAGTCCCCTGACGTAGAGCACTTTCCTCCGCCCGGGAAACCAGATCCCCGTCCCGGGCACCTCAAACCGCTGACCGGCGCTGCGGCGCCGGTCAGCGGGCCCATTCAACCCACCGAGCCTCAGCGGCAGACCGATGCCCGGAGTCGTGGTGGGAACCCGACCGGTCCAAGCCAACCAACCCCCTCAAACAAGGAGCAAGATCAATGTCCTATCGCCTCTCGTCCACCGCGCCCTCGACGAGGTTGCGGCGACGTTTGCAGATGCTCATCGGCACCTTCGCGAGCGTCGTCGCAGCTGCCGTGATCGCACTAGTCGGCGCCAGCTCCGCGCTGGCCGCCGCACCCACCTCACCGCCGCCGATCACGATCCTCACCTCCTCGCCGTTTGCCGGTTTCGGTGGTGACTTCTTCATCACGCCAACCGGCGACACCGGCACCTACGCCAACGGTCCGGAGATCGTCGACAGTCATGGCAACGTTGTCTGGTTCCACGCGGTCCCCGAGGGCCTAACCGCTTCGGACTTCCGTGTCCAGAGCTACCAAGGCCAGCCTGTGCTGACGTGGTGGCAGGGGACGGGTCTCGGCGGGCTTTCCAGCGGCACCGACTACATCTACAACCAGCGCTACCAGCAGATCGCGACCGTCAACGCCGGCAACGGTCTCAGCGCCGACGGGCACGAGTTCCTGATCACCCCTTGGAATACCGCGCTGATCCTCTCCTACACGACGACCACCGCGGACCTGACCTCGATTGGAGGCCCGGCCAACCAGACCGTGATCAACGGCGTTGTGCAGGAAATCGACATTGCCACGGGCAAAGTTTTGTTCCAGTGGAACAGCCAGGATCACGTGCCGTTCAGCCAGAGTGAGCAGCCCCTGCCCGCCTCGGCGAGCACGCCGTGGGACTGGTTTCACATCAATGCCGTCAAGCTGGACACGGACGGCAATCTGCTGATCGACGCTCGCGACACGTGGACTACCTACAAGGTCAACCGCTTCAACGGCGGCATTATCTGGCAGCTGGGGGGTAAGGACTCGAGCTTCAAGCTCCAGGCTGCCCCCGGGCAGGTGCTCGACAGCGCGGGCGAGATCTTCGCCTGGCAGCACGATCCACAGGCGTTGGGCAACGACGAGTACAGCTTCTTCGACAACGAGTCCTCAGGCACGCCACTCTTGCCATACAGCCGCGCGATCGTCGTGAAGCTCAACCCCTGGAGCAAAGTCGCCACGCTGGTGGCCTCAGACAACCAGCCCGAGGGGCTGTCGGCGCCGTCACAGGGCAACGCCCAGACGACTCCCTGGGGCAATCTCGTCGTGGGCTGGGGCGCACTGCCGTACTTCTCGGAGTTCAACCCCTACGGCCAGCTCATCTTTAACGCCGAGTTCCCCGCAGGGGTCAACACCTACCGCGCTTATCAGCTGCCGTGGAATTCGGGTGGCCACCCGTGGTATCCGGGAGGCCGCCGCTTCCCCTGAGGGCGTTCGGGCCCAACAGCCCAAAGCGCGATTGGCCTCACCCGCAGTAGAATGACCGGGTGCTGACCATCCTCGAAGAGTCTGATCCCGAGCTCGCTGGCCTGCTCCTCGCCGAGGAGCAGCGCCAGTCCGAGTCGCTCTGCCTGATCCCCTCCGAGAACTACTGCTCGCCGGCCGTGCTCGAGGCAAACGGCACGGTGCTCGTCAACAAGTACGCCGAGGGCTACCCGGGCAAGCGCTACTACGAGGGCAACGAGATCATCGACCAGGTTGAGCTGCTGGCGCAGGCGCGCGCAAAGCAGCTGTTTGGCGTCGAGCACGTCAATGTGCAGCCGTACTCCGGCTCGCCCGCCAACCTGGCGATCTACCTGGCGTTCCTGAAGCCGGGGGAGACCGTGATGGGGTTGTCGCTGCCCGCTGGTGGCCACCTCACCCACGGCTGGGGAGTGTCGGCAACCGGCATCTGGTTCAACGCCGTGCACTACGGGGTGCGCCGCGACAGCGGTCGCATCGACATGGACGAGGTGCGGGAGTTGGCGTTCGAGCACCGCCCCAAGCTCCTGTTCTGCGGCGGCACGGCGGTGCCACGGGTGATCGACTTCGAGGCGTTCGCCGTGATCGCCAAGGAAATCGACGCGCTGATGGTCGCCGATGTCTCGCACCTTGCGGGGCTGATCGCCGGCGGCGCCCATCCCTCGCCGGTGGGTCACGCCGATGTGATCATGACCACCACGCATAAGACGCTGCGCGGCCCGCGCGGGGCGATGCTGATGTGCCGCGAGCAACACGCCAAGGCGCTGGACAAAGCCGTCTTCCCAGGATTGCAGGGTGGGCCCCACCAGCAGCAGACGGCCGCGATCGCCGTTGCACTCGCTGAAGCGGCGACCCCGGCCTTCAGCGATTACGCGCACGCGATCGTCGCCAACGCCAAAGCCCTTGCACAGGAGCTCACGCAGCGCGGCTTCACGCTGATCTCCGGCGGCACCGACAACCACCTGATCCTGATCGACATGGCCTCCAAGGGTGTGAGTGGCAAGGAAGCTTCTTCTGCGCTCAGTCAAGCGGGGATCGTCACCAACGCCAACGCGATCCCGTTCGACCCGCGCAAGCCATTCGACCCCTCCGGCGTGCGGATCGGTACGCCGGCGGCCACCACGCGCGGCCTCGGCACCGAGCACATGGGGGAGATCGCGCGCTGGTTTGACGAAGTCGTGGGTGCGGTGCGCAGCGGCGAGAGCGACCTGCTCGCGCGGGTCAAGGCCGAGGTGCACGAGTTGATGGAGCAGTACCCGGCGCCCGGCTGCGCCTCCTCAGCGGCGGTTCTGTAGACCTGCGAAGCGTGTGTTTGTCACTGGCGGGGCAAACTCGGACGGACCGATCTCCGGCGAATCAGGGAGACTCGACTTCCAGGTCGTGGCCGGCCGCGCTTGCGATTGACTGAAGGTCCTTGGGGTCGGAGCTGATCACGACGTCGTGTCGGCGCAGGGCTCCCTCGACGACGGCCGCGTCTACGACATCCGCGGTCCCGGCGTGCGCGGCCAGCGCTCCGACAAGGCGAGCCCGGTCGTGGTCGAGTACCTCGACGTGACAGCCGGCGAGCAGTTTTGCCAGGAGTGCCTGTCGCGAACCCCCGCGCCACCCCTGTGCGACGACCGGCGCGGGGGCGGTCGGTACCTCTCGCTGTTGCAGCAGCGCTTGGTGGCGGGTCCACATGCGGCGCTCGCCGCGATCGGCAGCGATGAGGGCGCCCGTGTCGTAGGTAACCGCCATGCGGGCTTTCTCACGCGGCCCGCTGCTCGTGCGCCGTCGTGCGCCGGCTGCGCTCGATCGTCTCCCTCGCCCACTTTTCGGCGTCCGCAAGCTCCTCATCTGTGAAGCGTCCTAGCTCCCGCTCGACCTCGGCCACCGCGCCGAGGCCCGCGCGGATCATAAGCTCCTTACGCGCGGTGGTGGTCAACCAGGCGCTGTAAGTCATGCCGTCCCGTGCCGCCTCGGTCAGTATCTGGGTATCCAGGTCGGGGGGCACCGAGATCGAGCGCTTTCTCCTGACAGCCATATCACGACGGTAGCACAGCAGTAAGACAGATCTGAGGAGCAGAACGCAAAGTAGCTTGGCGCCTCCTCGGCCGCTGTTCTGTAGGGCTCGCCGGCCAACCCGGCGCGCTCGCCGCTAGGATCGAGCCTTGCTCGCGCTCACGGCAGCTCCCGGTGCCCCCGCGAATGTGCAACTGCGCGAGGCCCCCGACCCCGTACCGCTCCCCAACGAGGCGCTCGTGCGCGTGTGCGCCTTCTCGCTCAACCGCGGCGAGTCGCGGCGGCTGGCGGATATGGCCGATGGGCAGCTCACCGGATGGGATCTTGCGGGGACGGTCGACACCCCGGCGGCCGATGGCTCCGGCCCGGCGGCTGGGGCGCGGGTCGTCGGCCTGGTGGCCGCCGGCGCGTGGGCGCAGCTGGTTGCCGTGCCCACCGAGACGCTTTGCGAGCTGCCCGACGCGGTCTCCGACATCCAGGCCGCGGCGCTGCCAGTGGCGGGGCTTACCGCACTGAAGTCACTGGACCTCGCCGGTTCGGTGCTGGGGCGGCGCGTGCTGGTCACCGGCGCAAGCGGCGGCGTGGGACGGTTTGCGGTGCAGTTGGCCAAGCGCGCGGGCGCTCACGTCACCGCGGTCTCCTCCAGCGACCGAAGCCGGGAGACACACGCCTGCGGCGTGAATCCCCGTTTCGGCCAGCGGGCGCGAGGGCTGAGCGAGCTTGGCGCAGACGAGATTCTCTCCGAGCTGGAGTCCACCGGCGAGGAGTTCGACGCGATCGTCGAGGCCGTCGGCGGCGCAACGCTCGGGGCGGCGCTGCAGCGTGTCGCCGCGGGGGGCACCATTGTGTCGTTCGCCGCCTCCAACCCCGCGGAGCCAACCTCCTTTCCCACGCGGGCGCTCTTCGGCCGAGCACCCGGCGCGCGGCTGTACGGGCTCCTGCTGTTCGCCGAGCTTGCCCATAGTCGCTCTGGTGCGCGGGACCTCGGCCGACTGGCTGGGCTTGTGGCCGAAGGCGCGCTCGACTGCTCGGTCGACCACGAGGCCTCCTGGCACGACGCCGCGGACGCGATCACCGCGTTGCTGGAGCGTCGCATCGCAGGCAAGGCCGTGCTGCGCGTGGACTGAAGCGTCAGGCAGGCCTTTCCGTCGTGCGCTCCGACTCTGTGTGAGCGAGGCGCACGCACAGCTCACCGAACGCACAGCTCACCGAACGCACAGCTCACCGAACGCACAGCTCACCAGCCGTACTCGACGCCCCCTGTTACTCGTAGCGCTCCGCGAGTGTCTCCCAGTGGGCCATGTCGTGACCCGGGATGATCAGCGCGTCGGGGTGCTCGCGGTCGTAGGCCTGGAGCGCTTGCAGGCTGCGCTCGAAGGCCTCGCGATTCTGCGAGTGCCACGGCCGCCGTGCCTCGCGCAACGTGGCCATCGTATAGATCGCGTCTCCCGCGATCAGCACCTCGCGCTCGCGCAGGCGAGCGAGGATCGCGAGGTGCCCCGCGCTGTGACCGGGCGTGTCGAGTAGCGTGAGCGAGCCGTCGCCGAACAGGTCCAGCGTGCGCTCGAACGGGCCCCGCGCGTGCGGGGCGGGCCCGTGGAAGTCCACCGTGCGGTAGGTGAGGCGTGGGTCTAGCTGCGCGGCGGAATAGCCCTGCAGCGTTGCTCCCCGCGCGTTCGCCGCACGCCACTCCGGCGCCGAGACCAGCACCGTGGCGGCGGGGAAGTCCGCGAGCGCGCTCGCGTGGTCGAAGTGCAGGTGCGTCATCACGATCAGGCCGAGTTCCCGCGGCTCGATCCCTCGCGCGCGCAGCTGCGCCGCCGCGGTCTGCTCCGCGCGCATCTCGACGTTGCGGATCATCAACTTCCCGATCGGGCCGAGGTTGTGGTTGCGCTGCGCCGGCGTGCCATCCGCGATCGCACGGTGAAAGCCCGTGTCGATCAGGATCGCCCCGGCGATGGGGTGCTCGACCAGGAAGGCCACGATCGGGATGCGGATCAGCTCGTGCTTTGGGACCCTCACGCCGAGCGCCCGCAGTGCGCCGCCGAGGCCTGGGTCTACCTCGAACCAACCGGCCGGCCCACGCATCTCGCCGCACAACAGCGGCTGGATCGTCACCGTCGCTCCGTCCTGCCCGCCCGGCAGCGGGAGCACGGCCGGGACGGCGTGGATGGCTGAGCGCACACGTGCAGTCTGCACGATCGGGCCCGGATTGGTCCGCTCGCAACCTCTTCACATCAGCCGACCGCGATCTGCGCTACCGTGCCATCAATGGGCGAGCGCAGCGGCTACACCCCCGGCACCTTCTGCTGGACGGAACTCACCACCACCGATCAGGCGGGTGCGAAGGAGTTCTACGGCGGCCTGCTCGGCTGGGAGGCAGACGATCGCCCGGTCGGCGACGGCGACTACGTCTATTCGATGATGCAGCGCGACGGCAAGCCCGTCGCGGCGATCGCGACGCAGCCCGACCAGCAGCGCGACATGGGCGTGCCGCCGATGTGGAACTCCTATATCTCGGTGGAGAGCGCCGACGCCACGGCGGAGCGCGCGAAGGAGCTCGGCGCCACGGTGCACGCGCCGCCGTTCGACGTGATGGACGTCGGGCGCATGGCGGTGATCCAAGATCCGCAGGGTGCTCACTTCGAGCTGTGGGAGCCGAAAGCTCACTTCGGCGCGGCGCTCGTGAACGCGCCGGGGGCACCTGTGTGGAACGAGCTTGGCTCCCCCGACCTCGACGCCTCGAGCGCCTTCTACAGCGCACTCTTCGGCTGGACCGTGGCGCCCTTCGAGGGCAGCCCCGAACCGTATCTGTCGATCAAAAACGGCACCGCCAACGCCGGCGGCATGCGGTCGGCGACCCCCGGCGCACCACCCTTCTGGCTGGCGTACTTCGGCGTGGAGGACATCGACACCGCGCTCGCCAAGGTGGAGCAGCTCGGCGGTACCAAGCACGCCGGCCCGATCGACATCTCGATCGCCAAAATCGCGGTCGTCGCCGACCCGCAGGGCGCCGTGTTTGCGCTCTACGACGGCGAGCTTGAGCCCTAAGCGAAGATTCACAAAAAGAACGCATCGGCTCTTTGGCATTCGCTAGTCTTGCGGAGCCGTCGTTAAGCACGCGGGAGCTTCCGATGGTCAGTGTAGTTCAAAGACTACGTGACCTACCAGGAGGTCCAGATGACCATGCAGAGCTTCCGCCTGTTCGGCAGTGCCCGTCCTAGGCCCGACACCGTTAAGAATCTCGGGCCGGTCAAGCCAGAGAAGTCGCTGACGGTGACGATCTACCTGCGGCGCGACCCCTTTGCCACGCCTGCCCCAACGGCGCACGCGCTGGGTCGACTCGCGCCGAGCGCCCGGCCCTACCTGAGCGCCGAGGAGGCGGTCGCCGTGTTCGGCGCCGCGCCGGCCGATCTGGAGACGGTCACCGCGTTCGCGCGCGAGCGCGGCATGGAGGTCAAGGAGCAGAGCATCGCCAAGCGCCTCGTGCGGGTGACGGGCACCGTCGCGCAGCTGAACGAGGCGTTCGCGGTGGAGCTGTGCCACTACGAGCACCCCCAGGAGGGCATTTACCGCTCGCACGCGGAGGAGGTCAAGCTGCCCGCCTCGTTGGCGGGGGTGGTCGAGGGCGTGCTGGGTCTGGACAACCGCAAGATGGTTCACACCCGGCCGCATCCCTCCAAACAGCGCGCCGCAAAGAAGAAGGGTGGGAAAGGCGTAGCGCCGGCGCTGCCCCCCAACACCTACACGCCGCCGATGCTCGCCAAGCTGTTCGACTTTCCGGCCGGCGATGGCGCGGGGCAGTGCGTGGCGGTGCTGGCGTTCAACGGCGAAGTGATGAGCACCGGGCAGTCGGCCGCGGGCGGATATGACCCGGAAGCGCTCAAAAACTACTTCACGGGCACCCTCGAACAGACGGCGCCGACGTTCACCGACGTGGTGGTGCAGGGCCCCGGCAACAAGCCCGGGGGAGGAGAAGGAGACGATGTCACCGGCGAGGTGCTGCTCGATCTCTGCACGGTCGGTGCGCTGGTGCCGGGGGCGGACATCGCGGTGTACTTCACCGAGTTCACCGAGGAGGGCTGGGTGAATGCGATCAAGGCGGCGGTGGGCGACACGACCAACAAGCCCAGTGTGCTCTCGATCTCCTACGGCAACCCCGAGGACGACGAAGCCAAGGGCTTGTGGAGCGCGCCGGCGTTGCAGCTGGCCAACGACGCCTTCGAACAGGCGGCCGCCCAGGGGATCACGATCTGCTGCGCCTCTGGCGACAACGGGTCGGGAGACGAGGAAGGCGCGAGCACCCCACACGTCGACTTCCCCGCTTCGAGCCCGTGGGTGCTGGGCTGCGGCGGCATCCGCCTGGAAGCGGACGCGGCGACGGGGACGATCTCCGCCGAACAGGTGTGGAACGACGGCCCGGACAGCGCCACCGGCGGAGGCGTCAGCCGCCTGTTCGCGGTTCCCGAGTGGCAGGCCGAAGCCAACGTGCCGCCCAACGCCGACGGCAGCGGCAAGACCGGCCGCGGCGTGCCTGACGTGGCGGGTTTGTCAGACCCGGAAACGGGGTTGTGGGTGCTCGGCCCCAACGGTCAAGATGGGGCGGTGGGCGGCACGAGCGCCGCCGCGCCGCTGTGGTCGGCGCTGGTGACGCTGCTCAACGGGCTCACCGGCACGCGCTTGGGTTTCTGCAACCCCCAGCTGTATGCGCATCTCAAGGAAGGTCTCGTTGACATCGTCAAAGGCAACAACGGCAGCTACGCCGCGCGCGCCGGCTGGGACGCGTGCACCGGCTGGGGTCGGCCCAACGGCGCGCTGCTGCTGCAGACGCTGAACGCCGCCGCACCGCCGGCGCCCGCCGAAGCCCCAACGGCCCCTGGCGCGGCTCCCATCGTCGCCGCCCCCATACAGGAGCCCGGCGGTCAGCCGCCCTCGAGCACCCCGCAGGTGCCGGGCTTGAGCCCCAACCTGGTGGGCCCGGAAGGGCAGCTGTTCGGCGATCCCCATCCCGGCGCGGAGGAGACCGGGTTTCAGGTGGACAACACGAGCGAGGGGTACTACAAGTCGCCCTACTACAAGCTCCACAAAGAACAGCTCCAACCGATCCCCCCGCCGCGGGTGAGCCCGCCGCGCATGGACCTCGTAAAGGTTCTCGGCCAGGGCCCGCTGGCGCCATACGTGGCGGAGCGGAAGATCTGCTTTCACTCTGTCGGCGACACGGGACCGTCGGAAACCTCGCACATCACGGCGGCGGCGGGCGTGGCGGACGCGATGGCCGCCGACCTGAAGGCGGCCGCGGCGCCCGATGCGCCGGCGTTCCTGTTTCACCTGGGGGACGTGGTGTACAACTTCGGCGAGCACCAGTACTACTACGACCAGTTCTACGAGCCCTTCCGCGGCTACGACGCACCGATCGTGGCGATCCCCGGCAACCACGACGGGTTTCCCGAAGTGAACAAAGCAGGGGAAGAAAGCGAAGAAGAAAAGACGCTGTTTGCGTTTCTGCGCAACTTCTGCGCCGCCGCCCCCGGCCCCTCGCCGGACGCGGGCGGGCTGGTGCGCAGCACGATGAACCAGCCGGGCGTGTACTTCACGCTCGACGCGCCGTGCGTGTCGATTATCGGTTTGTACTCCAACGTGCTGGAGGGCCCTGGGGTGATCTCCTCAGAGGGCGGCAGGTACCCGGCGATCGGCGACGAGCAGCTGGCATTCCTGATCGCCGAGCTCACGCGCCTGAAGCCCCAGCGCGAAGCGGGCGAACGCGCAGTGATCCTCGCCTGTCACCACCCCCCGCTGTCGGCGGACGCGAAGCACGGCGGCGCTGTGGGCCTGTCCGAAGACATCGAAAAGGCAGGTGAACAGGCCGGTCTACATCCAGACGCCGTGCTCTCGGGGCACGCCCACCTCTATCAGCGCTTCACGCGCACGGTGGGGAACGCCGAAATCCCATACGTTGTGTCAGGCAGCGGCGGCCATGCCGCCACCAGACCAAAAACTCGGGCCAAGAAAGCGACGCCCCCGGAAGGGTATGCGCTGGTGACGGGCCCGATCGTGGAGTACGGCTACCTGACGGTCACGGTGGACCTAAAAGCCGCACCGCCTACGCTCGCCGTGGTGTTCAACCAAACCAGCGGCAAGGCGGGTGTGGGGGACAAGGTGACGATCGACCTCGCCACGCGCAGGATCCTCGCCGGCGCCTGACCGCGTCGTGAGGTCGCGTTGCGACGGGATGGTGCCGGTGGGAGACGCTTTGAGAGGACTGGCGTCGCTCTACCAGGGGCCGAGCGCCTGGCTGCGCCGGGCGATGTCTTGACGGCTACACTCGCGGGGCGCTTCAGCGGCGCACCTACAGCAAGGTAAGACACTATATCCAATCGCAGCAACGTAAAGCAAGCCATTTAAAGGAAGTGAATAAAATGCAAAAAAGTAAATTGTTGATCTTTCTCGCCGTCGTGACCGGCGTTTTGTTCGCGGTCGTGAACTCGGCTTCCGCCGAATTCCAAGGCAAAGGGTCCTCGGGTAAGACCACTATGGCCATCGTCAATTTCGAAGGCGGCGGGGCCAAGGTCAACTGCGGAGAACCTGAAACCAAAGGCGATCCCGAATGGGAGGTGGAGAAAGAAGGGAAAGCATCTGAAAAAGGCCCCGCCCTGCATCTCAAATTCAAACCGTGGAGCGTCTGTTCCAGTGAATTTGCGGGAGTAACCAGAGCGGTCACCAGCAGCGAATGCGAAATGGAAGTCGATCAGTCCAAAGAAGAAGAAAAAGTGCCGGTGACGGATGTGAGCGCGTGTGCCTTTAAAGCCGAAAGCTGTGAAGTGACGATCGAACCAAAAGAAAACGCCGAACGCAAATGGGCGTCGGTGGCGTTGAGCGGAAAAGAAGATGAAAACCTCAACCTCCAGTTCGAAGTCACCGGTATCACGACGACCGTCAAAGGCGCATCGTGTGGGCTGCTCGGCATAAAAGCCACCCACGAAGGGAAGCTGTCCGGTGCGATAGACGCGCAAGATGTCGCTCCGGCGGCCCAGCCAGCCTCGGAATTCAGACTGGCGTTTCCGCCTAATGTCGTGCCCTACATCAGACGTAGAGGAAGCGGCGGTCGGATCGAAGTGCTGCTGGCCAACGCCCAGTCGGTGGCCGTCGCAGGGCCGGGCATCGTACGATTCACCACGGCCGAACCGGGCGTCACGCCGGCGGCCTTCGCGGTGGCGAACGAAACGGTGGCGACATGTGCGGGGTTCGCGTTCGGCGCCAACGCCTCGTGCGGGATGAAAGTTGAATACACACGGAACACCTACCCAACCAACGTCTACATCAACTTCGCAGTCACCCGTCCCGGGGGTGGCGTGGAAAGCCGGCTGTCGGTGGGGGCGCTGAACCAGTGACATGACGCACGCTCCCGGCGCCCGGGACCTGCCTCGCCGGTGGGGTTGTGGGCGTGAGACAACGATTCCCGCGGCATGTGTCCAAGCGCGCATGCCGCGGGTCGGGAGCACACGCGGGCAAGACGCCGCCGCCTGATCGTCTTCCGCGCGCCAGCGTGACCTTGCGATTCGTCGCCCGCGGCGAGCAGGCGGGGGGAGACCGAACATCCGTTCGCACTCCTATGATGTACGTCGCATGTCTCACTCCAACGAGATCGTCGTCAGCGGCGCCCGCGAGCACAACCTCAAAGACATCTCCCTTACCCTCCCGCGCGACGCGCTGGTGGTGATCACCGGGCTGTCGGGCTCGGGCAAGTCGAGCCTTGCGTTCGACACGATCTACGCCGAGGGGCAGCGCCGCTACGTCGAGTCGCTGTCGGCGTACGCGCGCCAGTTCCTCGGGCAGATGGACAAGCCCGACGTCGACTCGATCGAGGGGCTGTCGCCGGCGATCTCGATCGACCAGAAGACGACCTCGCGCAACCCCCGCTCGACGGTTGGCACCGTCACCGAGATCTACGATTACCTGCGCCTGCTGTGGGCGCGCGTGGGCAAGCCGCACTGCCCGATCTGCGGGCGGCCGATCAAAGGCCAGTCGGCCGAGCAGATCATCGACCAGGTGATGGAGCTGGCCGAGGGCACGCGCTTCATGGTGATGGCGCCGGTCGTGCGCGGGCGCAAGGGCGAGTACGGCAAGCTGCTGGAGGAGCTGCGCGCCGACGGCTTCACGCGCGTGCGGATCGACGATCGCATTCGTCTGCTGGAGGAATCGATCGTGCTGGACAAGCGCTACAAGCACAACATCTCGGTCGTGATCGACCGCCTGATCATGCGCCACGACGTGCGCAAGCGTCTCGCCGACTCGATCGAGACGGCGGTGCGCCTCGCTGACGGACTGGTGGAGGTTGAGATGATGGGGAAAGGGGAAGGAGCACGTGCCTCGGACAGCGGCCTGGATGACTTGGACGGGGCCGGGGGTGCTCGGCAGGGGGTAGGGGAGGTGGTGACCTACTCCGAGCGCTTCGCCTGTCCCGAGCATGGCCCTTCGCTGGTGGAGCTGGAGCCGCGGATCTTCTCGTTCAACTCGCCCCACGGCGCCTGTGAGCGCTGCCATGGGTTGGGCGCCCAGATGGAGATTGACCCCGAGCTGCTGGTGCCCGACCCGACGCTGTCGATCGGCGAGGGGGCGATCGCGCCGTGGACCAACTCGATGTCCAACTACTACGACCAGGTTGCTGCGGCGATCGCCGAGGGCTACGGCGTGGACCTCGAGCAGCCGTGGGAGAGGCTCCCCGCTGAGCACCATGAGCTGTTCCTGCACGGCACCGACCAGCCACTCGCGATCTCCTACCGCAACCGCTTCGGTCGCCGGCGCTCCTACAACACGCGCTTCGCCGGGATCGTCGCCAACCTCGAAAAGCGCTATCGCGAAACCGAGTCGGAGGGCGTGAAGGAGAAATTGGAGCAGTACATGTCGCTGCGACCCTGCCCGGTGTGCGGCGGCGCGCGCCTGCGCGCGGAGTCGCGCGCGGTGCTGGTGGGCGGCACACGGATCGAGGATTTCTGCGCGCTCTCGGCACGGCGCGCGATCGAGTGGCTGGAGGAGGTGGAGCTCTCCGACACCGACCGCCACGTGGCAAGGCTGATTTTGCGCGAGATCTCCGAGCGACTGCAGTTCCTGGAGAACGTCGGCATCGGCTACCTCTCGATGGACCGCGCCTCGGCGACGCTCTCCGGTGGCGAGGCACAGCGGATCCGCCTGGCGACGCAGATCGGCAGCTCGCTGGTCGGCGTGCTGTACATCCTCGACGAGCCCTCGATCGGGTTGCACCAGCGCGACAACTCGAAGCTGATCGCGACTTTGGAGCGGCTGCGCGACCTCGGCAACACGGTCATCGTGGTGGAGCACGACGAGCAGACGATGCGCGCCGCCGACCACCTCGTCGACCTTGGTCCCGGCGCCGGTGAGCACGGTGGGCGGATCGTCGCGCAGGGCACCGCCGTACAGGTGCAGCGGGTGAAGGACTCGCTCACCGGCCAGTACCTCGCCGGCACCAGCACGGTGGCGGTGCCCGCCAAGCGGCGCAAGCCCATCGGTTATGTGAAGGTGGAAGGCGCCTCGCAGCACAACCTGCGCGACATCGACGCCTCCTTTGCGCTCGGCACGCTCACCTGTGTCACCGGGGTGTCGGGCTCGGGCAAGAGCACGTTGGTGAACGAGATCCTCTACAAGGCGGTCTCCGCGCGCCTGCACCGCGCCCGCTCGCGCCCGGGCGCCCACCGGGCGATCAAGGGCCTCGACCAGCTCGACAAGATCATCGCCGTCGACCAGTCGCCGATCGGGCGCACCCCGCGCTCCAACCCCGCCACCTACACCGGCCTGTTCGACGTGATCCGCGACCTCTTCTCCAAGACTCAGGAGGCCCGCGCGCGCGGCTACAAGCCCGGCCGCTTCTCCTTCAACGTCAAGGGCGGGCGCTGCGAGGTGTGTAAGGGCGACGGCCAAATCAAGATCGAGATGCACTTTCTCCCCGACGTGTATGTGCCCTGTGAGCAGTGTCACGGCAAGCGCTACAACCGCGAGACGCTGGAGGTGCGCTTCAAGGGCAAGTCGATCGCTGACGTGCTCGACATGCCGGTTGAGGAGGCGGTCAAGTTCTTCGAGCACATCCCCAAGGTGCGCCGGCGCCTGGAGACCCTGAACGCGGTGGGGCTCGGCTATGTGCGCCTCGGCCAGCCGGCGACCACGCTCTCCGGGGGAGAGGCGCAGCGCGTGAAGCTGGCGACCGAGCTCTCGAAGGTCGCGACCGGCCGCACCCTCTACATCCTCGACGAGCCCACCACGGGATTGCACTTCGCCGACGTGCAGAGACTGCTGGAGGTGCTACAGCGCCTCGTCGACGCCGGCAACAGCGTGGTGGTGATCGAGCACAACCTAGACGTGATCAAGTGCGCCGACCGCCTGATCGACATGGGCCCTGAGGGCGGCGAGGAGGGCGGTCTGGTGGTCGCCGCCGGCACCCCGGAGGAGGTCGCCGCCGAGCCGGCTTCGCACACCGGCCAGTTCCTCGCGGAGCTGTTGCCCGGCACCGCCGCTCCCGGGCGGTCACTCGCGGCGGGCGCCTCCCGCAACGGCAAGCCGCGCGCCGCCAAGAAAGCCCCCGCCAAACGCAAACCGCGCGCGAAGGTCGCCGCTTGAGCACCCACGAGCACGCATGGCGGCGCCGGATCTGCGTCCTCGTGGGCGGCGCCGTGTGAGCGGCAACGGCACTCAAGCCCGTCTGTGGGTGCAGAAGTGGCGCTGGTACGAGCGCAACGCATTGCCGTGGAACCGCGCCAGTATCCACTGGGAGCTGATGCGCCGCGGCGCGTTCGCACGCTGGCCGATCCAGGGGAATGTGCTGGAGGCGCTACGCGAGGGCCGGCTGGAGGTGGGGGAGGGCGTGCTGTTCGAGCCGAACGTGTGGATCACCGCCCCCGATCGCGCGCGCGTACGGATCGGCGCCGGCACCTTCCTCAACCAGGGTGTGATGATCGCCGCGCAGGAGCTGGTCGAGATCGGAGAGCACTGCATGCTCGCCAACGGCTGCTTCGTTTCCGACGCCTCCCACCGCTACGACGACCCCGAACAGCCCGTCCCGTGGCAGGGTTTCACAACCAAGGGCCCCACACGCATCGGCCCCAATTGCTGGCTGGGCGCCCATGTAGTAGTCACCAGCGGCGTGAGCATCGGCGAGCGCTGTGTGATTGGCGCGGGCAGCGTGGTTACGCGCGACATCCCGCCGTTCTCGATCGCGGCGGGGGCGCCGGCGCGGGTGTTGAAAAATGTTGAGTACGGCTGATCACGTCCAGGGGGCGCGCTAGTCTTCTCGATGCTCCTCGCTGGGATGGTGAGGTCGGCAGCCGGCGTTCACGACAGATCGGGGAAGTATGTTGACGGCAATGCTGTGCCCACTTCACGTGTTCAGGTCCACGCGGGCTACGGCCGTGCGTCGTGGTGCGGTGCTCACTGCGCTGGCCGCTGCGCTCGCGAGCCTGATCGCTGCCGGCGTGACGGCATCTCCGGCTTCGGCCATTGTTCTCGACCCGGCGGTCGCGCTCGACGCCTTCGACGACGGCGCCCCCCCCCAGATCGCCTATGACCCGACTACGCAGACCACCTACGTCGCCTGGCAGGCACCGAACAGCCTGAACCAGGGCAACGGCATCGAGCTCTGCGTGCTGCCGCCCGGCGCGACCGCGTGTGAGAGCGGCAGTCCCGTGCTCCTGACCGACCCGCAGTACCCGGCGGGCGAAAAGTTCCTGACGCTCGGCAGGCTTGTCGTCGCGCCCAACGGCGACGTAGTCGTGTTGGGCGTCGGCGACACAGACCCGACGGTTGCGTGGGAGTCGGGACCCGGCGGCAGTGCCTTCCTCACCGGCAACCGGGGGCTGCAGAACGATGGCGAGGCGATCGGCGTGACATCGCTGTTCTACTCCGACGTCGCCGCGGTCCCGCTCAGCGACACCGACGTCGGTCTGCTCGACGACGAGGGCGAGTCGTTCACCGACGCCACCGTCAAAGGTCCCGAAGCGCCCCGACCGAGCTCTGGCTATGCGAACGTCGACCCCTGCGCCTCCCCCTCCACCAGCTATGGCTGTGAGTACCCAGGCTCGGCCGACGGCACCTCCGGATCGGCCCTCGCGGCGATGATCGACCCGGCCGACGCGGCCGATGACATCGTCGTCGGCGTCAGTCAGAACGAAGAGCAGGACAGCAATGAGACGACGCCGCCTGGCTGCGTCAATTCCGGCGCCACCGGCTACGGCGTGTCGGTCGGCGCCGTCGACGGCCAGTCGAAGGCGGCGCACACGCTCAACGCCGAAGGCCTGCCCGCATACCAGCTTCTGGAATGCGCGGCAGCGACGCCGACGCTCGTGGAGAGTCCTAATCTGACCGGCGGCATCGGCGTGCTCGAGCAGGAAGGCAGCGGTTTCACCGGCGCGCCGAATGGCAGCTACACGCTCGACTACAGGCCATTCACCCCCACGGAGAGCGGCGGTGTATACACCGCCGGCGTGTTCGGTCCGCCGGTGCAGCTGGAGGACATCACCACCTTCTCGCTCGGTGGCGCCGACAGCCTCGATGCCTCCGAGGACGCCGACAACGGCATCTACGCGAGCTGGCAGGACGGGCAGGGTGGCGCCGTGATGGACTACAGCCCGAACGGCGGCGCTACTTGGGACGGCCCCGTCGTGATTCCGGAACTCTCGACCGGTGGCCCTGACAACCCGGTGATCGCCGGCGTCGGTGGTGGGACCGTCCTGCTCGCCTACCAGGCCAACCTCGGCGATGGCGACCAGGTCTTCCTCCAGGCCATCAACCTGCTCCCGCCGACCGCCACGAGCATATCGACGAGCCAGGCATCAGGCTCGACTTCAGGGGCCAACATCTCAATCTCAGCCGGCACCACCGGCGAGACCGACACGGCCAGGGTCGCCGGCACCAACGCCGCGACCGCCGGCGGCACGATGACATACACGCTCAGCTCGGCCTCGAACTGCGCCGCCACCGACCAAGTGTTCCACGAGACGACCGCCGTCATTAATGGCGTCGCCGCGCCGGCGACGGTGACCAGCGCGCTGCCACCGGGCACCTACTACTGGTCGGCGTCCTACAGCGGCGACCTCGCCAACCAGGCGGGTTCGAGCGCCTGCGGCTCAGAGGTGCTGACCCTCGCGCCGTCCACCACCCCCAGCAGCGAATTCAAAGTCAAAGTGATCGTGACCAACTCCAACGGCACGATCACGATCACAATCGTCGTGCAGCAGTCCGGCAAAGCGACGCTGGTGGTGACCGTGGCGACCACGGTTGCCGAGTCCGCCGCGGTGGACGCAAAGCACCACAAGGGTTGCAAGCACGGCCAGATCAAGCTCAAAGGCAAATGCCTCCCCGCCACGACGGTCGCGGGCAAGACCTCCGCGGAGGCCACCGCGGGCGTCCCGCTGAAGCTCACCGTGCACCTCTCCAACAAGATCAAGGACCTGTTGAAGAAAGGCAAGACGGTGCATCTGAAGGCGAACCTGACCTTCCAGTCGGCACTCGGCGGCAAGCCCACGACGCACACCTACAACGTGACTGTCAAGGGCCACAAGCGCAAGCACAAGAAGTAAGCCGAGGTGGTGTTGCGTTCCAAAGCCGGGGCGGGTGGCATCCCGTCCCGGACGGTTGGGGGTAGCGCTCGATCGGCAGAAATGCTACTCTGGTAGGTATGAGGAGGAGGGCAGTATCGGGATCGTTTGTGCTTGTCGTAACGTGCATGGCGCTCGCGCCGTTGGTGGCGCCGCCAGCCGCGATTGCCAAGCAGTCTGGCGACGTGGCCACCACGCAGGCGCTGGCGCGTGCCGCCAAGACCCTGCTGCACGCCGCGCATCCTGACATCGCCAAGGGGTTGGCGAACGTCAAGAGCTTCGCCGACGAACTCGCCACGCAGTGTCCCAAAGTCGCCGCGGGATCGCCGCAGGACTATGGCTCCGAACAGCTCGACAATGAGGTGGTCGGAGTGATGACGGTCGTGGGATACCGCACCGCCGCCGGCCCGATCAAGACCTTTGAGCACGCGGTGAAGGGGCTGCACTGGAGCAACCCGAAGCTTACGCACGCCGTCGAGCGCTATGCCACCAAGCTCGAGAAGCTCGTCAGCATCCCCGTGCCAAGCCTCTGCGGCGATGTCAAAGAATGGGTCGCCAGCGGCTACAACACGCTCAGCGCGAGCACCGTCCAGTTCAACAAGAGCTATGAAGCGGTTGACCCCGAAGCCGAAGAAGGCCCGCTGATCATCAAGCTCGCAAAACCGTACGCCACCCCGGGCGACATTCCGCTATATCGCAACATCGAAAAATTTGAATCGGAACTGGCCGAAGCGGAAGCCCACGCGGTGTTCGACTACAGCCACCTCATGAACTCGATGGAACTCAATCAGTGAGCAGCGCTCGTAGCTCGGCCAGCTCGGCGGGGTCGATCTTGTAGGTGTGCTCGGGGCCGGGGTAGCGCCGCGCGCGCACATCCTCGGCGTAGGCGACGACGCCGGCGTTCATCTCCTCCTGCAGGTTGGCGTAGCGCTTGACAAAGCGCGGGCCCAACCCGTCGCGGATGCCGAGCAGGTCGTGGAAGACGAGCACCTGCCCGTCGGTGGCGGGACCGGCGCCGATGCCGATCACGGGGATCTCGACCAGCCCCATCAGCTCCTCGGTGACCGCGGCGGGGATCGCCTCGAACACGAGCGCGAAACAGCCCGCCTCCTGCAGCGCCTGCGCCTGCGCGCCGATCTTTGCGGCGGCCTGCGCGTTGCGCCCCTGCGCCTTCCAGCCGCCGAGCGCGGTGGAGGTCTGCGGGGTCAGCCCGACGTGGCCCATCACCGGGATCCCGGCGCCGGCGATCGCGCGGGCGCGGCTGGCCGGCACGGGGCCGCCGCCCTCTAGCTTGACCGCGTCGCAGCCGGCATCCTGCACCATCCTTACCGCGGTGGCGACCGCCTGCTCGTCGGACACCTCATACGAGCCGAACGGCAGGTCGCCGATCAACAGCGGCGTACGCAAACCGCGGCGCGCGGCGGCGGCGAGCACCAACATGTCCTCCAAGCGCACCGGCGTGGTGGCGCTGTAGCCGAGCACGGTGGTGGCGGCGGAGTCGCCCACCAGCACCAAGTCGACGCCCGCTGCCTCAGCGGCACGGGCACTCGGGTAGTCATAAGCGGTAACCATCACGATCGGGTCGCCCAGGCGCTTCTTCTCTGCCAGCAGCGGCAGCGTCATCGGCAGGCGGCCGGGGTCGTGAGGGATCTGAACGCTTGAGCTGCTGCTGGCGTGATCGGCGGGGTGGCTGGACATGGTGTGGTTGCTCCTCTCTGAGGCGGTTGACGCCCTTGGGCGGCGCTTCAGGCGCGTACCTCGTACGCATCCGTCGCATCGCGCTCAGCTGTGCTGAGCAGGGTCGCCACCGCGTCGTCGATGGTGATGATGCGGTTGGTGTTGGCCTCTACGTGCACCACGCGAGGCTCATACCGCTCAAGCTCAGAGCGGTCGTAGTGGGCGTAGGAGATAACGATGATCGTGTCGCCGCGGTGCACGAGCCTAGCCGCAGCGCCATTGACCTTCATCGCCCCCGAGCCGCGCTCGCCGGCGATCGTGTAGGTCTCGAAGCGCGCCCCGTTGTCGACATCGACAACGTGCACCTGTTCGTGCTCGAAGATGTCAGCGGCCTCCAGCAGGTCGGGGTCGATCGTGATCGACCCGACGTAGTGCAGGTCGCAGTCGCTCACCGTGGCCCGGTGGATCTTCGACTTCAGCATCACGCGCTGCATGTGGCGGCTCCCCTTTGCGATGGTCGTGAGGCGGGCTCAAGCGTGGCGTTGTCGATCAATCGCACCCCGCCGACCTGGGCCGCGATCGCAAGCAGCGCCGGCCGGTCGAGCTCGCTCAGCGGCTCCAGCGTGCCCGGATCGACGAGCGCGACGTAGTCCGGGCGCACCCCGGCCGCCGCCAGCGCGCCGTGTGCGGCGTCGAGCAGTGTCCGCGCCGAGCGCTCACCGGCCTCGGCCTGCGCCCCGGCGGCACGCAGCGCGCCATACAGCGCGAGCGCCTGGGTGCGCGCGGCGGGGTCGAGCAAGGCATTGCGGCTGGACAGCGCCAGCCCATCGCTCTCGCGCACGGTCGCCAGCGCTTCGATCTGCACGGGCAGGTTGAGATCGGCCACCAAGCGACGCAGCACCACCACCTGCTGGGCGTCCTTCTGTCCGAGGTAGAGAGTGTCGGGCATCGTCATGCACAGCAGCTTGGTCACCACGGTGGTCACCCCGCGGAAATGCGAAGCCCCCCGCGCGGCACCCTCCAAGCGGTCGGTCAGCCCCAACACTTCCACCGCGGTGGCGAAGCCCGGGGGATACACCTCTTCGACCGAGGGCGCAAACAACAGATCGGCGCCCGCTTCAGCAGCCAGCCCCGCGTCGTGGCGCTCGGAGCGCGGATAGCGCTCCAGGTCGGAGCGCTCGTTGAACTGCGAGGGGTTGACAAACAGCGACACCACCACGACCTCACACTGCTCACGCGCCCGCCGGATCAGCGACAGGTGGCCCTCGTGCAGCGCCCCCATCGTAGGCACCAGCCCGATCGTCGAGCCGGACTCCCGCGCGGGCCCCAATGCCGCGCGCAACTCCCCAACGGTGCGCAGTGTCCTCATGCGCGTGACGCGAGTCGAGGGTGGCGATTGCTCATGGCTTGCGGTCCAGTTCCTGCGGATACCGGCGCGAGAAAAGAAAAACACTGATCTTCGGGTCCATCCCGGGCGCTGCCCCGGTCGACGGCCTAAGGAAAATGATATCGCCGGTTGGCGGGCTGTGGGCCAAAAACACGCTGTGTGTCCATTCTCACAGAAGGGTTTGCACCCAGGGGCGCGAAGCGCACGCTGCGATCCCGATGACTACCATCCCGCGCAATGTCCGGCGAGGAGAGCGAACTCTCAGCAGCGGAGCGGCGCGAAGCCCTCAAGGAGGTGTTCGCGCAGGCGCAGCAGTGCACGCGCTGCTCAGAGCTGGCGGCGACCCGCAAGACGGTCGTGTTTGGCGCCGGCAACGCCGACGCCGATCTGATGTTCGTCGGCGAGGCACCAGGGGCGAGCGAGGATGAGCAGGGACTGCCGTTCGTGGGCGCGGCCGGCAAACTGCTCGAGAAGCTGTTGGGAGAGATCGGCATGGCGCGCGCCGACGTTTTTATCGCGAACACCTTGAAGTGCCGCCCCCCCGGCAACCGCGACCCGCAGCAAGTGGAGATCGAGAACTGCCGCGAGTACCTCTACCGCCAGGTCGAGCTGATCCAGCCGCGCGTGATCTGCACGCTGGGGAACTTCTCCACCAAGCTGCTGCGCGAAGATCCCACGGGGATCACGCGGTTGCACGGGCAGCCGGAGGTACGCGACGTGGGCCGCCGCGCGGTGCGGCTCTACCCGATCTTCCACCCCGCCGCGGCGCTGTATACGCCGCGGATGCTCGAGACGCTGCGCGAGGACTTCAAGCGTCTCCCCGAGCTGCTCGCGTTGCCCGCGCCTGAGCAGCCGCAGTGGCTGGAGGTGCCGGAGCTCGAGGAGGAGCCTGAGGTTGCCGACCAGCTGGCTACGGCTGCGGGCGACCCTAGGGCGGTCACGGGCAGCCCCGGAGCGGCCACGGGCGGCCCCGCGACGGCTGCGGCTCCGACCGCGGCTCCCGTCGCCGAGGCCGACCAGCTCGGCCTGTTTTGACGCTCAAGGAGCGTCGCGAGGCTGCCGATATTGGACAGACCTCCTCCTCCCAAGTAGTGCGACTGGCCCACAACCCTCTCCTGTGGGCCGGTCGTCTTTAAGGTCCCAGCCAGAGGGCCCGCTGCTCCAAGCCGGCGTCGTTGAGGCAGGTCTGCGGGGGAGGCCACCGTTGCAGAGAGCCACTTTGGGATGAATTCCGCGTACCCTCATAAAACATGATATTCTCGATCTACTTTATGAGGTATAGGTCTTGGCGGGCCTCCCCGCGGGACCTCCGACGATGGGGATTCCCTCGAGAACATGCAGATCGACATCCATCAGCACATTTGGACCGACCAGCTGCTCGACGCCCTGGCGGTCCGCCGTACGCTTCCTTTTGTCCGGCGCTCGCACGGCCTGACGGTGCTGCACAGCGCCGGCGAGCAGCCCTATGTGGTCGACCGGGAGAGTGAATCGCCGGCCCAGCGGGCAAGCCTCGTGGACAGCGACAGCCTCGACCTGGCACTGGTGGCGCTGTCGAGCGCGATCGGTGTGGAGGCATTGCCGCGGGGTGAGGCGAACAAGTTGATCGAGGCCCACTTGGAGGGTGTGCTCGCCTTGCCCGACCGATTCGCCGCATGGGGCCCGCTCGCGCTCGCGCGGCTGGATCCCGACGACGTGGACAAGCTGCTCGAGCGGGGCTGCGTTGGTGTCTGCCTGCCGGCGGGGGCACTGGCCGGGCCCGCCGCGCTGGCATCGAGTGCGCCGCTGCTGGAGCGGGTTGCCGCGCGCGGCGCGCCGCTGTTCGTGCACCCCGGCCCCGCGCCGGGCTTGCCACCCGCGGAGGCGACGTTCAGCGAGCCACTGTGGTGGCGGCCGCTTACCGATTATGTCGCCCAGATGCAGGCGGCGTGGCTGACGTTCGCAACGCTCGGGCGGCGCGAGCACCCACAGCTGCGGGTCGTGTTCGCGATGCTCGCGGGCGGCGCGCCGCTGCTCAGCGAGCGGCTGCTCGCGCGCGGTGGGCCGTCGGTCGATCTACACGATCCGCTCGTCTTCTACGACACTTCGAGCTACGGCCCGGTGGCGGTGGAGACGATGGCGCGCAGAGTGGGCGGCGAGCAGTTGGTGTATGGCTCCGATCGGCCCGTCGTCGAGCCGCTGCCCACGGGCCGCGAGGCGTTGCTCGCCGAAAACGGCGCCCAACTGTTGGAGCGCACGGGTGCGGTTAGGGCGCTGAGGGTGGGGGTGGCGCTATGAGCACACGTCCCTCACGGCTGGTGTGGTTTGCCGCCTCGCCCAGCCATCCGCCGGCCGAACGGCCTCCGCTGAGCCTTGCCGTGCAGCGCTTCGAGCGGCTGCTGGCCGCGCCCGAGCCGCTCGCCGACGACGACCCCGACGCGCCGCTCAGCGTCGAGCAGCTCGAGCGTTTCGCCGCCGCGCTCGCCGCTGACCCGGCGCGCTGGCGTCACCTCGTGCGCCACCGGCGCGACGAGCGGGTCTACGAGAAGCTGTTCGCCGACGAGCGCGTCAACGCCTGGTTGATCTGCTGGAGCGACGGTCACGACACCGGTTTTCACGACCACGACCAGTCCGCCGGCGGTATCGCTGTGGTGGCGGGCCGCGTGCGTGACGAGCGCCTGGCGCTCAACTCTGCGCCAGTGGCGCGCGAGTGCTCGGCGGGCGAGTGCTTCAACGTCCCTGCAACCGCGATTCATCGCGTCCTGCACGCGGGCGCCCAGCCTTCGATCACGATTCATGCCTACTCGCCGCCGCTCACCCGCATGGGCGCTTACCGAGTCGGCCCCAGCGGCGAGCTCGAGCGCGAGGCACTCACGCATGAGCAGGAGCTACGTGCCGAGGCGCTGGCCGCGTAGGGCCGATCCCATAGGCATGTTGCTTCTGGGGCAATCGGGCGTCGAGCGGGGCGCGTAAAGTCTGCCTGGTGCCCGTCCACGAAACCTCGGCCCCCGCTGAGACCGAGGCGGTGGGCGCCGAGTTGGCGGCGGCCCTGCGGCCCGGCGACATCGTGCTGGTGCGCGGCGAGCTGGGCGCCGGCAAGACGACGTTGGTGCGGGGCGCCGCGCGCGCGCTGGGGGTGAGCGATCCCATCACCAGTCCCACCTTCGGCGTTGGCCACCGCTACCGCGGCGCGGGTGCGACAGTCGCTCACATCGACCTCTACCGGCTGGGGGGCTTGGAGTACGAGGATCCCGGCTTGCTGGACGACTACTTGGCGCCGGACAACATCGCATTCGTCGAGTGGCCGCAGGATGGCAGCCCCGAGTTGGAGCAGGCCAGCGCCTGGGTGACGCTCACCCACCTGGGGGGCGACCGGCGCCGGGTGGAGGTGTGCGTGCGGCGATGATCGTGCTGGGCTTCGACACCGCCACGCCAAGCACCGCCGTGGCGCTGCGGCTGGCGGACGGAACCACGTTGCGCGCGCGCGAGGACCCCGCTCCTGGCGAGCGCCCTGGGCACACCACGCGGCTGCTGCCCTTGGCGGGTGAGCTGCTGGCGCAGGCAGGCCTGAGCTGGGGCGCGCTCGAGCGGATCGCGGTCGGCGTCGGGCCGGGCACGTTCACAGGACTGCGCGTGGGAATCGCAACCGCCCACGGGCTGGCGCACTCCTTGGGCGTGGAGATGGTTGGCATCGGCAGCCTGGGAGTCCTGGCCCAAGCTGCCTTACGGGAGCCCGACGAGCGGCGGTCGCCGAGTGTGCTGGCGATGATCGACGCGCGCAGGGGGGAGGCATTCCTTGCGGCGTACGACACCACAGGCGAGCTGGCCCCGCCGCGCGCGCTCCCGCCGCAGGACTTGGCGGCGGTAATCGCGCAGCTCGGCGAGGACCGCGGTTGGCTGGCGGTTGGCGATGGGGCGCTACGCTTTCGGGGAAATCTGGAGGCGATTGCGGTAACGGTCCCAGCGGACACTGCGCCACTCCACCGGATCGACGCCGGGGCGTTGTGCGAACTGGCCCTGTGTGCGCCGGCGGGCGACCCCGGAGCGGTGCTGCCGGACTACTGCCGTCGGCCGGACGCGGAGATTGCCTTGGAAAACACTGACAACGCCGAGATCGAGCAGTGAGTACGCCGCTGATCACCGATGTAGCCGCCGAGCAGCCGCGCTTGGAGATCCGGCGCCTGGCTTACCCCGACCTGCCGCACGTGATCGGGATCGAGCGGCGTGCGTTCCCCACGCCGTGGTCGCTGGCGATGTTTGTGTTGGAGCTATCCAAGCCCTCCGGGGTGTGTTTGGCGGCCGTGTTGGACACGGGCGCCACACGGCAGTTGGTGGGGTATCTGATCTGCTCGCGCTATGAGACCGTGTGGCACGTGATGAATGTGGCGGTGGCGCCCGAGCATCGCCGCGAAGGCGTCGCCTCGGCGCTGCTGGCGGCACTCTACGAGCGCGTCGAGGACGAGCAGGCGCGCTACACGCTTGAGGTGCGCCGCTCCAACGACGTGGCGATTCGCCTGTACGAACGGGAGGGCTTCCGCGCGGCGGGCATGCGCAAGCGCTACTACCAGGACAACGGCGAGGACGCCCTGGTGATGTGGCGCACGCCCGCGACGCTCGCCGGCACGCTCGAGGACGTGCCCAACCCGGGCTTCCTGTGAGGGGGACGGCCCTGGCTAAGAGTCCCTGGAGTGCGCTGCGGCGGCTGTCGTGGGAAGGGCGGGCATGATTCTGGCGCTGGAGACCAGCTGCGACGACACCTGTGCGGCGGTGCTCGACGAGCAGGGCGCGATCCACGCCAACGTGATCTCCTCGCAGGAGGCGCACAATCGCTTCGGAGGGGTAGTGCCGGAGATCGCCTCGCGGCGGCACCTGGAGATCGTCAACCTGGTCGTGACGGAGGCGCTCGGGCGGGCCGGCACGACCCTTGACGAGCTCGATCTAATCGCCGCCACGCGCGGCCCGGGCCTGGTGGGGGCGCTGTTGGTGGGCTTCGCTACCGCCAAGGCGCTCGCCGCTGCGCGAGAGCTGCCGTTCGCGGCGGTCGACCACCTGCAGGGTCATGTGGCGGCGAACTTCATCGCGGGCACCGTCCCACCGCGTCCCGGCGGTGCCTCGGCGGTGCAGTTGTCCTCTACGGTTGCGGCCGCCGCAAGCGAGTCGTTCGAACCGCCATTCGTCTGCCTGATCGCAAGCGGCGGTCACACGCTGCTGGCGCACGTGCGCGAGCACGACGGCTTCGAGGTGTTGGGTGGCACGCTCGACGATGCGGCGGGGGAGGCGTTCGACAAGGGCGCCCGGATGCTCGGCCTCGGCTACCCCGGCGGTGTGGCGCTCGAACGACTCGCCGCCGATGGCGACCCGAGCGTCTACCCGTTCTCCGCGGGAGGGCCCCGACCGGGGCTGGGCGTCGGCCGCCAGGCGTTTGCGCACAGCCTCGACTTCTCCTTCGCCGGGCTGAAGACCGCGCTGCTGTACAAGGTGCGCGAGCTCTCCGCGCAGGAGCTATCCGCACGCGCTCCCGACCTCGCCGCTGCTTACCAGGCGGCGATCGTCGCGCGCCTGCTGGAACGGGCCGAGCGGGCGCTGGCGCAGACGGGCCTCGATCGTCTCGCGGTCGGCGGCGGGGTTGCCGCCAACGGCGAGCTGCGTCGCCGTCTTGGTGAGCTGGGCGCGCAGGTGCACGTGCCCGAGCGGGTGCTGTGCACCGACAACGCCGCAATGATCGCCAGCGCCGCGCGCTTCGCGGCGCGGCTGCCCTACCCGGAGTATCTGCCGCTCGACGTGTATGCGACCGGAGAACGGCCCCAACCCATGCGCCCGCCGCGGTAGCAAGCCCGCGGCCCGAGGACACGTTGCGGGGGAGAGGCCGCGCGAACCATCTCTATAGTCACGGACAATGGCATTCGGGGAGCTCAGCGGCACGGCGGAGGTCGAGCGCATCGGCGATGGATTGCCCAGGGATGGGATGCCCGCCCACCCTGGCGAGCGTCTCTCGCTGGGGGTGGCGGCGCGCCTTTCGCGCTACCTGCAGGTGCTGACGCAGGCGCGCAAGATGGGCAAGGAGACGATCTCCTCACAGGAGCTCTCCGACTACACGCACGTCAACTCGACCCAGATCCGCCGCGACCTCTCCGGCTTCGGCAAGTTCGGCAAGCGCGGGGTGGGCTACAACGTCGAGTCGTTGGTGTCGCAGATCCGCAAGATCTTGCGCACCGCCGGCCAACACAACATCGCTCTGTTCGGCGCTGGCCACCTCGGCAAGGCGATCGCCTCCTCGGACATCTTCGCCGACCACGGCTTCAAGGTGGTGGCGATCTTCGACGTAGACCCCGACAAGGTAGGGGCGACAGTCGGCAACAAGGTGGTGCGCCACACCCGCGAGCTGCGCCAGATGGTGGAGGAGGAGGACATCGTGGTGGGTGTCCTGGCGATCCCCGGCCGTGTCGCGCAAGAGCTCGCCGACGAGCTGGTGCAGGCGGGTGTGAAGATCATCTTCAACTACTCTGAGTCGCTGCTGATCGTGCCCCCCGAGGTCACCGTCCACACCTCCAGCCCCGCCGTCGATCTGCTGTACGCGCTGTATTTCTACCTGACCTAACCTGACCTGAACGGCATGAGCAGCTTGGACCTCGACCGGGCGGTGGAGACCTTCGCGCAGGCGGTGGACGGCACCGTCGGCCTGGAGGAGGAGTTCTCCATCCTCGACCCGGCGACGCTCGACCTGGCGCCCCGCTTCGAGGCATTGCGCGAGGCCGCGCGCGCGGACGGGCCAGCGGGCGATCAGCTCTACGCGCACATCGCCGGCGAGCTGATCACCAGCGAGATCGAGATCGTCTCGGGCGCCGGCGTCGACTTCCACGACGCGTTGGCGCGCCAGCGCGACCACCGCCGCCGGCTGTTTAGGCTCGCCGAGGAGGAGGGGGCCGCGCTCGGCGCGACCGGCACGCACCCGTGGGCGGACTACCGCGAGCAGACGATCATCGACACCGAGCACTACCGCCGCGTCGAGGAGGGCCTCAAATACGTGGCGTGGCGCAACAACACATTCAGCATGCACGCCCACGTCGGCGTGCGCGGTGCCGACCGCGCGGTGCTCGTCTGCGACCGCTTGCGCGGGGTGTTGCCGCTGCTGCTGGCGATCTCCGCCAACTCCCCTTACCTCGACGGCCGCGACTCCGGGTTGCATTCGGCGCGCACGCAGAGCTTCACCCGTAGCTTCCCGCGCTGCGGTGTGCCCGACGCGTTCGGCGGCTGGGAAGCCTATCGCGAGTACATCGAGCTGCTGGCGCTTACCAACTCGATCGTGGAGTTCACGCAGGTGTGGTGGTCGGTGCGCCCGCACTTCGCGTTCGGCACGGTGGAGGTGCGCATCTGCGACGCGCAAGCCACCGCCGCGGAGTCGGAGGCGCTGGCGGGGCTGATCGTCGCCTGCGTGACGCAGGCCGCGCGCGATGTCGACGAGGGCGTTCCCTTCGCCGACCCAGCGCCGCGGATGGTGGAGGAGAACATGTGGCGGGCGATCCGTCACGGCCTCGATGGGCGGCTGATCGACCTCGATCGCTACGAGGAGTACCCGGCGCGCGCGGCGATCGAGCGGCTGGCAAGCTGGACCGCCCCGGTACGCGGGGAGCTCGGCATCGAGCTGGCGTTCCCCGAGCGCAACGGCGCGCAGCGCCAGCGCGCGATGATCGAGGCCGGCGCCACGCGCGAGGAGGTTTTCGCGGCGTCGGTGGCGGACACCAGGCAAACCTACTCAGCGGAGGTGGCGGTGTGAGCACGCAGGAGGCACAGCAGGGCGGGGCCGCAGAGGCCGCCCCGGGGACGCAGGAAGGGGTCGAGCGGCCGGGGGGCGCCGCGGGGCCTGGCGGCGGCGGGCCCGGCGGCGCGGCGCCGAGCGAAGAGGAGCTGCGTGCGGCCTACGAGGCCGAACTGAGCCGCATCACGAGCGCCGACATGGTGTTGCAGGCGACCGTCTCGCTGCTCAACATCGGTGCCCGCCGCCTCGGCTTGGTGGGCGGGGCGGGCGGGAGCGACTCCGCGAATCCCCAGCAGAGCGATCCTGAGCGCGACCTCGAGCAGGTGCGCGACGCAATCGACGCCGTACGCGGGCTGATGCCCGTGGTCGAGCGCCGAGCCGCCCAGGAAGCGCGCCCGCTGCGCGACGCGCTCTCGCAGCTGCAGATGGCCTACGCGCGCGAATCCCAGGGGGCGCCCCCACCAGCGCCTGAGCCTCCGAAAGCACCGCAGGGTCCGCCGCCCGCAAAGCAGTCCGGGCAGCCCGGACCGGGGCCGGCGGAGTCCAGCGGACGGCTTTGGGTTCCGGGGCGTTGAGGTGTGAACGCCTTCTGCCGCGTGGCGCGATAGACTGCCCCCGCTTTTCCGCCGGGTAGGCGCTCGACAGGGCGATCCGGGCGGGAGGTGGACAACGGTGCGCGCGACCCTCGCGCCGCACGCCAACTTACCGCGGAGGATTTCTGTTGAGCAGCTTCCTGACGAACCACGGGGTCGTCGTCGCCCTTGTATGTGCCGCCTGCGCCGTGATCTACGGCCTCGTGACCACGCGATCCCTGCTCGCGCTCTCGCCGGGCAACGACAAGATGCAGAGCATCTCGCTGGCCGTCCAGCAGGGCGCCCGCGCATACCTGAACCGGCAGTACACGACGATCGCCGGCGTCGGTGTGGTCGTGTTCGTGGCGCTGATCTTCATCCAGAACATCGCTGTAGCGTGCGGGTTCCTGATCGGAGCACTTCTCTCCGGCTCGACCGGCTACATCGGCATGAACGTGTCGGTGCGCTCCAACGCGCGCGTCGCGGAGGCCGCCAGGGGCGGCGTCTCGCCGGCGCTCAAGGTCGCGTTCCGCGGCGGCGCGATCACCGGCCTGCTCGTCGTCGGGCTCGCGCTGATCGGCGTCTCGGGCTACTACGGCGCGCTGACGTCGTTCTTCAACGACAGCCCCAAGACGGCGGTCGATGCGCTCGTCGGCCTCGGCTTCGGCGGTTCGCTGATCTCCGTGTTCGCGCGGCTCGGCGGCGGCATCTTCACGAAGGCCGCGGACGTTGGCGCGGACCTCGTCGGCAAGGTCGAGGCGGGCATCCCCGAGGACGACCCGCGTAACCCGGCCACGATCGCCGATAACGTCGGCGATAACGTCGGCGACTGCGCCGGCATGGCCGCGGACCTGTTCGAGACCTACGCGGTGACCGCGATCGCGGTGATCCTGCTCGGCGTGCTGACGTTCAACCAGTCCACGCAGGTCGCGCTGTACCCGCTCGTGATCGGTGGCGTGGCGATCATCGCCTCGATCATCGGCACGTTCGCGGTGCGCACCAACACGGGCAACGTCGAGCGCGCGCTGCTGCAAGGCCTGGTTGTCTCGGGAGTGATCGCCGCTGCGGCGTTCGCGCCGATCACCTACTGGCTGATGCGCAACCTCACGTTCAAGGCCGGCAACACCGCCAGCGCCCCTAGCTGGAGCCACCTGTACCTGTGCTCGCTGATCGGGATCGCCGTCACTGGGCTGCTATTCGGACTAACCGAATACTACACCTCGACCCGCTTTGCCCCGGTGAAGAAGACCGCGAAAGCGTCGGTCACCGGCCACGCGACGAACATCATCCAGGGCTTTTCCTCCGGGCTGCAGGCGACGGCGCTGCCGGCGCTCGTGATCGTGCTCGGCATCCTTGGCTCGTGGAAGCTTGCGGGCGGTGGCGTCACCGGCATCTACGGCATCCTCATCGCGGCCATGGGCCTGCTGTCGTTGACGGGCCTGATCGTGGCGCTCGACGCGTTCGGCCCGATCACCGACAACGCCGGTGGCATCGCCGAGATGGCCGACCTGCCCGAGGAGGTGCGCCAGGTCACCGACCGGTTGGACGCGGTCGGCAACACGACCAAGGCGGTGACCAAGGGCTACGCGATCGGCTCCGCCGTGCTGGCGGCCGTCGGGCTGTTCGCGGGCTTCCAGAAAGAACTCGAAAACAAGCTCGGTCACTTCATCTCCTTCGGCATCAACGAACCGCCGGTGCTGATCGGCCTGCTGCTCGGCGGGCTGATGGTGTGCCTGTTCGCGTCGCTGTCGATCGAGGCCGTCGGGCGCGCCGGGGGCGCGGTCGTCGAGGAGGTGCGCCGCCAGTTCCGCGAGCACCCCGGGATCATGGACTACAGCGAAGAGCCCGACTACGCCAGGTGCGTGGACATCGTCACCAAGACCGCGCAGCGCGAGATGATCCTGCCGTCGCTGCTGCCGATCGGCTTGACGCTGATCGTCGGGCTGATCGATCAACAGGCGCTCGGCGGCCTGCTGATCGGCGTGATCGTCGTCGGCTTCTTCTTCGCCGTGATGATGACCGCCGGCGGCGGCGCGTGGGACAACGCCAAGAAGCTGATCGAGGACGGCGCGTTCGGCGGCAAGGGCTCCGACGCCCACGCCGCCTCGGTAACCGGCGACACCGTCGGGGACCCCTTCAAGGACACCGCCGGGCCTGCGATCAACCCGATGATCAAGGTCGCCAACATCGTGGCGATCCTGATCATTCCGTTGATCACCTGAGGCGGCTGGACTGGAGCCGCCGCCTGCCTGTCTGTCCGCCCACCCGTCCGCTCGTCCACCCGCGGCGGGTAGCGGCGGGCGGACGGCCTCCAGTTCATAACCTCAAGTGCAGATGAACGACTGGGAGTGGCTGGAGCCCGAGGGCTCAACGGAGCCGATGCGCGAGCGTCTCACCGCCTGGTCGGTGGCGACACTCGACCGCACGATCGGCTCCCCGATCCTGTTCGGGATCGTCTACACCTCGCTCGCCTCCGCCGTGTTTTTCTCGCTCGGCGTGGTCGTCGATCACGCGCTCGGGCTTACCCCCGTCGTGTTCCTGATCGCCGCGTTGCTGTTCGGCCTCACCGCGCTCACCTACGTCGAGGGCTCCTCGCTGCACCAGGAGCCCGGCGGCTCCACCGTGTTCGCCCGCTACGCCTTCAACGAGCTCGTCTCGTTCATCGCCGGCTGGGCGATCCTGCTCGACTACGTGATCCTGATCGCCGTCACCGCCTACACGGCGACGCAGTATCTGAAGGTGTTCTGGGCGCCGCTCGGCCACCACACCGAGGCGCTGTTGCTGGCGCTCGCGATCATCGCCTACGTTGTGCTCGCCAATATCCGCGGCCTCTCCTCCGGCCGCGGTCTGCGGATCGGCATCCTCGTCGTCGGCGCTCTGGCGCTCGAGCTGTTCGTGATCGCGCTCGGGCTGATCCTCTACTTCAACCCCCACACGCTGTGGGCCTCGGTGCACCTTGGCAGCGCCCCCAGCTGGTCGGGGTTGATCTTCGCGTTGACGATCACGACGATGGCGTTCACCTCCGTCGAGTACGCCTCCGGGCTCGCCGGCGAGGTGGTCGCCAGCCGCCGGGCTTTGCGGCGCCTCTTGATCAGCGGGATCGCGGTGCTTGTGCTCGCCTACGTCGGCGTGGCGCTGCTCGCCGTTACCGCCTTCCCGATCCACGGCAGCTACTCCGCGCTCGCCCACCGCTACCTCGACGACCCGGTGATCGGGCTCGTCGGGCGACTGCGGCCGCACGAGCTCGCCCAGGTGCTGCGCTACGCGATGGGCGCCGTCGTCGCCGTTACGCTGATCGCCGCCGCCAACTCCGCGATGCTAGGGCTCTCGCGCCTGGCTTACTCGCTCTCGACCAACCGCCAGATCCCCTCTGGCCTCGGGCGCCTGCACCAGCGGCGCTCGACCCCCTATGTGCTGATCCTGCTCGCCGGCCTGCTCGCCGCGGTGCTGGTGATCCCTGAGGACATCGACTTCCTCGTCGGCATCTACGCTTTTGGAGCGGTCTTGTCGTTCACGATCGCCCACCTCTCGGTGGTGCGTTTGCGCTACCGCGAGCCGCACCGCCGCCGGCCCTTCCGCATACCGCTGTCGGTGCGCATCGGGGGCGGCTCGCTGCCGCTGCCGGCGGTACTCGGCGCGCTGGTATCCGGCGCCGGCTGGGTCGCTTTGATGGTCGTCCACCAGCCCGCCCGTTACGTTGGGCTGGGGTGGATGGTGGCGGGCCTCGTGCTCTACCTCGTCTACCGCCGCCTCGACGAAAGCTCGCCCCTGCAACGCCTCACCGTCGCGCCCGAGGTGCTGCGGCCCGAGCAGCCCCGCGCGCGCGACTACGGCTCGATCCTCGTGCCCCTGCACGGAGGAGCGTTGGACGATGAGATCGTGCGCACCGCGGCGCTTCTGGTCGCGGGCGAGCCGACCGACGAGGCGGCGATCGACAGCGCCACGATCGAGGCCGTGTGGATCTTTCAGATGCCGATGGCGCTCACGCTCGACGCCCGCCTGCCCGAGGAGCACTTCAAGCGCGCCCGCGCCGCGCTCGCGCACGCCAAGGAGCTCGGCGAGGAGCACGCCGGGGTGCAGGTCGCCACCGCCACCGTGCGCGCCCGCAGCGTCGGCCAGGCGATCGTCGAAGAGGCCCGCCGCCGCGGCGTCGAGGCGATCGTGCTCGGCGCCGAAGCACCCTCGCGGATCCGCGGTGGCGCCCGCTTCGGTGGTCGCCGGGCGCTTGAGAGCTACGCCGGGGACATCGTGCGCTACGTGGTCGCCCGCGCCTCCTGTCGCGTGATCGTCACCGCTCCGCCGCCCCTGCCTGCCGCGGTCGCCGACGCCTCGCGGGTGGCGGAGTCCGAGCGTACCGCCGCAGCCCCCACCGGGTAAGGGAGCAAGAGCGGCTCAGCCGAAGCCGGGACACGCACCTGCGGCGCGGCGAATCACCGTTGAAGCCAGCCGGCCGCCGTGCGGCCGGCTGCGCCACCCTCTAAAGTGCGCCTCATGTTCGTCCTGATCGTCGGCGCCGGGCGCGTAGGCTCGGCCGTCGCCCGCTCCGCGCTCGCCGCCGGCCACGAGGTGTCGGTGCTGGACGAGGACCCGCTCTCGCACGAGCGCCTCAACGCGGGGCAAGCCACCAGCTGGGAGGAGGCCGGCGGGCTGTTCACAGTCGGCACCGCTTTGGAGGTCGAAGCGCTGCTGCAAGCCGGCGTCGAGCGTGCCGACGTGTTCATCGCCTCAACCGACGGCGACAACACCAACCTGATCATCGCCCAGATCGCCCAGAAGCGCTTCGAGGTGCCAAAGGTGATCGCTCGCGTAATGGACCCCGCGCGCGCCGGCTGGTATGGCGAACTGGGCTTGCACACGATCTCTCCCACTCAGCACGCGATCGAGATGTTCGAGCGCGCCCTCACCGTCGAGCACGCCGGCTAGCCTCACTGTGGTGTACGCCGCCCAACCACTCACCGCCGGGCACGCCGCCTAACTATGTACGCGATCATCGTCGGAGCGGGAAAGGTCGGGCGCAACCTCGCCCGCGAGCTGATCGCCAAGGACCAGGAGGTGACGCTGATCGAGTCCGCCCGTCCCCGCTATCTCTCGATCGAGGAGGAGTTCGAGCACGCCGCCCAATACGGCGACGCCACCGAGCTGTGGGTGCTGGAGCGCGCCGGCATCCAGCGCGCCGACCTCGTGATCGCCGTCACCGGCGACGACGAGGACAACATGCTGGTCTGTCAGGTCGCCAAGGAGAAGTACCTCTGCGACCGCATCATCGCCCGCGTCAACAACCCCCGCAACCACGAGCACTTCAAGCTGCTGGGTATCCAGCCCGCCGTCTCCGCCACCGATCTGATCCTGCGCCTGATCGAGCACGAGGTACCGCGTTATGGCCTCGTCCACCTGCTCGCCCTGGAAGAGGAGCGCTTGGAGATCATCGAGCTGGAGGTGATCGCCGGAGCACCCGCCGTCGGTAAACGTGTCGCCGACATCGAGCTACCCGAAGGCTCGCTGATCATCTCCGTCCTGCGCGGCGGCGCCGGCTTCGTCCCCAAGGCCGACACCGTGATCGACGCTGGCGACGAGGTCCTGCTCGTGCTCGACCCCGGCCTGGAGGGCTCGATCACCGAGTTCTTCGCGCCCAATGGGGGCTTGCCCGAGGGGTAGGGTGCGGCCGTCCGCGGTCCTCGGCGACCATCGGTTGGGCGCTTACGCCGCGGGGGCGCCGACCCGCCCATCCACTATCCTTGGCCCCCGATCCGGGATGGTGTAATCGGTAACACGCGTGCCTCTGGAGCACGAATTTGGGGTTCGACTCCCTGTCCCGGAGTTCGCTTGCGCCCCGTGTTTACGGGGCGTTTCGCGTTTCAGGGGGTCGCTCGGGCCAAGATTTGGGCCAGTCCTGCTGACCAAGAGTGCTCGGTCCGAGGCGCTGCATAAGCTCGTTCGATGACTCCAGCGAAGCGTTCCAGGGAGAAGACCGACTCTGCTGCCGGTGGGCCGCCTCCGATTCGGCGGCGCTGGCGCGACTACAAGACCCCATCGGGTCGTAGTCCGGTCGAAGGGTTCATCGACAAGCTCTCCGATTCCGATGCGGCGGCCGTGCTTGCGGGCATGGAGGAGGTTCGCGATCGGGGCCTGCGAGCCGCCCGTCATCTCGAGGGCGACATCTGGGAGGTCAGAGTGGACGGCGATCGGGTCATCTACCGCATCCTGCTTGCGGAGGAAGGCAGCCGCGGACAGATCCTGCTGGCATTGGACGGGTTCAACAAGAAGACGCAGAAGACGCCCCCGGCCACTATCGAGCTGGCGAAGAGACGTCTTGCGGATTGGCGGCGGCGTGGGGATCAGAAGCGCGTTGCGCGCGGCAGGCACCCGCTACATCAGTGAGAGGTGCTACTCTTATCTCTCAAAAGAGATACCGCTGTAGGTATCAATGCCCATTCAGAGAGTAGGCAAGGCCCATGCCCGAGCGCGACTTCCTAGACAAGATGATCGACAAGCGCGCCGCGCGAAACCCCGAGTTTCCGCGGCTGCTGGACGCCGCTCGCCGGCGGCGTGAGCTGCTGCGTGCTCTGGCCGGGCAGCGTGAGGAGCAGAAGCGCTCGCAGACCTCGATCGCCGCGGCGATGGAGACCTCGCAGTCTTTCGTCGCGCGCTTGGAGAGCACGGCGGCCGACGCGAAGGTATCGACCGTCGATCGCTACGCGGAGAGCCTCGGCTTCGTCGTGCAGTACCACTTGATCCCGACGGCCGAGGCGGACAGCGCCCCGCCGGTTGTGGTTCACGCAGCATAATCCGCGCCCTGTCAGAGGAGATGACGGAATGGATGTGTCTGTTCTCGACGGCGCACCGATCGCCAGAAACCAAAGACCATCGCTCTGCAGGTGGGTGTGGTACGCGGCCGCAGTGGCCGCCTGTGATGCACCATGGTGGCGGTACAATGCGTGCCTGAAGCGCACCATCCTGACAGCGGCGACGGTTGCGGCTTTTGCCGGAGTTACGGCAACGGCGCTAGGCGCCCGTCCCGCTACGGCGCACGAACGATCGTCAATGGCACGGGCGGTGCGGCAGTACTGGCACCCTTACGCTAAATGCCGATCGACAAAGCAACGGGTTTCGACCGTCGAAACCGGCTGGGCATCGGCGTGGCTCGGCGGGCACTGTGGTGACACGGTGATCTTCCACCATAACGGCCAGGATCGTCCCGGCATCTGGAGGGTCAAGTTGGTCTATGGTGAAGGAGAAGGTCCGTGCGAAGATGTTCCAACACGAGTGGTTGTGGATCTCGGTTTGACAGAGAATATGGCCGAATGTGCACGTACGTGGCACGAAGCGCGGGAGAAAGAACAGTACGAAGCGGAACAGCATCGGCAGAAAGCTGAGGCGAAGGACAGAGAAGAACTCGAAACCGCCGAGAACAACTGCGCTGAACAAGGTCCCGGCGACAAGCTAGTGCTTTTCAACGAAGAAGGTGAGCCTATACGCGGGCCCAACGGTAGCTTCGAGTGCCAGACGTTGGGAGGCCTCGTATGGGTGAGTGGTAAATGACAGGACAACGGTGCAGGCCATGGGACGTCTACATCGTCGGAGACGGTGATGTAACGGCGGCGTGCTAGATCGCTCGACGGCGAGCCAGAGCGCCGCGAGGACCCTTGCTTTGTGCCCAACCCGGTAGGGAGCCATCAGTCTCGTACGGACGGCGCGATGACTATGCTGACGCCATGCGCGAGTCGTGGTGGCGGTAGGCGGCTTCGGATGGCGAGCGCCCAGGGCCGCGTCGCTGATTTCTGGGACGAGCTGACCGCCGCTTGGCTGGCCGGTGAAGATCCGCAGCCCGACCCACTCCCACGCTGGTACGCGAGCTATAAGGGACGCGGAGAGGGGAAGGTCACTCGTGAGGCGTTCGCCGAGCCCTACGTTGGCGATCTGCGCGGAACGCCGCGCATGGTGACCCTGGGCTTGAACCCGGGCCAGGCATGCCCCGACTTCCAGGCACGCAGTGGCATCTTCGCCCGTGAGATCCGCGAACGCGGCTCGTACTCGGCGTGGGCTGCCACCTCCCCCTACCTCGGCGAGGAGTGGTTGCGGGTCAATCGAAGCAACCGTTATGCCTCGAGCCGGCTGCGCTTCGCGCGCGAGTGGCTTCAGGACGACGAGTTCGCCGCAGACCAGCTACTCACGCTCGAGCTCTACCCCTGGCACTCCAAGCGGGTGACGGCGTCGATCGTGCCGCCCGCTGACATCATCGAGACCTTCGTCTGGCAGCCGCTGGCCGACATCTCGGTCGAGCTCGTCTTCGCGTTCGGCAAGCCGTGGCTGGGGGTGTGCGATGCCCTGGGCCTGCCGGAGGTTGGGCGCTGGGGACGTGACGGTGTCGACCTCGGCAGCTCGGTCGCCTCGCGCGCGGCCGTCGCGTTCGCGCTGCCATCCGGCCAGTGGGTGGTCGTCTCCTGGCAGTCCGGGTATGCCGGGCCGCCGGGCAGCGCGGACGCTCTCCGCCTTCGAGAGCGGATACTCGAAGCGCGTGCCGGCATGCGGCGAGACTCTCGCCCGAACCCGCAGGGATTGCTAGTGACGCCACAACGGCAGAGGCGGAAGTACACGGTGCCACAGGCGAAGAATCGGATGCGCAGGACCGTCGAGGAGATCCTCGACCCAGGACCCCGCGACGTCAATGCTCTATGGGAGCACTTCGACGCTCAGTGTGCGTACTGCGGGAAAGGGCTGAGCCGCGACCGGCGCGAGGGTCACGTCGATCACGCGAACCCTGATGGCGGAAACGATCTCGGCAATCTGGTCCTCGCCTGCGGAAGCTGTAACGGCGACGAGAAGCGCGAGGAGTCGTGGCACGGGTTCTTGCGGAGAAAGACGCCCGACGACGCCTTATTCGCAGAGCGGGAGGGGCGCATCCGCGCGTGGCTCGATCAACATCCGCGAAAGTCAGCGGAGGACTCACCGGAGATTGCCCACGTCCGCGAGGAGATCGAGGGACTGATCGAGCAGTTCGCGGTCAAATGCGCCGAGCTCAAGAGGCTTGTGAGTCAACACGACTCAGCCCCATGATCAATCGCGGGCCCGCTTTGCGGACTTCCGAGTGCGCCGACTAACGATCGGTTCACGCTCGCTCCCACCGGGCGTTGCGGAAGCGCTCACCCCGTCGCTCGCCAGGCCCGATCCTCGACGAAAGAGCGAGCGCGTCCGGCACGCCAGATAGGTGCGCGAACTTGCGAGCCAGACCACTTAGGCGGTACCGGGTTCCCGTACTGCCTTTACTTGACAGCGTCCCCAGGCGGCGTAGATCGAGCGCACCGGGTCCAGCTTGTGGCTCATCGTGTTCGCTCGGGTGCTGGTGGTTGGGCGATGCGGTTGATGGCGCGGGCGATCCCTGGTATCCGGCTGCGGCGGCAGGGTGCGATCGGGCGCGTGTAGCCGCGGCCGTATTCGGGGTCGGGTAGTTCGGGGTGCGCGAGCGATGGGGTCTTGGTGCGGCTGTTGCACATCTGTTGGGCGAGGCGCGTGATGCGTGCGGCGTCTTGTCCTTCCTCGCCGAGGTCCTCGCGGGCGATGTACCAGTCGGTGCCGTGTCGGGCGCGGGTTGCCTCCACGTAGGCGGTCTCCTTGCTGGTCTGCCAGCCGCCGGTGAGCACGACGGAGCGCGCGACGGTCGCGCCCTGTTGGCGGTAGACATGCTGCGCGTACGCGAGCCTCAGCGACTCCACGTCCTCGCCGGCGAGCTGGACTCTGCGCTGCGATCCGTCGAGGGTGACGGTCACGCCTCGCTCGTGGATGGCGCTGACCTGTCCACGGGTGCCGTTCTCGACTCGCGGCTGCCCCCGCGGGCGATGCTGCGCGGTGAAGGCGATGAGGTCGCCTTCGCGTAGGCCGTAGTGGACGCCGGGTAGCGGGGTCTCGTGGTGTCCGAGTTCGCCGCGCTGTGCGCGTAGGTGTTGGGCGCGGGCGTTGAGCCGGTCGATCTCCTGGTTGGAGGCGTCGGCGATCAACGCGACCTCGCGGATATCGCGCCCCTCCGTGAGGGTGGCCCATGTTTGTACGGCTTGCTCTGCCGCCTGGTCGCGGGTATCGGAGAGGTGAAGCTCGCCGCGTGAGACGTAATGCGCCATCGCGCGCTCGGGTTCTCCTGCGCGTAGTGCTTGCCATGCGCGCTGGTCGGCGGGGTCCTTGGTCCGGTGGATGTCTGCGAGCTCGGCGCTGGGTGCGTGGCCGGTGAGCCGGTCGAACATGCCGCCGGGGCCGATCGAGGGGAGCTGCTTGCCGTCGCCGACAGCGATCAGCTTCGCCCCGGAGCGCTCCACCAGCCCGGTCAGCGCGTCGAGGCGCTTGTGGTCGACCATCCCCGCCTCGTCCAGGATTACTGTTGTGTCCCTGCCGACGTGGATGGCCCCCGTGTTCGCGCGGGCTACCAGCGAGTCCAGAGTGAGTGTCTGCCCGGCGAGCGCAGGGCTGTCCGCGCCGAGCCGCTCTGCGGTGGACCCGGACACCGCGACCCCGATCGTCTCCAGCCCGGCGTACTGCTCCGCACGGGCGGCGGCGTCGATCACCACACCCTTGCCGGTCCCCGCCGGCCCGACGAGGACCGCGGCGCGCTCAGGACCAGTGAGGACTGCGAGCGCGTGGTGTTGCTCGGGGCTGAGCGGTCCGCCGATGCGCTCGGCTGCCTCACGCGCAGCGTTATCGCGTGCGACGTGGCCGACGTCTCGGCCTGCGGGTTGGGCGAGCTGTGCGGCGCGGCGCTCGATCGCCTGCTCCTGCGCGCAAACCGCGAGGGTGGTCATGCGTCCGCCCTCCAGCGTGAGCACGCGCCGGTCGCGGACCATCTCCCGGGCGACGGCAAGCGCCTGATCCGGCGCCATCTCCCCGGCGGCCTGCTCCAGCACGATCGCGCGCAGGTCGCGCTCCTGGAAGACGGCGTGCTGCTCGGTCAGCTTCGCCTCGACACGATCCTCGATCGCGCGCTCGGCCATTGGCCGCTCGGATGCACCGATCAGTCGCACCGCCTCATCCGGGCCGAATCCGTGATCGCGAGCGGTCTGTGTCCACACTCGTTGTAGGTCAGAGCGTGTGGTCAGCTCCTTGGACCGGCGGTTCTCGAGCGCGAGGTTACGAAGCTCGCCGCGTTCGGGTGCCCGGCCGTAGCGGGCACGAAAGCGCTCCGCGGCGCGTGCGACCTCACGGGAGCGACCGGAGAACGCCTGGCAAAGCTCGTGGGGGACACCGGCGATCTCGAAGTACCGGCCATCCTTGCCGGTGCCCTGCTCGATCGTGTATCCCTCCCGCACGAGCTCGTCGGCGAGCGCGGTGCGGTAAAACGCGCCCATCTCCCGTGCTGAGCGGAAGATCGGCCGCGACGCGACCGCCACAATCCGGTCGTCCTCGCGGACAGCGCCGGTGATCACGACATGACTGTGCAGCTGCGGGTCTGGGGCCTGGGCGCCCTGGACTCCGCGGGCGGTGGTGTGTCGGTACTCGGTGGCGATCACGTCCTTGGCGTGCTCTTCCACGACCTGGCCGCTGTAGCGACGCCGCACGACGGGCACCTGCTCTCGCAGATGGTGGATGGTCTGCTCGACCGCCCTGGCATGGGCCTGCTCGATCTGCTCGCGCTGCCACGGGTCGCCGAGCGCCCATACGGTCGAGACGGACTTCGGTGCGCTGAACGTCACGTCGATCCCGCCGCCCCGGCCGCCGCCGGCGCCCTCCGGACGAAGCCACCGGCCGGTGCCTGGGTGATGGCCCTCGATCAGCGCGATGAAGTCAGCGCCATCCACCGGCCCGCCGGCCTGAACCCCGAGCCTCTCCAGGGTCTCGGCATCGGCCAGCCAGCGGCCGGGGGCCTGCGCCATCTCCCCATCGGGTGTCAGGTAGTAGTCCCCGCGCTCGGGCTCCACCGTCTTGCTCTCCAGGTAGCGCGCGTACCCACCGCCCCGAGACGCACCTATGCTCGCCGCAGTCATCACATGGGTGATGACCCTCAACGCGCCGAACCGGCCAAGCAATTCGCACAGCGCTCGCTGTGCCACGGCACAGCCGTGCATGTTGTCTGTACGGGCTTTTTGTCGTGCCGAGGCGCGCGTGGTGGCGCAGCCAGACGCGTCGACCGTCGGGGTCGCGTCGAGCGCTTCGTGGTGGGATGACTCGTTGGTGGTGCGGGCGACTGACCGAGCGAAGCGCAGGTGTCAGGGGCTTGTGGCCTGCCGCGCGGCTTTGCCCTTCGAGGGCGTTTGAGATGTGCGCGCCAATGTCGCGCCCGCGCCGGTTCTTCACGCAATCTCTTGGCCGGTCCGTGCAGGTTGGGGTCTGTAACCGCGATGGCCCCAATATCCCCACGTACGGCAGTCACCCTTGCGGACCGGAAGCAGAGCGCGGCCGCCCTCGCCCTCAGCGTCGAGCAGGCATGCGAAGCGCTGGGCGTGTCGTGGGACACTTGGCGCGCGCATATCGAGCCCGACGTGCGCCTCGTGCGTGTTGGGCGCCGCAAGCTGATCCCGGTCAGCGAGCTGCAGGCTTGGCTTGACCGGCACGCCGAAAGCGTCGGTGTGGGGGAGTAGCGTGTCGAGCTATCTGCAAAGCGCCCCCGCACCGTGGTCGCGGCCGGGGGCATGACACAGGAGGTTCAGCTCCCATGCAATCGGCACCGTACACCGCGGCATCGTCTGGAGGTGATTGCTGATGGCCACCGGAGTGCGTCAACGCCACGGCAACGGATGCAACGGCAAGGGTCGCTGCGACTGTCCGTGGCGTGCCGAGGTCTACTCGAAGCGCGACGACTGCAAGCTGCGCAAGACGTTCCCGACGCAGGCGGCGGCGAAGGTCTGGCGGGCGGATAAGCTCGCCGCGGCGAACAAGGGCAAGCTCCGTGCGCCCACGTCCATGACCGTCCGGCAGGCCGCCGAGGCGTTCATGGCCGGCGCCCGCGACGGCTCTATCCCGACGGCATCGGGCACCCGCTACAAGCCCGCGACGCTCCGGGGCTACAGCGTCGGGCTCAACAAACGTCTACTGCCGACGCTGGGCGGCATGCGCCTGTCGGATGTCGAGCGCCGCGACGTGCAGAAGCTCGCCAACCGGCTGACGAGCGAAGGGCTGAGCGCGAGCACCGTGCAGAACACGCTTGACCCGCTGCGCGTCATCTACCGGCGTGCGATCCGCGACGAAGAGGTCACGGCCGACCCGACCGAGCGGCTTGAGCTACGCCGGCCCGACGGTCGGCGGGAGCGGATCGCCGACCCTATCGAGGCGGCGGCGCTCATCGCTGCTATCGCCGAGGGCGAGCGGGCACTGTGGGCGTGCGCGTTCTACGCCGGCTTGCGGCGCGGGGAGCTGCGTGCGCTGCGCTGGGGCGACGTCGACCTGGCGGCCCGCGTGATCCACGTCTCGCGGGGCTGGGATGCGATCGAGCGCGAGCAGCCGGTGAAGAGTGCTGCGGGCAACCGGCGGGTGCCGATCCTCGAGCCGCTCGCGGGGGAGCTGGCCGCGCACAAGCTCCGCACCGAAGGCTCTAGCGACGCGCTGGTGTTCGGCAGGACCGCCGCCGAGCCCTTCAACCCGGAAACCATCCGGCGGAACGCGCTCGTGGCGTGGGGCTGGCAGGAAGTCCCGAACGAGGAAGCGGATGGTCCGAGGACGATCCTCGCCAAGGTGCGAGACGACGCACAGCAGCCGATCACGCTGCATGAGGCGCGGCACACCTGCGCGTCGCTGCTGATCGCCGCGGGCGTGAACGCGAAGGCGCTGAGCGTCATCATGGGCCACGCGACGATCGCCATGACGTTCGACACCTACGGCCACCTGATGCCCGGCGGCCTGGACGAGGCGGCGGCTGCCGCGAACGCCTATCTGGCAGGCGACGGGAAGCGTCCGGCGCTCAGGCTCGTGGGGTGAAAGCTCGGGCCAATCTTGGGCCAGTCGTGTACTGATTCGGGCGGATTCAGCCGGACTCGGCCGGATGAGCGATCGGACGTTTCGCCTGCACTGGAGCCATATTTGGCTCTGACACAGGGATTGCGCGATCCGCTGCCCACAGTTCGAGTCCCTGTCCCGGAGCTGACGGAAGTGGCTTAGGTAAGCCAGATACAGCGGCAAAACCCCCGGCTCGTGGCGAAACTCGTGGCAGTCTCGGTGCCTGAGCGGGGCCACTGGATGCGGCTGGCCGCGCAATAGCCGGTTCCGCGTCCTGCCGGCGCTGCGACCTGATCGAACTGAGCCAACCGAAGTCAACACGGACCAACTCTGCGCGGTTTGCTGGCAGCCGGATGTAGCTCAACGATGCTGCGCAGAAGCCTGTCGAGCCGTAGCGCTGAGACCAGTGCGGACTGAGCGGCCCCGTTGGTGGGTCAGGACCACTCACGCCAAGACCGCCGCGTCCAGTCGGGACGAAACCCCGGCGGCTTGGCCTGCCCCCCTGAAAGGGGACTGCACCCGGACCGTTCCGGAGCGGTTGAGCACGTATATCGACTATTGTGGCGGAGACCTTGCGGCGGTCGAGATTATCACTGGAGGAGCGGGTCGCGCACCTGTAGTGTCTGGACCCTCGGTGCCAAGCCAAATGTCCCGGCGCACATTTGCTAGTGCGCCGGGACACGAAGTTATCTGGTTATGTGTTTTCGCTCGTGATCTCGCTCGCTCCGGGTTCAAAATACCAAAAGCCCCGCGAGTCATTGTCGATGGCATTTCCCACAAATTCGTTTTCCGAGACCGCTGTAGGACGTTCACGGTAACTGGAGGCCACAAACCCGAACACCGGATGTTCGATCCAATTCCCCTCTACTGGCCAGGGCCACGGCTGCCCCCAGTCCGGAACACGACCTATATAGTTCCAGTGAGTCCCGACGCCGCCCGGACTGTTGCCCCCGTCGTATAGCCAAACTCCCTCTTCAAAGTAAAGTAGCTGATTGCTCCAAACAAAATTATCATACGAGCTGACAATCGCAACGCCGACTGTTGACCCGAATTCTGGACAACCCTGGTCGTAGCCTGTAGGCTTCCAGCCTGTATATGGGTCTGCTACGTGGTTTCCGGCGATGTCGGTATCAATCTGCCTGTACAGAACCGTGCCTACACATGTGTCTTCGATGGTGTTGTCGTACACCGAGTTATCCTTGCCTATACTGGAAGAGCTTTCACTTCCATCAAGAGACACGCCCCAGGAACTTCCCGAGATAGTATTGTGTTCAATCTCAATGTATTCCGAACTGGGTCCATACGTCGCAATGCCATGAGCTGCCGTTTCGGTCACGGTATCGTCCGCGACCGTCATATGTTTGCCCTCCAGCACAATGCCTTCGTTACGTGATTTTTCCACCTTGTTATTCACTATTTGTGCCGGTGACGATTCCGTACCGATGACTGGATGTGCTTCATTTCCTACCAGTATACCCGCCTGCGAAGCTTCGGTCTCTGTGATCCTCCCCACTGATAGATTAGGCCCGCTGATATTACTAGCAAATAGGCCATATTCGGCTCTTGGTCCCGATTCACTAGGCGGATCTGACAGAATCACCAATGATGAGATTTTTAGCGCGCTACCAACGGATTCAAGCTGTTCCGGGTTGGCCCCGACGTAGACTACGGAGCTTAGCGAACCCAAGCTGGGGTTAGCTCCACAAGGCTTTGTTTCGGTGACATCATTTCCTATTACACTTCCACCTGATGTCGATGAACCTTCTAGTATTACGCCGGAATACGCGAAGATACCCTCGCACCACGGCCCTACCGGCTGTTTTGTCCCGCCCACCGGGTGTTTACTTCCATATGGCGTTAGAATGTGAAAAACACCAGGTTCTAGAATAACCTTGGGATACATTGGTTTTTCCGGGAAGCTTGAGCACGGGGAGGTTTTCCCACACTCAGCGTAGTTCTCTGCGAGCTGGATTTGACTTCCCGGTTCGGCACCATAAGAGGCTCCCCATTTTCCTACTACTTCACCTTTACTATTATAAACTGTTGCGTACGGCCCAATATCTGCAAGAGCTGTCGAGGTCGTTACCGCAAGACCGACGGTGAGCAAAAGGCCCAGGACACCACTCAACAGCACACTCGTGTGTCTCATTTTTTACTTCTCCTTTTCTTTTGCAAGGAAATAAAGGGGAAATGGGGGAAGCAATGGTCGCGTAATTAACCGTGCCTGCCAAATTGAGGGAGCCTCAAAGTGGTAGTGGTTTGGTTTGTGCCATTTTCATTATGCGCGGCGAGGGTTAGTATTATACTAGCCCCATATCGCCGACGATCAAGGGTCGAGAAAGGTATCTGCAGCTCGATGCGTCTCGGCGTCCCGGCGCGTACCGATGCCATTGTCGGCATCAGCTTAAACTTCTCTGTGTGTGATTTACGTACGTGCCTTTTTCCATTTAGCGTAAAGGCGATGGTGCCGCTCAACCTCACACGAGCGGTTTGAATGCACCGAACGCTGACTATTAGCTGACCGACATGGATCTTGACCCTCCTACGCCCTTTGACCACAATTCGTGTGGACTGAGTGATACCATTACCACTTGGTGAGGCGGTACAGTGGTTGACAGTGCGCGGCGTCTCGCTAGCTGTGAAGTGCGCTATGACGTGCTCATCTTCGCTCAGTAACAGATTGCACTCACCTGTACCCGCGCAGGCGCCACTCCAACCTGTGAATATGGACCCGGCGGCCGGCGTAGCGGCCAGGATAACCCTGCTCCATGCTGGATAGCCGTTCGAGCACAGGCCAGGGCAGGAGATGCCCGATCCGTTGACAGTGCCCGTGCCCGTCCCGACCACAGATACGTCTAGGCTGTACACCGCTGTGGTTGTAAACGTTGTCTGAGAGCCCGCTGAAATTCCAGAGCCATTCTTGGAGAGTACATCCGCACAATATTCACTGTTAGGATGCAGCCCGGTGAAGGTGACCGAGAACATGCTAAAAAGACCATAGGCCTTCATTTCGTTGCTATTGGGTTCAAGCATCTTTCGGGAAGTCCATCCTTCGGGCGAGCCCTCGGAGCCGTGGCTGGCACACCATTCTGAATGCGCCGAAGCATATTCGCCCCAGAATTCGGTTTCCTGCCCAGCCGGATCAACGGAGCCATGAATCGTCGCCGTCGTTGTGCCAACTAGGGCAAAAGGCGAGCCGATTTGCGTAAGCACATCAGGTAGGCTCGCCGTGAGTCCCCCTTGTACCCCGTGCACTGTCGCGGTATTATTTTCGCCTACCAGCTCAACGCAGTAGTGCGCCCCAACGATAAGCCCCGTCAGTTCGACCGAGACCCTATGGCGGTACCCATCGGTGACGCCCAACGCATTAGGTATTGTGGTTAATGGCGAGCCCTCCAAGCCGTTGCTTTCGCACCATTTTGATTCTGCTTCCGAGCCCTTGCTGGCCTGGGCATAGGCGACCCAATAGTGCGTAGTCTGGGCCGCTCCATCGATTTCACCGGAGACGATTGCTGTGGTCACACCGGTCGGGTACATGTAACCAGTGCTGACGGTTGGTGCACCAGCCGTGAATGTCACCTGTCCGCCCTGGACGATCGCGGAACCATTTTCGGCTACCACCTCGGCGCAATAGCTTGCTCCCGGGATAAGAGCGGTCAATTCGACCTGCACCGAGTCAGGTTCGCCGTTTGTGAAGCTGGGTGTCTCTGTTGCTTTCGATTCCAACGTAGTGCTTGACGAGCCATTCGCGCCTCGGCTCGCACACCATTTTGATTCTGCTTCTGAGCCCCCGCTGGCGCGCGCGTAATCAGCCCAATAGCGCGTCGTTTCGCCCATAGCGTTAATAGAAGCGCTGATAATTGCGGTGCTCGCACTCGGGATGAATACTTCCGGCTGTGTGAATGCCAGCGGGGCTGATGCTGGCGCAGAGGTCGGCAGACCGAGCACCAAACCCTCGGCGAAGACGACCGCCATCACGAGGCAAGCGATCTGCCCGCTTCGCCGGGATATTGCCGCCAATCTGTTTCTAGAGAGAAAAGCGCTCATAGCTCTAGTTACTCCCATCGCTCGTCCATTGATAGAAGGTACTTGCGGCTTTCAACGGACCGCAACCGTCCCAGCCACATGTAGAGCGACAACCCGGGCTGCGGCTAATAGTTGCGGCAACTTTTGGCCCGACCGTTGCGTCGGCACTCACGCCGGGAGGCGTCCGCATCGGCGCTGACCTGCCAACCTCGAAGGGATGTTGAGATACTTGCGCTAGGTGTAGGGCTAAGCGCGATCCGCCCGGCAGAGCCCGTCCGAGCCGGGAGATGGAACCAGACATCGATATGGAACGTACCACATGGCGCTGAGCGTTGTCAACACCGAGGGTTCCAGGTGTGCCCAACATCGCCAAGGATCCTCAAGTTGCGCTCGGCCGCGCGATTCGACTGCGCCGCGAAGAGGTTGGCATATCCCAGCAGGACCTCGGCTTGGAGCTTGGCTACGACCAAGGGTGGGTCTCCCACATCGAGAATGGCCATACCAACCCCGCCTATGGGACCGTAGACGGGATAGCGCGGGCTTTGGCGTGGCCCCTGTCTCGTCTTGTCGCGTTTGCCGAGTCGATCGAGACGGAGGATCGTAAGCCTCTCGACAAGCCACTACGCCGCGAGCGATGATCGTGGTTCGGCGGCGGTGCTGGTTGTGTTGGGCGGTGCTCAAGAAATCACAACGCGCGCTTGGTGACTGAGCGTGGGGAAGACTGGAAGCGACGAGGATCGGTCACCGACGAACCGATCAACGTCGTCGATCCGTCAGGGTGGGATTGGTGCCCGGCGACCCACGTTTCCGTAAGGGAGTTAAAATCGTCTGACTAGACCGACATCCCCCGATAAACCCCGGTAATCCAGCTTTGTGTTGTGGCGGGCGCTGGGTAGCGTCGGTCGCATGAGGTCAGTTCCAGATGTAGGGGTCAGTTGGGGTTGGGTGGCGGCGCCGGTAGTTGCGTTGGATGGTGTCGAGCCAGTTCTCGATGTTGTTGAAGGGCTCGCGGCGGATGTCGTAGATGTGAACGCGGTGGTCGCGGGGATGGCGGCGGCTTTCCACGAGGCCGGCGGCGCGCAGGATGCGAAGGTGCTTGCTGACGAGCGGTTGGCTGCATCCGAGGGCGTGGGCGAGCCGGGTGGGAGTGCGGGGCTGGTGCGCGAGTGCCCAGACGATTCGCTGGCGCATGTGGTCGGCCAGCAAGTCCAGCGCTGGCAGGGCGGGAGGCCGGGGCCACCCGTCGCGGCTGGGCTGCATGTCGCTGTGGTTATGCACCGCTGCTTGTGGCCTACCCGGATTGCGTACAGCTATGCGGCCCGATCGGGGGTGCGGCGCGGGTGCGGGTTTGTCACACAACGGGGCCGTTTTGGACCTTTCTCGGTTGCCAGGGCGGCGACCGGGCGCGCAGCGCGGCGCGCGGATTCTTTTGCCGCCGGCTGTCCCGTGAAGGCCCCGAGATGGACCTTCCTTAGTTGCCGGCAAAGGCACCGAGCGGCCGAGCGTCAACTTCATTTGTAAGAGGAGAGCCAAGCGCACCATGAGAGGCCACCACGTACACCACCACCATCATCGTCATGCGCTCGCGCACGCTGCGCACCATGTCGGGCACGCTGCGGCTGGGCCGGGCGGCGCGTGGTACGTCCGCGCGATCGAATCCCTCTCGTTCTCGCACTTCTCGGTGGGATGGCTGCTCGGTGGGGCGGGCTATCTGCTCGGCCGGCTGTGGCTGCCGGCGGGGGTTGTCGCGGCCGGCTGGCTTGCGGTGCTCGCAGGGCGCCTGTGGGGCCGGCATCGCCTGGCGGCGGCGGGGAGCCGTTGGGAGCTTCGCCTTGGCGAGCAGGTCTCGCGTGCGGCGCTTGAGGCGTTCACGCGGACGCTCGCGGGCGGACTGCCGCGGCGGTGGGTTGGTGCCTCGCCGTGGGTCGCGCTGTCGGTGTCATCGCTGGAGGACTGCGCGACGTGTGAAGTGTTCGTTTCCGGTGGGCTATCCCCGGCGCAGGTCCGCGCGTCGATCGAGCAGGCACTCGGGAGTGTCACAGTCGCACCGGAGGGCGAGGCGCCCGCCATTGGTGGTGGTGGCCGGGTGGTGCGGCTGCGGGTTGCGAGCCTCGCGGCGGTCGGCTCGCGGTTTTTGCCGTTGCGCGTGGATCACGGCGTGGACCCCGCCGGTCAGCTCTTGGCGTCGCTGCGCGCGCAGGAAGCCAGCGAGGGCGGCATCGTGCAGCTTGTGTTGCAGGCCCCGCCGCGCTCAGCGAGCGCGAAAGCACGGGGCCAGGCCGGGCGGCTGCGCTCGGGTCGTGGGCTTGAGCCGAGTGCTTCACTGCGCGTGCTTCAGGCGGTCTTCTCGTTTTTGGGTGAGATGCTTGACATGTTCACGTCCTCGCCGCACCCGACGAGCCGCCCGGCACCGACACGCGCGGCGGACCCGTTCTCGCTGGAGCGCGCCCGCGCGATCGACGCGAAGGCAAGCACACCGTTGTTGGCCGGGACGCTGCGGGTCGGCGGGTGGGCGATCGGGCGGCGGCGGGCGCGCGGCCGGCTGGGTGGGCTGCTTGCCGCGCTCGGCCAGTACCGCGAACTCGGCGGGCTGCGCCGCGCCTGGGAACCATTCTGCGCCACACGGCTCAAACAGTGTTTGCCGCCCGTCAGGCCACGGCTGTTGTTGGGCAGCGCTGAGGCCGCGGCGCTGATCCCGGTCCCCGAGGAAAGCGGCACGGCGCCGCTGTCATTCAGTGAGGCACCGTCGCGCAGGGTCGCGCCGGTCGCACAGGCGCCCTCCCGTGGCCTGCTGTTGGGGCGCAGCGACCACGCCGGGTTTGACCGCGAGGTAAGGGTCGAACCGAAGGCGCTCTTGCAGCACACACATGTTCTCGGGCCGACCGGCTGCGGTAAGAGCACCCTGTTGTTGAACATGACGCTGGAGGCGATCCGCGCGGGGATGGGCGGGATCGTGCTCGACCCCACCGGCGAGCTGACCGAGAACATCCTCGCCCGCGTACCGCGCGAGCACCAGGGGGATGTTGACCTGCTCGACCTCGGCGACCAGGCGTATCCGCCGGCGTTGAATCTGCTGGCGTGCCCGGCGGGTGAGGGCGACGCGCAGGCGCAGGCGATCTGCGGGATTTTCGCCAGGCTGTTCGCGCGGTTTTGGGGGCCGAGGACCGAGGACATCCTGCGCTCCGCACTGACGACGCTGCTGGTCGGCCGCGACCCGGCGGGGCCACCACCGACGTTGGCGGACGTGCTCACGCTGCTGATCGACCCCGGCGAGCGCTCCCGCTACCGCGCAAGCGACCCGGTGGCGCTCGATGTGTTCTGGCGCCAGTGGCAGACGCTCAGCGAGCCGGCGAGGGTGAATGCGCTCGCGCCCCTCTCGAACAAGCTGCGGGCGCTGCTGGGGAACCGCGCGCTTCGCAACATGCTCTGCCAGCCGGGGGCGCCGGACATGCGCGAGCGGATCAGCGCGGGGCGGTGGCTGTTGGTATCGCTGCCGCAGACGATCGGGGAGGACGCCGCCGACCTGATCGGGTCGGTGCTGCTGCACCGCGCGTGGCAGGCTGCGCAGCGTCTCGGGCCGCTCGCGCTCAGCGACCGCCCGCCGTTCCTCTGCTTGATCGATGAGTGTCACCGCTTCTGTCACTTGCCGCAGGGGATGGCGACCGCGCTCGCCCAAGCGAGGGGCTACGGGCTCGGGTTGGTGCTCGCGCATCAGCATCTCGCGCAGGTCGCAGACCATGAGCTTGACGAGGCGATCGACGCGAACTGCCAGACCAAGATTTGCTTCGCGCTCGCCGCCGCCGACGCGAAACGGATGGCGCCGCACTTCCAGCCGCGCCTCGACGCGCACGACCTTCAGGCGCTCGGCTCCTACACCATCGCCTGCCGTATCCTGCACGACAGCCGCGAGCTGCCCGCCGCGACCGCGGCCACGCTCCCGCCGCCGAAGCCCACGCCCGGTGATATGGCCGGCGCGATCCGCCAGCGCGCCCGTGAGCACGCGAGCGAGCGCCGAGCGATTGAGGAGACGATCCGCGAGCGCTACGGCAAGACCTGGCAGCCGCCGCCGGGGCGTGCCCAGGCCGACGAATTGGACGATGAACCAGGAGGCCCGAGGCGTTCGCGGGGTGCTCCGCTGGATGCTCCGTTCGATGCTCCCTCCGACGGAGCACCCCCACCCCCCGCGATCCCGCACCACCACAAGGAATCCCGGCCCGGCGAAAACCCCGACAATGACCAGTATCTCCCCTGGCCGGGGCGGCGGCTATGAAGCCCCCGTATCTCCCTGCCGTGACCATCCGTGACCGGGAGTTGCTCGACCGGCTCTCCCAACACGAGCCCCTCTCCACCTCAGAGATTCATCTTCTCTTTTTCTCTGGTCTTCGTACTTGTCGTCGTCGCCTGCTCAGACTCGAAGCCGGGGGTCTGCTGGTGCGTGTGTTCCCGACGCGCTCTACGCGCGGCGGCAGCGCCGAGGCGCTGTGGTTTCTCTCCCCCAACGGGCGGCGCGCGATCGGCGCTCCCGGCCGGCGGCTGCCGGGCCTCTCGATCCCCGACCTCGAGCACCGCCGCGCCGCCGCCGCGTTCTTCATCGCGCTCATCGACCGGAGCCTCACCCGGCCAGAGGAGGGGTTGTATAGCTGGCTCGGTGAGCAGCAGGCGCAGGAGGAGGGCACCGGGGCGAGTGTGCGTCCGGACGGGTATGGCCGCTACCTGCTGCCCGAGGGCGAGATCACCTTCTACCTGGAGATCGACCGCGCGACCGAGCCGACCTCTCGCGTGAAGGCAAAGCTCGACGCCTACCGCCACGCGCTCGCTGCCGACCCCCGCCGCGACCACGGGAACGTCCTGCTCGTCTGCCAGGGGCCGCGCCGGCTTGCGAACCTCGCACGCTGCGCCCCGCCCGGCCCGCCGTGGGTGTGGGGCAGCACCGACGGCGAGCGCTACACGCTGCTACCCGGCCGCGACCAGCAGCGCGCGTTCTGCGAGCTGCCCGCCGGCCCGCGGCAACCCGGCCGTCGCGCCGCATACTGCCTCGGCCGCCGCTGGCGCCACCACCCCACCCCGGCCGCGAGCACACGGGGGTCGGCGGCGTGAGTGGATCGCCACCACCACGAACGGCGCTCACGATCAACGAGGCGTGCCAGTCACTCGGCGTCAGTTGGGACTTGTTTCACGAAAGGATCGAGCCCGAGCTGCGGGTCGTGCGCATTGGCCGGCGCAAGCTGATCCCCGTCTCGGAGTTGCGGGCATGGCTCGACCGGAACGCGGAGAGGGTGCTGTGACCGATCCCACTATAGCGGTGTAGACATATGCTAAACTGTAAGCTATGACTTCAAAAGTAACACCTAAACAGAAGGGCTCCGAGCCTGTGACGAAGATGGTCCGCGTTACGCTGGCCGCCGAGCAGTGGCGGCGGCTGCGCATCAAAGCCGCCGAGCAGGACGAGAGCATGACCCGGCTCCTCGGTGTGATCCTCGCGCGCGAGGCCGGCAAGGGAGGCGATGTGTGATGCCACACCCAACGGGACTTGAACAGCGCCACGGTCGCCGCTGCAAGGGCGGCAAGTGCTCCTGCCCGTGGCAGGCGACCGTGTACAGCAAGCGCGACAAGAAGCGCATACGCAAGCTGTTCCACGGACACGGAGCGAAAGACACCGCGAAGCGCTGGAAGCGCGACGCTGAAGGCGCCGTCGAGCGCGGCGAGCTGCGCACTCCTACGGCGACGACCATCCGGGAGGCCGCGGAGGCGTTCATGGCCGGCGCGAAGGATGGGTCGATCCCGACGGCTTCCGGCGGCCGGTACAAACCGGCGACGCTGCGCGGTTACCGCGTTGGCCTCGACAAGCGCGTGCTGCCCGCGCTCGGCCGCAAGCGACTATCCGACGTGCGGCGTACGGATGTGCAGGAGTTGGCCGACGGGCTGACTGCGGAAGGGCTCAGCGCGAGCACGGTGCAGAACACGCTCGACCCGCTGCGCGCGATCTACCGCCGCGCGATCCGCCGCGACGAGGGGGTCACGATCAATCCGACGAAGGGCTTGGAGCTGCGCCGGCCGGACGGCAAGCGTGACCGCATCGCCACCCCGGCCGAGGCTGCTGCGCTCATCGCCGCGATCCCCGAGGATGAGCGGGCGCTGTGGGCGTGCGCGTTCTACGCCGGTCTACGCCGCGGCGAACTGCGCGCGCTGCGCTGGAACCACATCGACCTGGAGGCCCGTGTGGTCCGCGTCTCGCGCGGATGGGATGCGATCGAGGGCGAGCAGGACACCAAGAGCGCCGCCGGCAAACGGCGCGTGCCGATCCTCGACCCGCTCGCCGCCGCGCTGACGGCGCACAAGAGCCGCACCGGCCGCGACGGCGACGCGCTCGTGTTCGGTCGCACCGCGACGGAGCCGTTCAACCCGGAAACGGTGCGCCGCAACGCGCTCGCCGCGTGGGGCTGGAAGGAAGCACCAAACCCCGAGCCCAACGAGCGGCCGAAGATGATCCACGTGAAGGTCAGGGCGGACGCGCTGGAGCCGATCACGCTGCACGAGGCGCGGCACACGTGCGCGTCGCTGCTGATCGCCGCCGGGGTCAACGCCAAGGCCCTGTCGGTCATCATGGGACACTCCACGATCGCCATGACGTTCGACACCTACGGCCACCTGATGCCCGGCGGGCTGGACGAGGCCAGGGCCGCCACGGACGCCTACCTCGCGCAGCTTGCCGACGGCCCGCGACTGCGGCTGGCAGCGTAAAGCGCACGGGCCGCCTACACAGCCCTCGCGGGAGGCCGTCTCGGCGTGGCGCTACTGTGCCCCGTCGTGCCCAAGGATCGGATGTGGCAGCAACGTCTTGCGCCCGGCGTGGTGATGATGGTGGAACGATCGAGTCGCCATCCGGTTGAGTACGCAATCGTGCTGCTTGTCTTCCGTGACGGTACGTGGCGCACGGTTAGGACTTTCGACAATGCCCACAATCCGCAGGAACATCACGAGCACCGCTACGTCGGCTCGGATAAGCAGCCCCCGGTCATCACGCACGGTCCGATCAACGAAGCGATGCGCGCTGCCGAGGTCAAGTTGCGCCAAGGCTGGCGCGATATCGTGCGCAGTTGGGAAAACACTCTATGAGCTCTATCTCCGAGAAGACCGACGAGCTGTTCATGGCCGCGACGCTCAGCGACGACGACCTTGGCTACCCCAACGGAGTCGAGTTCGTCCCCGCCGACGAGGAGTGGGCCGACGAAGTGGTGTGGCGCAACCTCACCGACGGCATCCCGACCGTGCTGGTCGGCGAGGAGAGCGAGCTGCTGCTGACGCCGCTGCGTCGGGGGCCGTTCGACCGCCTCCGCGGCCGTGTGCCCGTCAACGTCGCCCATCGCGTCCACGGCCACGCCACGCCGTACGCGATGCCCAGCCGCCTCGGGCGTCACCCGGTGCGGCAGATGCGCCAGCTCGCGCACGCATAGGCCCTACGCCGCGCGGCGTCGCAGTCCTGATGCCCGGCCGGCTGGACGAGGCCGCCACGGACACACCTCTCCAGCTTGCCGACTGTCCCGCGCGGCTGCGGCCGGCGGCGTGAAAGCTCGTGGCAAACTCGTGGCAGTCGCCCCCTGAAACAGCCGGATTCAACCGGACCCAACCGGATCGGCCGATCGGCGGAAACCGTGTGCTGGAGCCGTATTCGGCTCTATCGTTGGTGATCCGGCCGGGCCGTCCCACGGTTCGAGTCCCTGTCCCGGAGTAGCAGTTTCGCCAGTATCAGAGCTAAATTGACTGCGCTGTGGGGCAATCTGTGGGGCACTCGTGCAGACGATCCGCTCACGCAGGCCTCGTCGGGCCGCGGTGCACGCTTTTGCGCAAGATCACGACTGGGGCAGACGGCGCGCGCGCCGGTTTGCCGCGAGCGGTTGCTTCCGATGCCACAAACCGGGAACTCGGCATACACGGGAGTCCGCGGGATGCTGGTCCGCTACGCCGATCGCGCTCGGGACGCCCGTGCCTGCGCGGCGATCTACGCGCCCTTCGTGCGCGACACGCCGGTGTCCTTCGAAGAGCAGCCGCCGAGCGAGGCCGAGATCGCTCGGCGGATGGCAGCGGTCTCAGAGGGCTATCCATTGGCTGGTGGCCGAGGTCGCAGGCGAGGTTGCCGACTATGCCTATGTCTGTGCTCACCGGGCTGGGGAGATGGGTCTGCTGGGCCAAAGGCGTGCCGGCTTTGCGTGTGGTCCAGTCCGAGAAAGGAGCCTACGGATGGGTGGGCGGCTTCGTGATTGCTGCCACGGGCCCGCTCATGGAGCCGTTGATCCAAGCCGTGTCTCTCGTGGGTCAGCCGGCGGTTCTTCAGTGCCGTGGCCTGTGTGTCCGGGATCGCCCCGTTGCGTCACTGTGTGGGCAGGGCACGGTGGTTTCTGCTTGTGAGTGGCTGCCGTCCTTGAAAGTGAACCGGGCGGAGAAGCGGAATCCTCCGTGTGGGCATTTGTCGGGGAGGGGGACGCCTTTGGGTTGGTATTCGATGAGGTGGCCGTTGAGGTGTTCGTGGTAGTGGAGGTGTCGGGGTCCGAGGGTGGCGTGGAATTGGACGACGGCGACATCGGGGCCTTCGGGGAGGCTGGTGATAAGTGGGATGTTCATAGCGAGGGTGCCGCCGTATGGTGCTGGGGCTGGTAGTAGGAGGGCGGGGAAGTTGAACAGGCCGACGATGGGTGAGGGGGCATCGACGTATATGCGTAGCGCGAGGTGTCCGGCGTAGTTGGTGGCCCGGAGGATGGTGACCTGGGCGCTCTCGCTGTCGATCGAGGGGCCGAATGGGATCTCGGCGAGCGCGGTGCCGTATCCCATTATGGAGTTGGGTGGGCATCCTTCGGCGGTGAGGGTTTCGAGGGTGTTGGTTGAGCATGTGGCGAGCCCGAGTTCGCTGAGTGCGAGTGCGAGTTCGACCGGGTAGCTGATTTCGGCGCTGGTGAGTGGTGGCGGCACCTGGTTGGCTGGTGCGGTGATCTTGAAGCTGAAGCCGATGGTGGTGCTGTGGCCGAGCTGCTCGGGTGTGAGTGTGGCGTGCAGCGTCACCGATTGCGCGGCGGAGGCTATCCCGCATGCGCTGGCGTAAAGCAGGGTTGCTGTGATGGCTGTGAGGTAGGCTGCTCGCCGCGCGGCTTGCGTTAGGCTCACGGGGCTGGGTGTTTAGTAGGAGAGTGAGCCACTTGTTTGCAGGGTGATGTCATAGGTGCGGCGGTTGAAGGTGCCAGAGAGCTTTGCGTGTCCGTGGGCGTGGGTGTAGCGGCCGGTGCCTCCGGTGATGGTGAGGGTGCCGGAGAAGTGTTCGTTGAGGCTGGCGCCGTGTGGGGTGGCGGTGCCGTGCCCGGCGATGGTGCCGTTGTGGGTGTAGATCGTGAAGCTGGCGGTGAAGGTCGCGCCGAGGGTGCAGTTGGCGCGCATACTGCCCGGGAGATCTCCTTGCGCTGCGCCTTCCTCGAGTAGCTGGGAGCCGGAGTGCTTGATGTAGCGCAGTTTGGCGGTATCGCTTGCCTGGAGGGTGCGTGCCGTGCCAGCCTGGGGTGTCGAGGGCGGCAGGGCGCCATCGACGGGTGCTGCACTGGCGAGGAGTGCGAGCAGTAGGCCGGGTAGGAGGATGACCACCCTTGTCCTGGTGGGTCGGCTGTTCTGGGTGGATTGTGGGTGGGTGTTTGGGGGGTGCTTGGTCATTGGGATAGTGTGTGTCTGCTGCTGTCGTTGAGCGGAATTATTCGATAGGATCTTACATCGCTGTGGTCTGGTCTGGTGGCGCTCACATGTCGCCGCAGATCGGGGTCGTGGTCATCGTCCGCCGTAGCGACGGCGACGGCTGCTGTATGCAGCTAGCGCGTCTGTGAGGGCTTGGCGGGTGAAGTCGGGCCAGAGCTCGTCGCGGAAGATGAGCTCGGAGTAGGCGGCTTGCCAGAGTAGGTAGTTGGAGATGCGTTGCTCGCCGCCGGTGCGGATGATGAGGTCGGGGTCGTGCATCTCGGGCGCGTACAGGCCGCGGCGAAACTCTTGCTCCCCGCCACCGGTGAACTTGCTGGCGGCGTCCACGATCTCTGCTCGGGCGCCATAGTTGAACGCGATGAACAGCGCGAGCCGCCCGTTGTCTTTGGTGAGCACCTCGGCGTTGCGCATCTGTTGCAGCAGCTTGCTGGGGACTCCCTGGCGTTGTCCGATGAAGCGCATTCGGACTCCTTCGCGATGGAGCTCGGGGGTCTCCTGGGCGATGCGCTGGGCGAGCATCGCGATCAGCCCTTGGACCTCCTCGGGGGGGCGCGACCAGTTCTCTGTGGAGAACGAGTACACGGTTAGCTGCTGGATGCCGAGCTCCACGGCGTCCCGCAGGCGCGCTTTCAGCGTGTCGGCGCCTGCTTGGTGGCCGTCGTTGACTGGCACTCCGTGGGAGTGTGCCCAGCGGCCGTTGCCGTCGGCGATGATCGCGACATGGCGCGCTACTCGATCATCCGGGTCCTTGTCCGGGATGCTTGCGGTGGCTTGCATCAACGGTGGGCGTGTGGAATGGTGCTGCGGATGCGCTTGGCGGCGCGCCAGGCGCGCATGAGCAGGAGCGTAGGGGTGATGAGTGGGCGGAGTTCGTGCTGGATGTGTGTGGTGATTGCGGCGGCGGACGGGCTGGTCGCGGTTGGCGCGGAGGTGTAGAACGCGACGACGCCTGTGAGCGTCATGACGTGGTGTGCCGCGTTGGGGGTGGTCGGGGCACGGGTCATTGTTTGCCGGGTGGCGTTTGTGAGTCCTTGTAGGAGCTCGTTGGTGTTCTGGTAGTAGCGGGTGTATCCGGGCTGGCCCGTTGCTGCCATGTCGTGTTCGTAGTCGATGATGCTGTCGAGCATTGTCACGATTACGCCGATGTACAGGTAGAGGTCGTCTATTTGGGCTGCATTCTTGGGAGTTGTCCGGGGGTTGGCGGCGGCGGCGATCATCGCGTGGAGGCCGAGCACGGTTGATGTGGCGCCCGCGAAGTACTCATGCCAGCCGAGTCCTGTCCCGGTGGCTTGGTGTGTGGCCCATTCTTTGAGCTGGGTGCTGCCGAGTTGGGGGATTGCGTGGGCGCGTATCTGTGCCTCCGCGAAGCGGGCTGCGCAGCGTTCTGCGACTGCGGTGATCGCGCCGGCTGATGGCAGCCGCGCGAGGGCATCGCGGGCATCGGCTACTAGCGTTTGCAGGTATCCGTGGTCGTCGGATTGTGCGTGCAGGGTGTAGTAGTGGCCGGTGGGTGGGCGGTTGATGCTGACGGCGTCGGTGAATGCTTGGGTGAGTTGGTGGCCGTCGGCGAGTGGGTCGGGTGTGGGTTGCTCGGTGAGGCCGTCGAGGTAGTCGTACATGACCTCGATCGCTACGATCGCCTTCACCGCGTCTTTGCGGTGTGCTTTTGGTGCGAGTGTCGCGAGTGTCGCGGCTACCTGGGCGTGGAAGTGTTGGTCATCGAGCTTGTCAAGCGCGATTGCTTGGAGAATGGGGTCGCGGATCGTGCTCGCGAGTTGCTGGTAGCGCTCGATCTGGGCGCGTATGAGGGGCGCGATGGTCGGCCAGTAGCGGATATTCGCGACCAGCAGCGCCGTGTGCGCTTGTGCCAGAAGCCGGCGGTTGCCAAATGCGGACACGTGATATGCGAGGGTAGCCAGTACAAGTGACCTCGTGTATGCGCGTCGCGAGTAATTGGTCGGGGTGCGGCTTACTCTTCCTCGAGGGCTAGCATGGGAGGGACTCGTGAGGCCAACCAGCTGGGGATGGACACGATGATGAGGACAATGGCGATCACGAGCGTGAAGATCTCCAGGGGGCGCCAAGCGGTGGCGATACGTGCGACTGGGAACCCTGTGACGTGTCGTAGGTAGCTGTCGATGATGACCTGGCCGTATAGGCCGGCTGCGGCGCCGAGCAGACACGCGGCGGTGAGCATCAGGAAGGCTTCGATGAGGAGGATGCGTCGCAGGCCCCGGGGTGGGGCGCCTGAGAGGCGCATGCCAGCCAATGATGCGCGTCGCTGCCAGATGGCCGAGGTCAGGGCTGCAGCGATCGCGATGATCGCGGCGAGCAGCAGCAAAGTGGAGATGTCGTTGAGTTTGCTGAGACCTTCGCGCGCGACCGCGCTGGTGTGGGTAGCTCGAACGCCGGGGGTCAGCGTCACTGTCCCGCTTTTTGGCCCCAGTGCGCGTGTGATGGCGTTGAGGGTCGCCTGCTGGTTGGTGCCTGGCTGGAGATCGATACCTAGTGCGGTGGGTGATGAGGTTCCCCATACGTGGTTGTAGGTGTGGGTGCTCATCAGGATCGCGCCGGGGCTCCAGGTGAGGTTGGTGGTGGTCGCGGCGACCTTGAAGGGGATTTCACCAGAGGGTGTGGGTAGCATTAGTACGTTTCCGACTCCAACGTGATGTTCGGCGGCGAGCTGCGCGGAGACCGTGATCCAGCCGCCTTTGTCTATCTCTGCTGCCGCTGTGGTTGGGTTGCCGTTCACGATCTGGCTTTGCAGGATCGCGTTGCTTGTGGCGGGTGGGCGAGCGACGATCCAGATGCGGCGCTTGCCGATGTTCAGATAGCCGTCTTGGAAGGAGCGCACACGGGATACCCCTGGGACTTTGTTGATACGGGCTGCGTAGGCGGCGGGTAGTGGCTCGACGGCGGTCGAGTCGGATGGATTGAGGACCCAGAGGTTGGCGCCGCCGACGTAGTTATGGATATAGCCTTCGATGCCGCGCAGTAGGTCATTGCGTGCGCCGCCCAGCGCGACGCTGCCGAACAACGCGACCGCGCCTGTCGCAGCGAGCGCGAGGGAGCGCAGTGTTGTGGACCTGAGCGACATGATCGCGACATGCAGAACGGGGAACCGGTCGGTGGGCTCCGCGAGTGCCTGGACGGCGCCGAGCACTCCGATGAAGATCAGCGGGATCATGAGTACGACGGTCAGCGCGAGGACGATGCACGCAATCAGCGCGAGGGAGGGCAGAAGTACCAGTATCGCGGTCGCCGATGCGAGTAGTACAGCGGCGGCCCATGCGAGGTTGCGTGGCGCCCGGCGGCTGAGCATGTTCCCGGGCTCGCCCTCTTCGAAATACGCGGCGTCTACGGCGCGTCCACGACGCAGATCGAGCAGCGGTATCGCGGAGGCCAGGCAGGTGGCCAGGATTCCGCCGATGAGTGAGAGAAGTACCGGCAGTGTGCCGATCACGGTGCCGCGGCTGAGCGTGAACGCCTGGGCGAGATAGCCGGCGGACTGGTGAAAGAACCCTGCTGAGAGCGCGTAGCCTGCCAGCAACCCCAAGAGCGAGGCTGCGATGCCGAGGCAGAGGGCTTGGAAGAGGACCATCTGCACGATCGCGGTGCGCCTAGTGCCCGATAGGCGCAGGTCGGCGATCGTCTGGCGTCGCTCTGGAACGGTTAGCAGCATCGCGTTGAACGCAAACAGGAACCCAAGCAGCCCAGCGATAGCGGCGAAGAATGCGCTGGCCTGGCTGCTCGGCCGCAGCGCTTGGTGCAGGAGCGTGAGATCCTGATCTGCGGGGGAGACCGTGAGCCGCCGGTGAGCGATCCTTTGAAGCTCGGCGTGTACTTGTCTCTGGTGGCCGGGTTCGGCTTGTACCAGGATGCGTGTGACGCGACCCTGTAGGCTGGTGAGCTTCTGTAGGTTGGCGAGTGGCATTGTCGCTACGAACGCTTGAGAGAGCGCGCCGACCGCTTCCGGGCCGAGTATGGCGGCGACCTTCAGCGAGGTGGCCTGCCCGCGGAGATCCAGTGACACGGGCGCGTTGTGAGCCCGTGCGTCGATTCCCAATTCGTTTGCGGTCGTCTTGCTGAGAGCGATCCCTCCAGGCTCTAGCGTGGAGATCGGAAGGGTATGAGCAAGTTCGTCCAAGAGCGCGAGGCCGAGATTGGTGCCGGCGATGTTGATCGCGACGCACCTCGTGCGTGTCCGGCAGATCCTGGCGTCCTGTTCGAGCAGTGCCGCAGCCTGCTTGACGCCGGGTAGGCGTTCCACGCGGGGCAGCAGACGTTCATCGAAGCCGTTGGGGCTGCGAGCCTGCAACTGGAGGTTCGCTGGGCCTACTACGGTGTGGATCACCTGTGCGGCTGAGCCCGCGATGTTACCGTTCGCGACGAGGGTCGCGAAGACCAACGCCACCCCGACTATCACCCCGATGCCGGCAAGCAGCTCCTGGGCGCCGTGCACGCGCAGTCGGTTGCGGTAGGTGCAGAAAAGCGCGTACGGGGGCATCAGGGCACGTGCCCGCAAGGGTTTTTCAGGAGATCGCACCGGCGCCGCTCACTCCCGCGCCGCCAGGGCGTGCGGGCAACTCGCCCGTGGCTTGTGCTCCGTCGCCGCTCGCCCGGCTTTCGCTAAGTCGTCCATCGCGCAGCGTGCAGCAGCGGTCAGCGAGCGAGGCGACATCCGAGTCATGTGTCACGAGCAGCACGGTGGCTTCGCGCTCGTATGCCACCGAGCGCAGCAGTTGCACGATCTCGCGGCTGCGGACACTGTCCAAGTTGCCTGTTGGCTCATCGGCAAGGATCAGCCGCGGTTCGCCGGCGAGCGCGCGTGCGATCGCGACGCGCTGGCGCTCACCGCCGGAAAGCTCGCCCGGGGTTCGATCCCGACGCTCACCAAGACCGACGCGCTCAAGCCAAGTGAGCGCCCGGGCCTGCGCCTGACGCTTGGCGAGACCGCCGAGCAGCAGCTTCAGCGAAGCGTTCTCAAGCGCCGAGACACGCGGCAAGAGATGAAAGCTCTGGTAGATGAAGCCGACCTCGCGCATTAGATAGTCGCACGCCGCCCGCTCAGAGAGCAACGACAGATCCTGCCCCTGGTAGCGGATCGCGCCACCTTCGGGTTGCAACAACGCAGCGATCAGCAGCAACAGCGTCGTCTTCCCAGACCCGCTGGGGCCTTGCAATGCGACCATCTCCCCCGGGGCGAGTCGCAGGCTCACGCCATCAACTGCGCGTACCTCCTCCCCGGCACCGCGATAATGCCTGACAACCTCTTCGAGTTCCAGCAGGCTCACGGAACAGGACGCCACGCGGTACGAGAGCCCCACCTGCTCATGCACTCACCCGGCCGCACGACGCAACTGCAGGACTGGGGCAAGCTCGCTGCTTGGGGTGCCATGAAGTTCACCATCGCCGATCGTCAGCGCACGATCCACACCCGAAAGGCAGCGCGTCTCCCCGGTGCTCATCAGCACCGCCACACCCTCGTTCGCGAGGGCGCGCAGCAACAGCAGGATCAAGTCACGCTCCAACAAGTCCACCCCCTTTGTCGGCTCGTCGATCACAAGCAACTGTGGGTCAATGGCGAGAGCCCGCGCGATTGCTACCCGCACGGCCTCCGCACTGTCCAGTTCCTTTGGTTCCAGCCCGGCACACTGCTTTGCTCCGGCGCGTGCCAGAGCGGCGTGGGCCTTTGAACAAGCGGTGGACGGCGAGACCCCACGTACGAGCAGACGAACAAGGATCTGGTCGAGAACCATCCTGCCCTCTCCCGGTCGAAACGACCGCTGGCAATAGCCGATTCCACCACCCACGTTGGCCCCACTACTGGCCAGGCCGCGGCCAGCGAACCGCACCACACCCTCGTCCGGCACCTCAATCCCCGAGGCAACGCGCAGCAGCGTCGAGCGACCGGAGCGCCGCTGGCCGAACACGGCAACCAACTCGCCAGTATCGACCCTGAGCGACACGTCACGCAGCGCGACGCGCTCGCCCCGTCGCTGGCCGTAACGCTTACCGACGCGCTCAAGCTCCAGAAGGCTCATCCTGACTCGGTCTCCTCGTCTACAAGCGCCTTGAACGTGGCCCGCGCGTATTCGATCCACGGAAGGGTTGCTTCCATCGCCAGCCGGCTCTCCTCGGCGGCAAGCCGGTCGACCAGCGCCGAGCCCGAACCAGCCCCAGACCGAAGTGATGGCGACGAGGGAATAGGCGCTCTCATGGCCTCCTGCAAGCACACTTCCTCGATACCGTCGATGACCTCAAGCGCCATCCGCGGTTTGTTCGCAAAGACCGCCAGCTCACGCACGAGCCGCTGGGAGTAACGGCGCGCCTCACGCATCTGCTCCACCAGCCGAGCCCGATAACCCTCCCGGCCCAAGTCAGTAGCGCGATAGTGGCGCTTAGGCTGACGGTCAGTCCCGCCCGAAACCCGGCTCGCCAGCAGCGTGCCCCCGATCAAGGACCGACGCTCCAACACATTGAGCGCAGTGTAGATCTGTGAATCGCCGCTGATGGGCAGGACGTCTCCATACACACGCTCAAACCGCGCGCTCAGCTCATACCCGTAGCTCGGACGTTCAATCACAAGCCCTAGCAGCGCCCAGTAGATCGGCGAACGCATCCCCTTTGTACCGCTACTCATTGCCTGGCCGTTCATCGAACACCACAGCCTACCCGAAGTTCATCAAGCTAGGATTGTCGCCAAAATCGGCAGCCGCATCTCGGCTCGGGCCTCGCCTGACTAAACCTGGCGACACCCCGGCGACAGCCTCCGAGTGAGTTAGAAACAAAAAAGTCTAACTGACTCACAACATAGAAACCTCCACGCTTTGCCTTATCACGGGCCACAGCCAGGCGCATCATCTTCAGCGTGCCGGCTCCAAGGGATCACACGGCTCTGTCCACGAGGCGATCTCTGGCGGCGATCCAGCCGCCCCACACAAGCTGTCTCATTTGGGCATGGCAGGGTTGCCCAAAGAGCGCAACATCGCCTTGGCGCGCCCTGGGGTCCTGGTCGGCGCGGGCGCCCGTCGAAAAAAAGGCGGCGGGTCGCCCGCGCGATCTATGCACCCTCGCCTACGCCCAGGCCGAGCACCACCCCGTTCGCGGAGGATCGGCCCGGCGCTCTGACCCCCAACCCCGCTGGCATCCCGCCTGATATCACGGATTGGCCTGAGTGATGCGCGAGCCGCTTGACCCAGAGCATCCCGGCAGGTATTCCTCTTCGCTGGTCGCGGGCCTTGCGATGTTGGCGTGTTTTTCCGCTGAGCGCCCGGTGCGCGGGATTGCCGATATGGCAGTTGAGCTCGACTTAAGACGCTCCACTACTCACCGTTACGCAACCACGCTGGTGACGCTCGGGTACCTCGAGCAGGGGCCGAATCGTAAGTACCGGCTCTCCTCGCGTGTCTCGGACGTTGGGATGTCGCTACTTGACTCGTTGGCGATGCGCAGTGTGGCCCGCAGGCATCTGCGGGAGCTGAGGACTCGTACTGGGCGCACTGTAAGCCTGGGGGTGCTGGGGGGTGACAAGGTTGTCTACATCGATCGCTGGCAGGGGTCTCGTCAAGGGCAGTATGCGGTCGATGTGGGCGCCGGGCTAGTGTCGCGTTTGGTTGATTCGTTGGCAGTAGCGGCTGATCGTGTTGAGGATCTGGTCGGCGGTCTTGGTCCAGACGTAGGGGCGCGGGTTTTCGTTCCAGGTCTCGATCCATCGGCGGATGTCGGTGTTTAGCGCGTGGACGGATCGGTGTGCGCCGCGGCGCAGGAGCTTGGTTGTGAGCTCGCCGAACCACCGCTCGACGAGGTTGATCCAGGAGCTGCTGGTCGGGGTGAAGTGCAGGTGAAACCGTGGGTGCTGAGTGAGCCAGCGTCGGACCTTCGGGGTCTTGTGGCTGGAGGCGTTGTCGAGCACGAGGTGCACATCGAGATGGGCAGGCACGTTCTGGTCGATCGCCTTGAGGAACTTCAGGAACTCGACGGCGCGGTGGCGTTGGTGAAGCGAGCCGATTACCTCTCCGCTCTTGAGGTTCAGCGCCGCGTAGAGGCTGGAAGTGCCGTGCCGCTCGTAGTCGTGCGTCGCGCGCTCTGGCGTGCCTGGGAGCATCGGCAACGTCGGCGCGGTGCGATCGAGAGCCTGGATTTGGCTCTTCTCGTCCACGCAGAGCACGACGGCGCGCTCGGGTGGGTTCAGGTACAGGCCACAGATGTCGTGGACCTTCTCGATGAACAATGGGTCCTTGGAGAGCTTCCAAGTCTCCTGGCGGTGTGGCGCAAGCCCGAACGCATGCCAGATCCGCATCACCGCATCAGGGGTCATCCCCATCTCCCGGGCCATCGAGCGGGTAGACCAGTGCGTCGCATTCTTCGGCGTGCTCTCCAGCGTCTTGGTCACGACGGCCTCGACCTGCTCATCTGTGATCGTCCGCGGTTTCCCCGGCCGCGGCTCGTCCGCAAGGCCCTCAAACCGACGCTGCGCGAACCGGTTACGCCACTTCGTCACCGTCGGCCGCGAGACCCCCAACGCTTCGGCGATCTCGCCGTTGGACCACAAGCCCTCCGAAGCCATCAGCACGATACGTGCCCTCAACGCCAGCGCCTGAGCGCTCTTACGCCGCCGCGTCCAGCCCTCCAACACGGCGCGCTCTTCGTCAGTCAACTCGATTGCAACTGCAGAAGGAATAGGCATGACCACCACCTACCCTAACTGCAAACAAATTAAACCAGCGCGACACTAGGCACAAGCCAGCCCGCCTACTGCACCGCGGCGGGTAAGGCGCTCCTGGTGCGCTGGCCCGCGGCGGAGCAGCGGGAGTTGATCGCCGAGCTGCGCCTCGCGCGGCATACCCGCAAAACGATCACTACGAAAACCGCCCTCCGCGCCGAGCTTGAGCGGATCGTCTCGGAGGGCGGTGTGGCGGTCGAGGACGAAGAGTTTTCTATCGGTAGGCGCGCCATCGCAACTGTGGTGAACGTAGAGGGCTTGCCGCTTGCGGCGGTCGAGTTGGCGGTTCCGGCGGTGGAGTACACCCGCAAGGCGTTGTCAGAGCTACTAGGTCCCAAAGTCATCGCCGTAGCTCGGAACATAGGCGCGGATCAAGCTGGCACTTCAGGTGGTCGAGCCGAGACTAGGCGACACCGCCTACGAGATTGAGCGGGTGGAGGCTGGTGGGGGCTCATTTAGGCAGGCTCGCATCGAGCTGGCGTGCCGGCTGCGATCACGGGCCGCAGAGCTTCAGGAGGTCGTCTTTGCACACGTGCGCAGAGTGGTTCCGGACGCCGTCGCCGATGCGGACGCCCAACTTGCTCTGGAGCTGGGCGAGACGATCGCGGTGTGTGTGGATTGGGGTATTACAAGCATCGAGCATGGAGCACCGTGGTCGGAGTTGACCCCACCGGCGGTCGCCGCGCGGGTGCACAGTGCGGCGTCCAGCGGCGTGAGCTTGACAAGCAGCCTATGCCGTTGTGTAGCCGGCTGGACGCTGGCGTGGAGCTTCGTGCTCGACGAGATAGCTCACCAGGATCTTCCAGAGGAGCAGAGGTTTGCGCTTCTGTCAGAGGTGTTGGGCGCGATGGGCGCACTGCTTGCGTGCGTGCAGGCCGAGATTGCCACCGCGCACTCCTCGGAGATCAGGCACAGGGCACGGTCAAACGAGCAACTGCGCGCCGAGCTTGTGCACAAGCTGCTCGACGGGGAGCACTTGAACGCAGGTGAGCTTGCCGAGCTCGGGTACGACCTGGATGGCTGGCATCTCGGTGTTATCGCAACCGGCGTGCAGGCCGGAAAGGCTATGCGCAGCTTGGCCGCGGGACTCGGTTGCGAGTTGCTGCCGATCGCACATGGCAAGGAAACCGTATGGGCATGGTTGGGTGGGCAGCGCCGAGTAGTGTTTGCAGAGATAGAGCGCGTTCTGTTGATGGAGGAGTGCTTGGACGTGTCGCTGGCCATCGGCGAGCCGGCGAGAGGGGTCGAGGGAATGCGCCAAACACACCGTGAGGCCGAGGGCGCATTGCTGGTTGCGCGCTACTGGCCGCGCAAACTCACGCGGTATCTAGATGTTGCGCCTGACGCTACCGCCCTACAGGATGAAGCACTCGCGGACTCGCTGATCGAGAGGTACCTGTCGCCGCTCGATGATATGCGCAATGGCGGCCGTGCGGCCCGCAAAACGCTGCGCGCGCTTTTCGACACGGAACACAACGTTTCGTCGGCCGCCCATGCACTCAAGATTCACCGCAGCTCAGTCCATCGCCAGCGCGATGAGATCGAGCGACGGTTGGACTGCCGCCTGCACGAGCGCCAAGCCGAGATAGAGGTCGCACTGCGCATTGAGGACCTGCGGGGCCGGCGCGATGAATGATGATGCGGACCTCGCTCTCTCGCAAGGCAAGTCCACGCCGTCATCGTGTACATAAGCGTGACAGTATCTGTAGAACGCGCATTACCGCGCGCGCGTCATGGACTCGGCCCGCTCTGCGACGCAACAAGTGTCGCATTTCGCGTCGTCAAATGCGACACATTGGCGTAGCGCGCAACCGTGGCGAGTGCTTGGATTTGGCAAGTCGATCCAAACCCTCCAATCGCTAACGATCACATGGGAGAGATGTCATATGAGGAGTCTACTGGCACGCGATTGTAGTTCAAGCCGCTTGGCTTGCCTGATGGTTCTTGCCGTTGCTCTACTGGGAGGCATTCTTCCACGGGCTGCAAGCGCCGATGGACCCTTTGCGCTCTCCACAGCGGCGGCACCCTACGCTGTCTGCCCAGAAGCAGAAGCTGGCAAGGCAGAATGTATGGCGATACGCGTCCCGACGGTGTCCTCCAGCTCCGCGGATGCGACCGGACCGGACCTCGAAGGCGGTGGCGAATTGGGAGGCTTTAATTCAAAGGAATTGCGTGAAGCATACAAACTACCCGAAACAGGTGGGTCAAGCCAGACAGTCGCACTCGTCGACGCCTACAACGACCCCTATGCGGAATCTGATCTACAAAAATACCGCGAAAAGTACAAAGACTATTTCAAAGGTACTGAAACGGCGTGCACCGAAACAAACGGCTGTTTCAAAAAGGTCAACCAAAGCGGGGAAACCAAAAACTACCCAGAAAGCGAATCCGGATGGAGCGGAGAGATTTCTCTGGATGTGGACATGGTCTCATCGGCTTGTCCGGAATGTCATATCTTGCTCGTCGAGGCAAGCAATGAAGAAGTCTCCGACCTGATGGCGGCCAACGAAGAGGCCATCAAACTGAAAGCAACAGAGGTCAGCAACAGTTGGGGGTCCCTAGAATTCTCCGGAGAGACCTCTGATGACAAATATCTGGATCATCCTGGCATACCGATACTGGCTGCCGCGGGTGATGTCAAGTACGACGGTTGTGACCACAAACGTGGAGCTGGTGTTTGTTATCCGGCTGATTCCCGATACGTGATCGCCGTTGGTGGGACGAAGCTCACAAAGGAATCAGCGGGCTCTCGCAAATGGAAAGAGGCAGTATGGTATACCGCTGCGCGGGAAAGCGGCACCGGAAGCGGTTGCAGTAAATATGAGACTAAGCCACCTTGGCAGACGGATAAAGGCTGTACCAAGCGGACCGATAACGATGTCGCGGCAGACGCCAGCATTGAATCCCCGGTGTCAGTCTGTGACTCCTACATATCCGGCTGTTGGGAAGACTTCGGTGGTACAAGCGCATCCTCGCCGTTTGTCGCCGGGGTAGACGCCCTTGCTACCAGCGCTACAAAATTATTGGCTGCGGACGCATTCTACAAGAAACCGAGTATGTTGTTTCATGTCAGCGAAGGAAGCAACGGCGAATGTGGCTCTGAATCTTCTGAAACATATTATCTATGCCACGCTACCAAAGAAGGTTATAATGGCCCGACAGGCGAGGGTACCCCTGACGGTGTGTTTGAATCGGCCGCGGCCGCGGCAGCTACTGGTCTGGCAACGAAAGTAAAAATAACAGAAGCAACCCTCAATGGCCTTGTGAATCCCAACGGACTCGCAACTAAATATTACCTTGAATATGGCACCACGGAATCGTACGGGAAAAAAACAGAAGAAGTAAGTGCTGGCTCAGGCACGAGTAACCTAGAAGAGAGCAAAACCATTACCGGCCTGACGGGAAATACTACATATCACTACCGGGTTGTCGCCACCAATAGCAATGGAACGACGTACGGGCTAGACGAAGTGTTTACCACGGCGACGGGGTGGTCAATCCAGGAAACTCCTAGTCTAAGTAGCAGCGCCTTCCTCTACGGGGTTTCATGCACCTCTTCCGCAGCGTGCATTGCGGTTGGTACGGGAGGGCTGGCTGAGCGGTGGAATGGGACGGAATGGAAAGTCCAGACGACCCCGAATACAGATTCTTTGCATGCTGTCTCGTGCGTTTCGTCGACGGCTTGCACGGCAGTTGGAAGCCAGGCATCTGGCACTCTAGCCGAGAGCTGGAACGGGACAGAATGGATAGTCCAGAGCACTCCAGATCCGAGTGAAGCGACGCACAGCTATCTCGAAGCGGTGTCGTGCACATCGTCTACGGAATGCACCGCGACGGGTTGGTATGAGAAGAGTTCAGGAAAACGGTACACACTAGCTGAGCGGTGGAACGGTACGGAATGGAAAATCCAAGCAACTCTGAGTCCAGGTGAAGGCGAACCCACAGTTTTGACAGGCGTGTCGTGCACGTCCTCTACGTCGTGCGAGGCGAGTGGATTCTATTACAAAATCAGTGAAATCAATCCGATGGCGGAGCGCTGGAACGGAACGGAATGGACACTCCAAAAAGTACCAAAGCCAATCGAAAAAAATGAAGCAATGCTCGAAGCGATTTCGTGTACGTCCTCTACGGTCTGTACGGCGACGGGACGCTACGGCAACCCCGGCTATACGACCCTGGCCGAGCGTTTTAACGGTACGGAATGGGCCAGTCAGTCAATACCAAACCCGACCGGTCAGACTCTCCTGTACGGCGTATCATGTGTATCATCAGTGGCGTGTACGACAGCTGGAGTGACCTATCTGTCGGAAGAACTAGTCACGTTGGCAGAGGGCTGGAACGGCACGGAATGGACGATCCAGACGACTCCTAATCCCGCCGAAGCCAAGGAAAACGTCCTCTATGGGGTATCGTGTACTTCGTCGACGGTCTGCGTGGCCGTTGGCTATTATCGGAAAGTCAGAGGCACGGGTGCTGCAATCCCGCTAGTGGAGTTCTACTCCTGACAGACAGGCACGACAGCTGAAGGCCATTGAGGCCAGAGTCTCCGGGAGTCGAGCTCCCGGAGACTTGGTTTCCCTATGGATTGACCCGCGATATACAAGATTCGATATAGTTGCGATCGTGGGACTTTGTGCCGTGGGTGAGCAAGTAAGGGATAGCAATGTCCAGATGTTCTGCCACTACAGGGTGTCGCAGGGAAAGCCGAGAGCGTTGTGGCTGGCCGGGCTTTTGACGCTTGTGCTCGCAGGCAGCCTTCTAGCTACCGGAGAGCCGGCGCTCGCCGCTTCGCCGTTGAACTGGTCCTCGCCGACGCTGATCGACAGTCAGCCGCCGTTCCCGCAGCTCGATGGCGTGTCGTGTCCGTCCTCCGGCCTGTGCGTGACCGTCGATGCCTTCGGCAACGTGGTGACCTCCACCGATCCGACAGGCGGCGCTGGCGCATGGATCCTGGCCAACATAGATGGCGGCAAGCAGATCTACGGCGTGTCGTGCACAGCAGGGCCGTTGTGCGTAGCCGTTGACAGCGTTGGGGATGTCGTCACCTCGACCAACCCCACGGGTGGCCCCAGGCAATGGAGCGTGGCTCACGTGGACGCCAGCCATGAACTTTTGGGTATCTCTTGCGTGTCGGGGCCGTTGTGCGTGGCCGTTGACAACGCTGGAGATGTCATTACGTCGACAGACCCGACTGGCGGCGAACACGCCTGGACCGTCACCTATGCAGACGAGCACTTGATCCGGAACGTCTCGTGCGCATCGACGTCGCTGTGCGTCGCGGTCGATGCGAACGGGAATGTGATTACCTCGACCGAACCGGCCAAGGGGGTGTGGGCCGTGGCGCATGTGGACGGCGATGTGTACATACTCGATGTCTCCTGCCCGTCAAGGTCGCTGTGCGTCGCGGTCGACGGAGAGGGGAACGTGCTCACCTCCACCGAACCGGCGGACGGCGAACACGCTTGGAGTCTCGCAAGAGTTGAGGACCACGTGCTCGGCGGGGTCTCGTGCTCCTCGGAATCGCTTTGCGTAGCTTCTGATGCAGCCGGAGACGTCCTAACCTCGACCGAACCGGCCAAGGGCGAGAGTGCATGGAGCGCGGCGCATGTGGACCCCGCCGACTCCCTGTATGGGGTCTCATGCACGACTGGCTTGTGTATCGCGGTGAACGGCGACGGTGCTGTGTTTAGCTCCACCAACCCGACGACGGGCGCCGCGAGTTGGTCGACCACGCACGCGGACAGCAGCAACCCCGCGGGGCTCACGAGTGTTTCCTGCGCCTCCACATCGTTGTGCGTCGCCGCTGACAGCGGAGGGAATGAAGTGGAAGACGTGGTGACCTCCACCGACCCCACAGCTGGCGCCGGCGCCTGGACCACGACCCCGCTTGAAACCGACGTGGGGCCTCTTGGCGACGTGTCCTGCCCAGCTACCACCCTGTGCGTCGCGGGGGACGACGCCAAGACGCTATTCACCGCAACCGATCCCACGGGTAGAGCGAGCGCCTGGACACCGCAGGCAAGCTATGCGTATCCGCCACTAGAAAGTCCAAACGAAAAATACTTTGGCCCCCTCGCCAGCGTGTCCTGCGTGTCCGTGTCTTTTTGTCTAGCCGACCTCGACTCTTTTAACGACTTCGATACCCTGGCGGCGTCGACCGATCCGACGGGCGGTGAAAGTGCCTGGTCAGCGAAAACGCCTATGCGTGTGGGCGACCAGAGTGGTACGCCGATCCTGGGTGTGTCGTGCGCGTCGATGTCGCTGTGTGTGGCCGTGGATGGCGCTGGAAATGTGCTGACTTCGACTGACCCAGCGAGCAGCGAAAACGCTTGGACGATCACGGCGGTGGACGTCAACCCGTTGTGGGGGGTGTCGTGTCCGTCGACCTTGCTTTGTGTTGCCGTCGACCATGCCGGCGACGTTGCCACCTCGACTGACCCGGAGGGAAACACCGCTTCATGGACAGTTGCCAACGTGGACGCTGGTAATCATCTCACGAGTGTCTCATGCGCCTCAGAATCTCTGTGTGTGGCCGTGGACGGCGCTGGAAACGTGCTTTCCTCAACCGACCCAACGGGTGGCTCTGGCGCTTGGAGCGTCGTCCCCGCGGACCCGGGTCGCGTGCTCACCAGCGTGTCGTGTACACCTGCGGGCTTGTGCGTTGCCGTCGATAACGCCGGGTATGCGGTGATGAGCACATTCTCTCCGCAGGCTGTGGGCGAACATGATGGAGGCAGCCATAGTGGCGGCAGCGAATCGGAGGGTGAACAGTCCGGAGGATCGAACACCTCGACAGGATCTTCGCTGCCACTGACCGTCGCTTTCCCCGGCGCGTTCAGAATCTTGGGCGTCAAGGTCGAGAGCAACGGTCAGATCGTGCTCACGCTCAAGGCTCCTGGCACGGGATCGTTTAGCGCCCTGGCGACTGCGGTCACCGGCAGGGCCGCAGCCGACTCGCGCAAGACGATGTGTCGCAAGGCCGGGCGTAAACGCAAGGTCACCTACGGCACGGGCTCGGCAATGGCGCCTGGCCCGGGAACCACGACCGTCACGATCAAGCCGACCAAGAGCGCACTCGGCAGCCTGAAGGGCTCACATACCCTACGCGTGCCGGTCACAATCGTCTTCCACCCACACAGTGGCTCGCCGACGACCCTGACCGAGACCGTGATCGTTCGCTATCAGTCGCCTCGATGCTCCCGTGCGTGCTCCGCATCGAAGGGAGTCTGTCGTGGGAAGCGGTAAGGGCAGCCGTTCGCTGCGGCTTGCGCTTTCGGTCCTTACTCTTGGTATTCCAATGGCTGGGTGTGGGGTTTCCAGGAGCACGGCTCAGGCAAACCGCTCCCCGGCATCCGACGGGGCCGGGGAGGGGTTGGCTTCCGCGACGGCCACCAGACGCTCCGGGGGTCTGACTGTCACGCTGACAGTGACGCCAACGCGGTCGAAAATGGGCTCCCCGGTAGAGTTCAACGCCACGGCGTATGAGCGCCACGCCCAGGGAGCGATTGGCTACCGGCTCGCCTACGGCGATGGGTCCGCGACACCGCCGAGCGTGCTTCCTCAGTTCTGCCTCGCCACGCCACGACTCGCGCACAAAACATGGCTGCTTTCTCACCGCTATAGGTTGCCGGGTAAATACACCATTTCGCTGAGCGTCGATGTCAACTGCACCAGCGATCACGCGAGAACAAGCGTTACGGTGATCGTTGTCTGATGCCTTTCCTTCCGTCAAGCAGGGAAGCGGGGGTACCGTGTGGTCGTGTTGGGTCTAGGCTGGGGCCGCACTGAGGCGGGGGCGGTTGCTGTGCGGTTCCTGGCGTTCAGTTCGCACACGTGACGTCGTCTACAGGCGCATCGTTGCATCATGCGCAACGCTCAGCACGCTAGACGCCGGGAGTGATGCCGCGTTAGAACCTGCGGGCATGGTCTTCGCTCGCGCTTGCCTCCTTCTCGTGGTGTGGTGTGGTCTTGCTCATCGGGCGTGCACCATGAGGCTGGGGATCTGCGAGAGATTGATGCACGCGCGGGGCGACGTATCTTTGTGAGGTTGTCCTGCGCATTGCTTTAGTGATTCCTTCTGCAACCTAGAACTGTGCAGATCGAGGCTGAAGCAGGAAAACCATACATAGCAACCTCTGGACTTCTGCTGATCTGCCAGTGGCGCGCACCCAAACACGTATACGTCTCACGGGCAGCCCGTGGTCACGCAGCCTACGCTTGCGCAGTGCGTGCATCACGAAGCCAACTGTTAGCTGCCCACCACCGGCATGACTCCGCGCAGCGAGAAAGGGCCACCCCTCTCGCCTCTCGCGTTGGCGTGCCTACCTCCTGGTAGCCCGCCGGCCGGCGGATCATGCGCGAGCGTGCTCAACGGGAGTCCACGACGTAGAGCACAACGCGGCCGAGTCGCCTGCGGCTGCCCGTGGGGCAATCGTGCCCTGAGATAACCGGATTCAGGCAGACTCAGCTGGTCGTCGGTTGTCGGAGGCCGCGCCCCGAGTTCACGGATGATCCTGTTTGGTTCGGCTGCGCGTGGGGAGCTGACGCGGGATAGCGATCTGGACTTCTTGGTAATTGAGCCGGAGGTCTTTCACGCCCAGCAAGCTGTTGAGAAGGCGCTCAAGGCCCTGTTGGCCGCGCGTGGGGAGGTCAGGGAATTGACGGCGCGGGCTGGAGGCGCGAGCGCAGGAGGAAGGTTGTGGCCTGCACAGCGAGCGCTATGGCCGCTGCAAGGCCGAAGGCGGTGGCGCTCGTGAGGCTGGGCAGGGCGAGCGTGAGGGTGAAGCAGAAAGCGGCGTAGCCGTAGAAGCCGAACAGGAAGTTGCGTAGCAGGACACCGACCTGGGCGACGCCGCCGTGGGCGTGGGTAAAGACGGCGAGGACGCTGGTGATGACCGGGAATGGCGCCAGCAGACCGCTGGTGTGGGGGCCGAGCGCACCGGACACTGCGGTCAGCGCAAGCACGAGCGTGAGCGCGGCGAGGGCGCGAGCGGGGAGGTCCCACCAGGGCGGCGCGGCGGGGGCCCGCGGTGGCCAGGGTGTGGGCGGAAGCAGCTTCAGGCCGAATGCAAAGCAGGCGGCAACCAAAACCAGCGACAGCACCGGCGGCGGCTGCACCAGGCTCAGGAGGGCGACGCCGAGCAGGAACGCCGCCCAGCCGCAGAGCACGCTTGGGGCCGGCCCGGTCCTCGCTGCGACCCGGCCGTAGACGACTACGAAGGCGGTCAGGGCGCTGAGCCCGAGCAGGGTGCCGGCGGCGGCGCTTGCGCCGAAGTCGCGGCCGTGGGCGAGGCTCTCAACCAGCAGGATCGGGCCGGCAACGACGGGTAGCCCACCGAGCAAGCCCGCGACGGCCACCCCCCAGCGGCGGCCTGCTAGAGAGACGGCGACTACGCAGAGCGGAGAGAGCAGGATCTTCGCCGCCAGCAGCGTCACCGCGACATGCTCGCAGATCGACACCCGGCGAGGGCGGGCGCACGCCCAGCCGACGGCAGCAAAAAGCGCGTGCAGGGTATACGGATGGGCTACGCCGCTTGCGCGTTCCAGTCGCGGTAGAGCGCGTAGTAGCGGCCCTCCGCGGCGATCAGCTCCTCGTGGGTGCCCTGCTCGACGATGCGGCCGTGTTCGAGCACCACGATCTTGCCGGCGCGACGGATCGTGGAGAGGCGGTGGGCGATCACGATTGCGGTGCGGCCCGCCAGCAGGCGGCGTAGGCCGGCCTCGATGCGGCCCTCGGTGTGGAGGTCCACGTTGGAGGTCGCCTCGTCGAGGATCAAGATGCGAGGGTCGGCGATCAGCGCGCGGGCGAACGCGATCAGCTGGCGCTGGCCGGCGGACAACTGCGCGCCGCGCTCGCCCACCTCGGTGTCGTAGCCGCGGGGCAGCGCGGCGATGAACTCCTCGGCGCCGACCGCCGCGGCGGCCTTGTGGACCTGCTGCTCGTCGGCGTCGGGGCGCCCGAAGGCGATGTTCTCGGCGATCGTGCCGCTGAATAGGAACGCCTCCTGGGGGACGATCCCCATCTGCGAGCGCAGCGAGTAGCTGGTGATCTCGCGCAGGTCGTGCCCGTCCACGAGCACCCTGCCGGCGGTGGGGTCGTAGAAGCGGGCCACGAGCTTCACCATCGTCGACTTGCCCGCGCCGGTGGCGCCGACCAGCGCGACGGTCTGGCCTGGCGGCACGTGCAGGTCGACCTCGTCGAGCGCCAGCACTTCCGGCTCCGCACCGTCGTCAACGGCTGTCGCCGCCCCGCCTTTGCGGCGCTTGCGACGCGGGTTGTAGGCGAAGGACACTCCCTCGAAGCGCACATCGCCGCGGATCGAGTCCAGGGCGGTCGCATCCGGGCGATCCTCGAGCGCCGGCGCGGTGTCGAGCAGCTGGAAGATCTTCTCGAGCGCCGCCATCCCCGACTGGTAGGTCGTGTACAGCTGCGATAGCTGCTGGATCGGTTCGAACAGGAACGACAGCGTCGCCACGAACGCCACCACCGTGCCGGCGGTGATGTGACCGGCGATCGCCTGGTAGCCGCCGTACAACACGATCAGCGCCAACGCTACCCCGGAGAGCATTTCCACCGTCGGGAAGTAGGCGGCATTGAGCCGCACCGTCACCATGTTGGCATCGCAGTTGTCGCGGTTGAATTGCGCAAACTGCGCCTCGTGGCGGGGCTCCTGGCCGAAGCTGCGCACCACCCGAATGCCCGAAAGCGTCTCCTGCAGGTAGGCGGTGATCGCCCCGATCGTCTCGCGCGTGCGCCGGAACGCGCTCGCCGACACCAGCCGAAACCAGATCGATAGGCCGGCGACGAACGGCACGACACAGAACGTCAGCAGCGCGAGGCCGGGGTCGAGGTAGAGCAGCACGACGATCGCTCCGAGCAGCATCAGCCCGGACTGCACCAGCGTCACCACCGAGTCGGTGACGAGGCTTTCCAGAGCCTCCACGTCGTTGGTGATGCGCGAGATCAATACGCCCGCGGGGCGGCTCTCGTAGAAGCCGATCGGCTGGCGCTGCAGGTGGGTGAAGATGCGGATGCGCAGGTCGGCGAGCGCGCGCTGGCCGACAAGGCCGACGAGGTAGGTCTGCAGGTAGGTCATCCCCCACACCAGCAGCGCAGTCGCAAGAAAGGCGAGCACCACCAGCACGAGCGTGTGCGTGTCGTGGTGCTCGATGCCTTCGTCGATCGCCACCTTGGCGAGCAATGGCGGCGCCAGCGAAGCGGCGGTGCCGACGATCAACGAGGCGAGCATCGCGGCGACCCGCAGCCGGTAGGGGCGCAGCAGCTCCAAGAGGCCGCGCAGGTTGCGCGCGCGGCTCTCCTTGCTGGCACGCTCCCCGTCCCACTGCTGCCCGCCGCGGGCAAACCCGGGACCGAGCCCGCGCCTGGCAGCGGAGCCTCCGCGTCCACCGCCCATGCCGCCGCCTCCGAACCCGCCGGGAGGGCTCACAGCGCCACGCCCCGATCGCGCTCGCGTGTCTCCTTAGTCAGGAACACGTGCTCCGGCAGGCCCTTTTCGACGATCTCGCGGTAGAGCTCCGACTGCTCCAACAGCTCCTCGTGGTCGCCCTGCGCCACCACTTGCCCGCCCTCGAGCACGACGATCTCGTCCGCCAGCGCGATCGTCGAGAGGCGATGGGCGATCACGAACGTTGTGCGCCCCGCCATCGCCTCGGCCAGCGCCAGCTTGATGCTCTGCTCGGTGGAGGCGTCCACTGAGGAGGTCGCGTCGTCCAGCACCAGCACGCGCGGGTTGGCCAGCAACGCGCGCGCGATCGCGATGCGCTGGCGCTGCCCGCCGGAGAGCGTCAGGCCGCGCTCGCCGATTTGTGTCTCATATCCCTCCGGCAAGCGCGTCACGAAGTCGTGCGCTTGTGCGCGCCGCGCCGCCGCTTCGATCTCCTCGATGCCGGCGTCCGGGTGCGCGTAGGCGATGTTTTCGGCGACGCTCGCGGAGAACAGGAAGGGGTCGTCGCTGACAACCGCCACCGCGCTGCGCAGCGAGCGCAGGTCCACCGTGCGCACGTCGGCGCCGTCGAGCAGCACGCTGCCGGCGGTGGGGTCATACAGCCGCGAGATCAGCGCCACGAGGCTGGTCTTGCCCGAGCCGGTTGCGCCCACCAGTGCAACGGTCTGTCCCGCGGGCACGTCGAGGTCGATGTCGCGCAGCACCGCCCTGGCGCGCCGCGGCGTGCCGTTTGACTTGGCGTCGCCGGCATGCGTTACCCCGTGCCCGTTGGACGCGCTTTCCGTGGCACCGTTGGTCTCCGTCACTGGGCTTGCGGCGACCCCGTTGGAGGTGGCTGCGGCGGCCTGCGCCGCGGCCGCGGCCCGTTTGTGCTCGCCGCCGCCCAGCTCATCGCCGGGGTCTTCGTAGCGCAGCGTCACCCCCTGCAGCTGCACGTGACCGCTGCCTGCGGGCAGCGCCGGTGCGTCCGGGGGGGAGGTGAGCCGCGGCTCGCGGTCGAGCACCTGGAAGATGCGTGCGCCAGAGGCGGTTGCTCGCTGGGCGAGGTTGAGCGTGACGCCGAGTGAGCGCATCGGGCTGATCAGCATGTTGAGGTAGAGGTAAAAGGCGGTGAACTGGCCGAGCGTGAGGTGGGTATCGATCACCTTCTCGCCGCCCAGCAGTAGCACCGCGGCCATACCGAGCTGGGGCAGGAAGCCGATCACCGGGTTGTAGGTGGCTTCGAGGCGAGTGGTGACCATCGCCTGGTCGAACACGCGCCCGGCGCTGCGGCGGAAGCGCTGCAGCTGGCGTGGCTCGCGCGCGAACGCCTTGACAACACGCACCCCGGAGATGTTCTCCTCGGCGTCCGCCGTCAGCTCGCCGATGCGCTGCTGGACCTCCTGGATCGCGGGACGCGCGCGGCGGCCGTAGCGGTAGGAGATCACCACCACCAACGGCACCGGCGCCAGGGCGATCGCTCCGAGCTCGGGATTGGTCGCAATCATCACCACGCCCGCCAGCACGATCGTCAGGATCGACTGCAGGATGAACACCAGCCCGTAGCCGAGGAAGAAGCGCACCGCCTGCAGGTCGACGGTCCCGCGCGACATCAGCTGGCCGGTTTGCTGGTGGTCGAAGAAGCTCAGCTCCAAGCTTTGTAGGTGGCCGTAGAGGCGCTCGCGCAGGTCGTATTCGACCCCCAGCGACATGCGACCGGCGACCATCCGCCGCCAGTACATGAATCCCCACCGCGCCAGCACCACTGCGAGGATCGCGATCGCCAGCACCAGCAGCGTGTGGCGATCGTGCGCACGCGCAGCCGCTTCGTGGCGGTGGGCGGCATGCGCGCCGTCCTGAATCGCCTGTACCGCGCGGCCGGCCAGTGTCGGGAGCGCGACGGTCATCACCATCGCGAGGCTGGCGAGCGTCCAGGAGATCGTCAGGCCGCGCTTGTAAGGGCGCAGGAAGCCGAGTAGTCGGTAGAAGGTCGCCATAGTTGCTTAGTCAACGATTATTGCAGGGTGCACTACGCTGCGCTGATGCCGTCTAATCCAAAGCCCTCGCGCACAAGTCCATCGTCCCCGGGCTCGGGCCAGGGGACGAGTCCGCGGTCCTCCGGCTCGCGGCAGGGCCCCTCGGCGGGGCTGTGCGACAGCTGCCTCTTCCAGCGCACCGTGCCCAACACGCGCGGCTCGGTTTTCTCGCTGTGCAACCGCTCGCGCGAAGACCCCTCCTACCCGCGCTATCCGCGCCTGCCGGTGCTCGACTGTGCCGGCTACGAGCGCCGGGAAGAACGCCCCCACGCTTGACGCCTACCCCGCCGCGACGCCGACGGGCTCCGGCGCGGCGGCCTCGGGCGGCGCAGGCTCAGCGGAGCTGACGAAGTCACGGCTGCGCACGAGCACGAAGGCGCATATCGCGCCGACGAAGGCGATCGCGGCGGCGATCACCAGGATCGTCGTGAACGCTTCAACGAAGCCCACGCGGTAGGAGTGCAGGAGCGCGATGCGGGCGGTGGGGGAGAGCGTGTGGAGGACCTTGCTGACTTCACCTGACTCGAGCACCGTGGAGAGCTGCCCGCGGGCGGCGGCGAGTACCGTGTGCGCCTGCCCGCGTGCCGCCAGCGCGCTGGTTGTGGCGCTCGTCACCTGATGCTCGAACACCGCACCGAGACCGGCGATCCCGGTGGCGATGCCGACCTGGCGGAAGGTGCTGTTGATCCCCGACGCCATCCCCGAGCGTGAGTAGTGCACAACACCGATCGCGGTGGAGGCAAGCGGGGGGTTGATCATGCCCACGCCGGCGCCGGCGATCACAAAGCCGGGGATCAGCACCGTCCACCCCGAGTTTGCGTCGACCGCGGTCATCGCCAGTAGGCCGCCGGAGATCAGCAGCAGGCCGCCGCCAAGCAGCAGTCGCACGGGCACGCGTACGCTCAGGCGCCCAGCGATCGGAGCGACAGCGAACATCACCAGCGTGTTCGGCAGGAAGCGCAGGCCAGCCTGCAGCGGGCCGAAGCCGAGGACATCCTGGATGTAGAGGGTGAGGTAGAGGAACATCGCGAACATCGATGCGGAGATCGAGAACGCGACGATGCTCGCGCCGGTGAAGGCGGGGCGGCGGAACAGCGAGAGGTCGAGCATCGGTCGGCGCTGGCGGGACTCAGCGAGCACGAACACGCCGAGCAGCACCACCGACGCGATCAGCATCGAGACGATCTTGGTGGAGCCCCAGCCATCTTGGTTGCCCTCGATCAGCGCGTACACAAGTAGGAACAGGGAGCCCGAGAAGGTGAGCAGGCCGATCCAATCCACGCCGGTGGCGTCCGGATCGCGAGACTCCGAGACCCGGGTCAGTGTGAGCGCGACCGCGATGATGCCGATCGGGACGTTGACGAAGAAGATCCACTGCCAGCCGATGCCGGAAGTGATCAGACCACCGATCACCGGTCCCACGGCGACGGCGCCGCCGGTGACCGCCCCGAACACACCGAACGCGACCCCGCGCTCGCGACCGTGGAAGGCCTGCGCAACCAGCGCCAGCGAGGTGGCGAACATCATCGCCCCGCCCACTCCCTGCACGGCGCGCGCCAGGTTGAGCATCAGCGGTGCGGTGGACAGCCCGCAGACGGCCGAGGAGCAGGTGAATACGACCAGGCCCGCGGCGAAAATCAGTCGCCGGCCGAACAGATCGGCGAGCGCGCCGGAGGTCAGCAGCAGCGCCGCGAGCGTCAGCGAGTAGGCGTTGACCACCCACTGCAGGTCGGAGAAGGAGGAGTGCAGGTCGCGCTGGATCGACGGCAGCGCGACGTTCACCACGGTGATGTCGAGCAGCAACATGAAGATCGCGATCGACACCGCAATCAATGTCCACCATTTGCGATCCACGGCTACGCTCCCGCCTCGTGCAGATGGTTGTCGAGGAAGGGCACCACTCGCTCCCACAGTAGCGCCGCCGGGCCGGGGCGATACGAGGGACGGTAGTCGGCGAAGAAGGCGTGTCCGGCCCCCTCGTAGATATCGACCCGCGTCTCATGCGAGGTCTGCGCGAGCGCTGCGCGCAGGCGCTCCCCGAGCTCGGGTGAGGGGTTGTGGTCTTCGGCTCCCACCGCTGCCAGTAATGGGCAGTGCAGCTGCGAGACGAGCTCCAGTGGCGGGCGGGGGCGCAGCTCGGTGACGGGCTCATCGGGGGTGGCGGTGTCGATGAAGCCGCCCCAGCAGTCCACGGCCACATCGAGGCGGTCGGAGGCACACGCGAACAACAGCGCAAAGCGACCGCCCATGCAGAAGCCGATGCAGCCGAGCTTGCCGTTGACATCCGGCCGGGCGCGCAGATAGTCGGCCGCGCCCTCAAGATCGCCCAGGATCACCGCGTCGGACATCGCGAACAGGCGTGCCATCAACGCTTCCAGGTCGCCGATCGGGGGTGGGCCGCCTTCGCGCGTGTAGAGGTCTACGCCGAGCGCCACGTACCCGAGGTTGGCGAAGCGATTGGTCACATCGCGGATGTGCTCGCCGAGGCCGCCCGCCTCGTGGATCACGATCATCGCCGGCGCCTGTGCGCCCGTGGCGGGGTCCAGGCCGGCGGGGCGAGCGAGGTAACCGTTGACCTGGATACCTCCTGCTCCGGCGAAGGTGAGGTCCTCTCCGGTGATGCGCGAGGGATCAGTGACGGCGCCGGGCACGCCCTCGGGGCTGGGGGAGATGGGGGAGTGGGACATCGGAAACGCCTCTCTCTAAGGGGTCGGGGGCGGCACGGCGGTCGGAGGCTGCACGGTCAGGCGGTAACGCGCTCGACGCTTGCGGCCGGAAGCTCGCGTAGCTTGCGACGCACGCGCGCGCGCGTCTCGCCGAGCTCTGCCTTCAATTTCGCCAGCTCGCCAGCGCGATGCTCGACCAGCTCGAGCTGACGGTCGATGTGGCCGAGCGCCTCTTGCAACAGCTCGCGGCGGCGCTCGGGGTGGACGTCCTCGCGGCGCAGCTGGGCGCGCACCTCAGCGCGGGCCTCCTCGGCGGACAGCAGCGTCTTGAGCTCCTCGAGTGTCACCCCGAGCAGGCTCTTCAGACGCATCACCTCGCGCAGGCGCTCCACCTCGGACTCGGTGTAGGTGCGATGCTGGCCGGACGGCCGCGCCGACGCCTCGGGCAGCAGCCCGATCTCCTCGTAGTAGCGGATCGTCCGCGGCGTGGTGCCCACCAAGCGGGCGACGTCGCCGATGCGCAGCGGGGCGGACACGGTCGTGCTCCCATCCGCGAGCGGGCGCTTGCCGGGCGCGTCCTCGACATGCGGCGGCGCACTCACGACCGCGCTCCTGCGGCGGCAAGCTGTTCCGGGTTCGCGTCCTTGACGTGGCGCGGACGCAGCAGGCAGACCGCGGCCCCCACCAGCGAGGTGCAGGCGAGCACCCACAGCGCGACGTGCATATTGGCGATGAACGGGTCGAGCTTCTGCACCGAAAGGCCCTTGGCGAGGCCGGAGAAGACGGCGAACAGCGTCGAGCGGGGGACGGCGGAGGTGACGATCGCCATCACGAACGCGATCGACAGCACCGCGCCGGTGTTCTGCAGCAGCGTGCGGGCCCCGGCCGCGATGCCGCGCCGCTGGGCGGGGACAGTGCCCATCATCGCGGCTGTGTTGGGGCTGTTGAACATCCCCGATCCCACACCGACGATCAGCAGCCACAGCGTGCTCTGCCAGTAGGGGGTGTTGACCTGGAGCGTGGTCATCGCGGCGAGGCCACCGGCGCTCACCAGCATCCCCAGTGCCGCCAGCCCGCGCGAGCCATGGCGGTCGGCGTAGATGCCCGCCAGCGGCGAGGACACCAGCATTCCCAGCGCCAGCGGGATCAGCTTCACCCCGGCCGTGATCGGGGTGTCGCCCTGGGCGCCTTGGAAGTAGAAGACGAACAGAAACATCAGCGCGAAGCGCGCCAGCCCGTTGATGAAGGCCGCGGCGGTGGCGGCGGCGAAGAGGCGGTTCTTGAACAGTGTGAGGTCGAGCATCGGCGCACGCGAGCGGCTCTCGATCAGCACCCACAGCGGCAGCAACACCAGTGCGGCGAGCATCCCGACGATCACGATCGGGTCATCCCAGCCGCTCAACCCACCGCGCGAGACGCCCAGCACGAGACCGGTAAGGCCAAGGATGAAGGTGAGGTTGCCGAGCACGTCATATCCGCGCACCTCATCCGGTTTGGCCAGCTCGCGCAGGATCAGCCCGCCCCACGCGGCGCCGGCGAGGCCGAGCGGCACGTTGAACCAGAACACCCAATGCCAGGAGATGCCTACCAGCACGCCGCCGAGCACCGGGCCGATCGCCAAGCCGATCGCGGCGACCATCGTATTGGTGCCCATCGCGAGACCCAGCTCGTCGTGGGGGAAGGCGTCGGTCACCAGCGCGGCGGCGTTGGCGAACAGGAAGGCCGAGCCGATCCCTTGCAGCACGCGCCACACGATCAGCACTTCGGCGTTGCCGGAGAAGCCCGCTCCGAGTGAGGCGGCGGCGAACACGACGAAGCCGCCGATGTAGGCGCGCTTGCGCCCAAACAGGTCCGACAGCCTGCCCGCCATCAGCACCAGCACGGTGGCGGCGATCAGGTAGGCGAGGATCACCCATACCAGCGCCAACAGCGAGGCGTGCAGCGAGCGCTCCAGGTCGGGCAGCGCGATGATCAGCGTCCCCGAGTTGGTCGCCGCCAGCAGCATCCCGAGGCTCGTACAGGAGAGCGCCCACCACTTGTAGTGCGCGTGGCCTTCCGCGACACCGATGCGAGTTCTTGTTGAAGCTGACGTAAACGTAAGGATCAGGATAGCAGGGCGTTATACGCCCTCGGGCGTGGGCCCACCCACCATTGCCGCGTCGTCGAGGACCTGCTCGACGCGCGCCATCGCATCCGCGTCGAGGTGAACATCCGCGGCGGGTGCCGCTCCCTCGATATGGCTGGGCCGGCGCGCGCCGACGATCGCCACGTGCACCGCCGGGTGGGCGAGGGCCCAGGCGATCGCCAGTTGCGCCACGGTGATGCCAAGCTCCCGCGCCAGCTCCTCCAGGCGTTCGACGATACCCAGGTTGCGCTCGTAGGCATCGCCGCCGAAGAGGTCGCTGCCAGCGCGCCAGTCGTCGTTGCCCAGGTGGGTGTCGCGTGTGAAGCGACCGCTCAGCAGGCCGTGTGCGAGCGGGCCGTAGATCAATACGCCGATGTCGTGCTCGGCGCAGTAGGGGAGGACCGTCTGCTCGATCTCCCGGCGCAGCATGTGGAAAGGCGGCTGCAGCGTCTCCAGTCGGCCGGCATCTTCAAAGCGCGTCAATTGCTCGGCGTCGAAGTTGGAGACCCCGACGTGACGAATCTTGCCCTCGCGCACGAGCTCCTCCAGAGCGCCCGCGGTCTCGGCGAAGGGCGTGCGCGGATCGGGCCAGTGCACCTGGTAGATGTCGATGTAGTCGGTGCCCAGGTGACCGAGGCTCTCATCTACCCCTTTGCGCAACCACGCGGGGCTGGAGTCGCGTAACAACTCCCCGTCCTGCATCCGCAAGCCGCCCTTGGTGGCGATCGTCACCTGCTCGCGCGGCACTCCCCGCAGCGCCTGCGCCAGCAGTTTCTCCGAGGTTCCCCAGCCATAGCCCTGCGCGGTGTCGAAGAAGTCGATCCCCAGCTCCCGCGCGCGTCTCACAGTGGCGATCGCCGCCTCGCGATCGATCTCCCCCCAATCGCCGCCGAACTGCCACGTTCCCAGGCAGATGCGCGAGACCTCCAGATTGGTTTGCCCCAGCTTGATCGTCTCCATGTCGCTCCCTTCGCGCTCGGTACGCCTTGGGTGGTCGTGTTTCCGGTTCACCTACCCATATGAGACTCGGCGGATGCGTCTGTGCGGTGCTAGAAAGAAGGATATGAGCGACAGCCCGGTCACCAAGTCCGAGCAGGAGTGGCGTGAGCAGCTGACGCCCGAGCAGTATCAGGTGCTGCGTCGTGCCGGCACCGAGGCACCGTTCACCGGCGAGCTGGTCTACAACAAGGAGAGCGGCTCTTACCGCTGCGCCGGCTGTGACGCCGAGCTGTTCGGCTCCGACACCAAGTTCGAGTCCGGCAGCGGCTGGCCGAGCTTCACCGAGCCCGCGATCGCCGAAGCCGTCGAGCTGCGGCCCGACAACAGCCTCTTCATGCGCCGCACCGAGGTGCTCTGCCGCCGCTGCGGAGGGCACCTCGGCCACGTCTTCGACGACGGGCCCGGCCCGACCGGCCAGCGCTACTGCATCAACTCCGCTGCGCTCTGCTTTCAGCCGCGGGCGGGAGAGACGGCGCCCGCAAGCCCTGACGCCGGATCGTCGCCCGCCAGCACCGGCGCGCCGGACGACGCCGAGTAGCCTTCGCCACCCATGATCATGTTCGACCAGTCCCGGCGGCTCTCCGAGCCCCTCCCCTGGGGCAGGCGCGAGCGCACGATCGTCGCGGCGGTGCTGGTGTGCGTGGCGCTCGGCGCGGTTGCCCTCGGCGCCTTCGCCCTCACCAGCGGCGCGCCCGCACGCAAGGACTGCATCGAAGTTACGTTCGCCTCCACGCTTGGCGGCGCCACCGAGCATGCCTGCGGGGCACAGGCCCGCACTGTGTGCGCCACGCCCGGAGCGTTTAAGAGCGTTGCCGGTGAGCTGCGCGCCGCCTGTCTGCGGGCCGGCTTTCCGTTCGATCCGCGACGCTGACCGGCGTCTATACAAATGTCGAAAGGCACCGCCGAAGTGTTGGCCACGGTGTCCCTGGCGAGAGACCTGCAAGACGGATTTCATAGCGGGACTGCAATTGGCGCACTCCGCCCGGGGGTGGTAGGCGTCGTCAATCGATCCACAATCTCAGGGAATGGAGGCACATGACCTGGCTGTCATACCCAAGTTGGCTGAACGCAGGTGACAACGCGTGGCAGATGACCGCGGCGACATTCGTCGGACTGATGAGCCTGCCGGGCCTCGCGGTGCTGTACGGCGGGGTCATGCAGAAGCGCTGGTCGGTCAACAGCATGATGCTCACGTTCGTGGCGTTCTCCGTGACGCTCATAGTCTGGTGCCTTTGGGCATTCAAGATGGGCTTCGGCAGCCCGATCGGGTCTGGGAAAGGCTTCTTCGACACCTTCGTCGGACATCCGGGGAGCGTGCTCGGGCACGTGGGCGAGGAGGCACAGGCGGATATCCCCTCGATCACCGAAGGGCCGCCGTTCCACTTCCCAGAGGCCTCGCTTGTGTACTTCCAGTTCGTGTTCGCTGCGATCACCCCGATCCTGGCGCTCGGCTCGGTGCTCGGGCGGGTCAACTTCAAGGCGTGGATCCCCTACGTGGTGCTGTGGATCACGTTCGTGTACGCGATCGACGCGTTCCTGATCTGGGGCGGCGGCTACTTCGCGGCGCACGGCGCCTTGGATTACTCCGGTGGTTACGTGATCCACCTTTCCGCGGGTGTGTCCGGGTTCGTCTTCGCCTGGGTGATCGGTCCACGACTGCAGCGAGATCGAGAGATCGACGCGCCCAACAACCTGTTGATGGTTGCCTGCGGTGCTGGTCTGCTGTGGCTAGGCTGGAACGGCTTCAACGGCGGTGACTCTTACTACGCTGGCGCCGACGCCGCGGCGGCGGTGATCAACACCAACCTGGCCACCGCGGTGGCGATGATGATGTGGATCGCGTGGGATTTCATCTACCGCGAAAAGCCCTCGATGCTCGGGGCGGTCAACGGCATGATCACCGGCTTGGTCGGGATCACACCAGCGGCCGGGTTCGTCAACGGCTACGGGGCGATCGTGATCGGGGTGGTCGACGCAACGATCGTCTGGTTTGCGATCCGCTACCTCAGCCGAGCGCCGATGTTCCGCAGCGTCGACGACACGCTGGGGGTGATCTATACACACGGGATCGCCGGTCTCACCGGAGGTCTGCTGGTCGGGCTGTTGGCCGATCCCAACGTCGTCGAGTACATCGGCGTGCACGGCGCCGCCAACCTACCCGGCAAATCCGGGTTGCTGATCAGCGGCAGCTGGACGCTGTTGCGATGGCAGGCCGAGGCCGGTCTGTTCGTGATCGCCTGGACCGCGGTGGCGACGTTCCTGATCCTCAAGTTGATCGGGATCTTCATACCGCTGCGGCTCACCGACGAGGAGCTGGAGATCGGCGATCACGCCATCCATGGCAACGAGGTGTACCCCGCCGACATGCCCACCCTCGGAGGCCCGCATCCGCCGACCTGGCAGCCCACACCGGCTGCGGTGGGCGGCACGACGTAGGGCAAGGATGTCTCCGGTGGAGCGCGCCATCCTCTGGGCGTAGCTCCGCCATGACGCGATGCACTGCGGCCCCGCTTCGGCGGGGCCGCAGGCTTTAAGGGTCGGCTGCTTGCAGGGGGGTCGGCTGCTTGCAGGGGGGTCGGCTGCTTGCAGGGGGGTCGGCTGCTTGCAGGGGGGTCGGCTGCTTGCAGGGGGGTCGGCTGCTTGCAGGGGGGTCGGCTGCTTGCAGGGGGGTCGGCTGCTTGCAGGGGGGTCGGCTGCTTGCAGGGGGATTGGCTGCTTGCAGGGGGATTGGCTGCCTGGAGGGGATTGGCTGCTTGTAAGGGGATCAGTCGCCTACAAGGGGGTCGGCTGCTTGCAACGGGATCAGCCCGCCTGCAAAGAGGTCGGCTGCTTGCAAGGCGATCAGCCGCCTACGGGGATCAGCCGCTTGCGGCCAGCCCGACGGGACAGCTGACTCCGGTGCCGCCCAACCCGCAGTAGCCGCCGGGGTTCTTCGCGAGGTACTGCTGGTGGTAGGGCTCCGCGTAGTAGAACGGGTGTGTCGGTGGCCCCTCGATCAGCTCCGTTGTGACCTCGCCGTGGCCGGCGGCGCTGAGCACGCGCTGGTAGGCCTGCAGCGACGCCTCCGCCTGCGCGCGCTGGGCCGCGCCCTCCCACAGGATCGCTGAGCGGTACTGCGAGCCGACATCGGCGCCCTGACGCATCCCCTGCGTGGGATCGTGGCCCTCCCAGAAGATCTTCAACAACGCCTCGTAGCCGATCGCGGTGGGATCGAATGCGACGAGTACCACCTCGGCGTGGCCGGTGTGCCCCGAGCACACCTCCTCGTAGGTGGGGTTGGGTGTATATCCACCGGCGTATCCCGCCGCCGTCGTGTACACCCCCGGCGCTTGCCAAAACAGCCGCTCGGCGCCCCAGAAGCAGCCCATCCCGAACACCGCCTGCTCGGTCCCCTCGGGCCACGGCCCCTGCAGCGGAGTACCAAGCACCTCGTGGCGCTCGGGCACCGGCTGCGCCTGCGCACGGCCCGGCAGGGCCGACGCGGGATCAATCATGCTGGCTTTGCGGCGCCCAAACAGCACCCACCGAGCTTAGCCGCCTGTGGAGCTCACCCGGATCTTCGCTTGGCTGGCGGCGGGACATGGAGGTCCCGCCTCGCTGCGGTTGTGGCATCACTGCGGCGCGCGGACGATCTCCAAATGGCACCAATACCGTGGTTACGCTTGTCCGTTTTGTCATGTAGTAGTGAGTTTTTTCGTCGCCGAGCGCTCAAGCCGGGGCCAGGGCGATCCGAAGAGACGAGCAGATGTCCCGTCTGCATCCCTCGAGTATCGCCTGCCACGGGTTCAGGCGATTGCGCGGCGCGCGTCCGCCGATGGTGTGGGCCGCCGCGCTGCTGTATGTGTGTCGTGGCCTCACCTGTTGCGCGACGGTAGCCTTTCCGATCAGCGCGCGCCAGCCCGTGCAGCTGGATCTCGCCGTCGGGGTGCTCGGCTTGCTGATGGGCACCGGGTTGTGGCTTTTCGCGCGCAACCCCTCCGCGCTCTTCATGCAACTGCTGATGGCGCTGAGCGCGGTGACGGTCAGCGTGCTGGTCGCACACGCCCACACCATCGGCGGCGCGATGCTGGCGGCCTTCGCCTATCCATGGACGGCAATGTACGTCGCCCATTTCTTTTCCCGGCGCGCTTTGATCGTGCAGGCGCTGCTGATCTCGGTGGGCTTCGCGGTGGGCTTGATCGTGGCGGGACTGCCCGACATGGGGATCGTGTGGATGGTGGTCACCGGCACAGCGTGGTCAACCGGGCTGGTGTTGGGCAACCTCAGCGAAAGCCTGCGCCAGCGCGCCGACACCGACCCGCTCACCGGTTTGCTCAACCGCAACGGCTTTCTCGCGCTCGCCGCCCGCGAGCGGGGGATCGCCGACCGCACCCACACGTCGCTGACGATCGCGGTGCTCGACCTCAACGGCTTCAAGCAGATCAACGACCGGCTGGGACACGCTGCCGGCGACCGGGTGCTCGCCGAGCTTGGCCGGGAGTGGCAGACGCGGTTGCGCGCCGGCGACATCCTCGCGCGCCACGGCGGCGACGAGTTCGTACTGCTACTGCCCGCCACCTCGCTACGGGAGGCCACCGAGGTGCTCGAGCGGCTGCGCGGGGAGGAACTGCCCGTCGACTGGTCGGTGGGGATCAGCGGTTGGCTGCCCGGCGAGAATCTCGACGCTGCGCTAGCTCGTGCCGACCGCAGCCTCTACAACGTCAAGCAGTCGCGTGCCCCCCAAGAGAAAGCCGCCGAGAGTCGCTTTGCGCCCTGGCTGTTGCCCTCGACGTAGTGCAGCTCGGCGTGGGCCCCGGTGGGACCCAAGTTCCAATATCTCCAAAATGGACAAATCCATGTTTGGTAATAAGCCATCCGGGCAACATACGGACGAGGAGCATCCCTCCCTCATTCCCTCCCAGATCGGCCCGCTGCCCCCGGCGGGTCGATCTATTGAGGGGGCGCCGCGTGTGGTGCTACGCCCGGTGCCGAGAGGGCAGCCCCAGCCAGTTCTCAAGGGGCGCCGGCTGTCCGAGATGGAAGCCTTGGACATAATCGATGCCCAGTTCGGTGAGGATCGTGAGCGTCGCCTCGTCGCCCACAAACTCGGCGATCGTGCGCTTGCCCATGCCCCTCGCCAGCTCCACCACCGCCCCGATCACCAGCCGGTCGGTTGGGTCGTCGGTGCAGTTGCGCACGAACTCCCCGTCGATCTTGATGAAGTCGAAGGGGAGATGCTTGAGGTAGTAGAAGCTGCCAAACCCTGCGCCAAAGTCGTCCAGCGCGAAGCGGCAGCCCAGCTCGCCGAGGCGCTCGGCGAAGGTGCGCGCCGCCGCCATGTTGCCGATCGCGATGGTCTCCGTCACCTCGAAGATCAGCTGCGTCGCCGCCACGCCCGCGGCACGCAGCTCGCGGCCGATCTGCAGCGCCAACTGCGAATCCTCCAGCGAGTGCGCGGAGAGGTTGATCTCGACGATCGGCCGCCTGCCCTGTTCGCGGTGCTCGCCCAGCATCCGGATCGCGCGGGTCACCACCCATAGGTCGATCTCGCGGATCAGCCCGAAGCGCTCGGCGATCGGCAGAAAGCTGTTGGGTGGGATCAGGTCGCCATGGGCGTCGACCATCCTCACCAGCAACTCGTGTTGAGTGGTGCGCCCGGTGGCGGTCTCGACCACCGGCTGGGCGTGTAGCACCAGACGGTCCTCATCGAGCGCCGCGCGGATGCGCTCCGCCCATTCCAAACGCGCCTCGATGTGCGCCTGGCCGCGGCTGGCGGCACCGTAGGTGACGCTGCGGTCGCGTCCTGCCTCCTTGGCGTCGTACATCGCCAGGTCGGCATTGATCAGCGCCTCCTCGGCGCTCAACTGCACGGCGCCCTCCAGCGGCGCCACCCCGATCGAGGCGGTGATCGGTCGCTCGCGGCCGCCCGGCCCGCGCGCGGCACGCTCATGGCGCACCACCTCCAGCAGCGACGCCGCCAAATGCTCGGCCTCGGCGCGCTCCCCCGTCGGCGTGAGAATCGCGAACTCGTCGCCGCCGAGGCGCGCCAAGGTGTCGCTCTCGCGCAAACGGCTCGCCAGCGCACCTGCCACCCGCATGATCAGCTCGTCGCCGGCGCGGTGGCCGAGCGTGTCGTTGACCTCCTTGAAGGAGTCGAGGTCCAGTACCATCACCGCGCCCTCGTGCCCGTAGCGCTCGCCCCGCTCGAGATGCTCCTTGAGGCTGCGCTCGTAGGCGCGGCGGTTGAGCAGCCCGGTGAGCGGGTCGTGGTCGGCCATGTGGCGCAGTTCGGACTCATAGCGCCGCCGCGCGTTGGCTTCCTCGGCGCGGACTTGCTCGAGCGCCTGCTCAGCCTGCTCGCGCTCGGCCAGGCGTCGCTCGACGAGCGCCTGTGCGTAGCGCTCGCGCCGTCGCGCCTGCACGCCGAAGGTGCCCACCAGCAAGGTCAGCATGGCGCCAACCAGGAGGATCGCGATCGGCAGCGACTGGTCGGGGGAGGGCTCGCCGACCGACAGCGTCCAGGTGCGACCGGCCACCGCGATCCGTGAGCGGATTGGTTGGTGCAGCGTGCCTTCGACAAACAGCCGCTCGTCGCCATCCCACAGCGAGAAGGCCGTGCCCGCTGGGATCGCGCGCTGCAACGCCGGCTTCAGCAGCGCGTAGTTGTAACTGATCGATGCCCACCCCCGCAGTGCTTGCAGGCGCTGCGCGGGCGTGCGCGGGGTGGGGGAGGAGGGACGATAAATCGGGACGTACAGCGCCGTTCCCAGCCGCCCGCCGTTCATCAGACGCACTGGCGGCGTGGCGCGCGGGCGCCCCGAGCGCGCCGCCGCCAGCAACGTCGCACGGCGGGTGCGCTTGGTGGCGATATCCAGACCCACGTCGCTTGGTCCGCCCGAAGCGCGAGCGCTGCCGAGCACCACAAAGTATCTCCCGCGCGCTGGCGCCACTTGCAACATGCTGTTAGGCCCGCTTATCTCGATCGGGCCTACCAAGTGTTCGAAGTTGGCACGTCCGGCAGCCGGCAGGGCCTGTACAAGCCCCACGCCGTTGATCCCTGGTTCGTGCTCCAAGCTGCGCGCCACGGCGGCGAAGATCGCGCCGTGTGCCTGCCAATCGGCGCCGATGCTCGCGGCGAGCTCGGCGGTGCGCTGGATCGCCGCGCCGACGGTGTCCACCGCCTGCGTGCGGATGTTGGCGGCTAGCGTGGCGCGGCGCGATTGCGCGGTGTGTTGCGCCTCGCGCTCGGCCACCATCGCCGCGACGAGCGTCAGCGCCGCCACGCACACGCTGACGGCGGCCGGCAGCCATCGGGGTGCCACCGCGCGCATTGGAGCACGGACTCGCTGTCGCTCTCCCCGGGCCACGTTCGTTTATCGGCCTATATGGAAGCGACCTGAATATGGAAAGACCGCTCCCGTCGCCCACGGTGCGCGTTTTCTGCTACGAAGTCGGGCGATGCAGGCGGATCGGGCAACCGCACAGGTGGATAGGGAGCGGACGGCCGGGCGGCGCTCGTCCGCGGCCGGTTGGCGCGTGGTCGCCGCCTACGGCCTGGTGGCGGCTGCAACCCAGATGCTGTGGCTGACCTATGCGGCGATCACGACCGAATCGGCCCACCGCTACGGCGTCTCGGTGGGCGCGATCGGCTGGCTGGCGGAGATCTTCCCGCTGCTGTACGTGGCGCTCGCGATCCCGGCGGGTGCGCTGCTCGACCGCTGGTTTCGCCCCTCGCTGGCGCTCGGGGGCGCACTCGTCGCCGCCGGGGGGCTCGTGCGCCTGGGCGGGCTGACGTTCGCCTGGGCCTTGGCGGGGCAGTCGCTGATTGCGCTCGCCCAGCCGGTAGTGATGAGCGCAGTAGCGAAGCTACCCGGCGAATACCTGCCCGAGCACGCGCGGGCGCTCGGTATTGCGCTTGCCTCCGCCGCCGGCTTCGTCGGCATGCTCGCCGCTTTGCTGCTCGGCCCGCTGCTGGGCGCCTCCCAGCTGGAGCTGTTGTTGGAGATCCAGGCCGCCATCGCCGTGCTTGCGGCCGCCGCGCTCGCGCTCGCGTTGCGCCGGCGGGGCAGCGGCGAGGGGGAGCACACCGCGATCGAACGCGGCGTCGCGCGGGCGCTGTGGGCGCGCTCGGAGATTCGCGTGATCTCCGGGCTCGCGTTCCTCGGCTTCGGGATGTTCGTCGCGCTGTCCACCTGGCTGCAAACGCTGCTGCACCCCTCGGGAGTCTCCGAAACGGCCGCCGGCGCGCTACTGGTGGGGATGATCCTCGCGGGCGTGGTCGGCTGCGCGGTCCTGCCGGCGATGATCGCCGCACGAGGCGCGGAGCGTCGTTTCATGGCGGGGGTGATCGCCGCCGGTTGCCTGGGCAGCGTCGCGCTGGGGGTGCTACCGGGGATCGCCGGCCGGGCGGTGGTGATGGTGGCAATGGGCGCGCTTTTGTTGCCCGCACTGCCGGTGCTGATGACCATCGCCGAGCGTCTGGCTGGCCCGGCGGCTGGCACGGCGGGGGCGATTGTGTGGATGGCGGGCAACCTCGGCGGCTTGGTGGTGGCGCTGCTTGTGCAGGCGCTCGTCCACCATCCACTGGCGGCGTTCCTGTCGATGGCGTTCGTCGTCCTGTTCGCGATCCCGCTCGCGATGCGGATGGTGACGCTGCGCGGGTTGGCGCAGGCATCCTCGGCGGTGCTAGATCCCGCTGAGCCCGAGCGCGCTCCGCAGCGGGCGCCGGAGTCGGGGGAGCTGGTGGCGGACGGACGTTCTCAGGCTCAAATAGGCTGATCGGCCAACCAGTCGAGCACCTGGGCGGGGTTGCGGTGTGGCGGGAACACCGGATAGAAAACCTTCGCGATACGCCGCTCATGGGCGATGAAGGTAAGGCGCCGGTAGAAGCGCTTGCTGGCGGCCTCAAAGGTGGGTAGCCCGAGCGTGTGCGCGAGCTGCAGATCGGGGTCGCTCAGCAGGGGGTAAGGGATGTGCTCGCGCCCGGCAAACTCGCGCTGCTCACTATGTGGCTGGGTGCTCAAGCCAAGCACCGAGGCGCCGTAGGCCGCCAGCTCGAGCACGTGGTCGCGGAAGGAGCAACTCTGTGGCGTACAGCCGCGGGCGCCTGGGATCTCATCCCACCCCATGGGCAGCGGCTGTCCGGGCACACCCGTGCGCGGGTAGACGTACACCACTACCAGCCGCTCGGTTGCCGCGGCAAGATCGAGGTGGTCGCCGAGCGTGGAGCTCAGCCTGATGCTCGGCACGTCCATCCCGCGCAGGTGATCGGCGGCACCGTCGTCGATCGGCACCGGAATGTCGGCGGGAAGGTTGTAGTAGGTGTCAGTCATCGAGTCATCGTCGCGATCTTCCAAATGGTGGTGGTCTTTTGTCTCCTGGGGCTTCGGCCGATATTCCGACCATCGCCATTGGTTTGGCCAACATGAATTCTGGCAGGCATCGGATCGTTGAAATGCGAGCTTGAGCTGAGGGGGCATTACCCGCGAGTGTTCTACCCGCCGGTGCTGCCAAAACCACCGCGACTGTGCTCGGCGGGGGCGTGCACGGCCCACTGTGCGCGGTCGGCGCGCACAAACACCCCCTGCGCGATCCGACTGCCCGCGGGGATACTGGTGGGGAGCGCGGAGAAGTTCAGCAGCTGCAGCCGCAGTTCGTCCGTGGGGCCGCAATAGTCCTCGTCGATGATTCCCACTGCGTGCGGCTGGATCACGCCGAACTTGCGCGGCGTGGAGGAGCGCAGGCACACCAGCAGACACCAGCCGGGGGGTGTCGCCACCACCAGCCCGGTGCCCACCAGTGCGATCTCGCCAGGGGCGATCTCCGCGGTTTCGGCGGTGCACAGATCGAAGCCGTTGGAGCCCGCGGTGGCATACCGCGGCGGCTGCGCGGCATCGTGCAGCAGGTGGATCGGCACGTCCATCGGGCGCTCCCAGGGTCGGGCGCGGCGGGCGCCGCAGCGTTTGCAGCAGGCTACCCGCGGGGCAGGACGGCTACCGCGGGGCAGGACGGCTACCGCGGGGCAGGACGGCTACCGCGGGGCAGGACGGCTACTGCCCCTCCCCACCGGCTGCCGGCCGGCGGGGAGAACGATCGCTCGCGCCCGGCCCGGAGCGTCGCGCGACGCTGGCCAGACGGTAGCGGCGTATGCGCGGGCCCCGTCCGGGAGCGTCGAGCGATTCCTCGGGCAGCAGTAGAAACCGTCGTGGAGTATTTGGCATCGCATTGGAGAGAGACCGACTCATGGGGTCGATGCTGACTCATTGCGCCCTTCGCTTCTTTGGACCGCGGTCCAAAATGTGCCGGCTTGGGGTGCCCCGGATGATCGAAAAGGGACGGCATGCAAAAGGGCTGCACGAGCGGACACGGATTTTGGGCGCCCGGGTGGTATCTCCGAGTGGGGAAACCCCTTCAGGGTCGGGCGCGATGGCGAGGGTGCCGAGGTGATTGCGCGCTACGAGCGTTGGCTGCGCGAGAACGAGGCATTGAGGGCGGCGCTCGGCGAGCTACGCGGGAAGGTGCTGGGGTGCTGGTGCGCACCGCGGGCCTGCCACGGCGAGGTACTCCTGCGCCTCGCAAACCGGCAGTGAACCCGGCCATTCCCCCGGCCCGCAGACCTGGCCGAAACCGCCGCAGCCCCAGCCTCGACTATGATTCCGAAGCTCAGGATCATGCGCAGACAAGCCGCACACCCCCGATGCCGCCATCCCCGGTGGGCAGGCGCCCTCGGCCTCGCCGCCGCGCTCCTCACCATCGGCGCCCTCGGGCCCGCCACCGCGGCAGCCACCAACGGTCCGCCGGTCATCGACAGCACCGGGTGGGGCGTCGGCAGCGAAATCACCGTCGAAGCCAAGATCAACCCCAACGGTCTTGCGACCAGCTATGAAATCAAGCTCGCCTGCGAAACATGTGGGCCGCCCGGCTACGCGCCTGCAACGGGGCAGCTACTCGCGGTAGAAGAAGCCCGCACTGTGAGGCTCAGCCTGACCGGCATCAAGCCAGGCGGCTACCGCTTCGATGTGTACGCCAGCAACACCATTGGCGAAGCCTCCGCATACGGCGAACTCACCGTCCCGGAAGTCCCGCCGGGCGCCTGCCTCAACGGGTGCAGCAACAACAAAGAGAACACCGCTGAAACTCCCCCGTGGTACGAGGAACTCTCAAACTCCGAGTTAGCCCAGACCCTCGAGGAATACGAAGAAAAACAGGCCCGCGAACAGCAAGAACAGAAGACTGAGCAAGCTGCCCGCCACGCCGGCGAAGAGACCGAACTCACACAGGCCGAGGAACGCCAGGCACTGGAAGCCGCCGAACGCGAACGCCAAGAACGCGAAGAAAACGAAGCCGAACATCCAGCCTGCCGCGTCCCCGCTCTGAAGGGCGACACCCTCACGGTCGCCCGCCGCGCCCTACGCCGCGCGCACTGCCGCCTCGGCACCGTCCACCGACCCGCCCGCGACCAAGGCACCCTCTACGTCAGCGCGCAGGGCACCCCGGTGGGCAAACGCCTCGCCCACAACGCGCGCGTCACGCTGTGGATCCGTGCGAAGCCTGCTTCGCACGGCAGAAGCAGAGGCGGATGATGGGGAGAGCGACCGAGCACATCGCGCGAAGCGCCCGGTGGTGGCTGGTGCTCACGGCGGCCACCGGCCTGCCGCTGCTCGCCGCCGTGCCTGCCGCAGCCGCCGACGAACCCATCATCAGTGAAGGCACCGCGAGAGAAGTCGGCGGCGAAATCATCGTCGGCGCGCAGATCAACCCCGAGGGCCTTGAAACCAGCTACGAAATCCTCCTCGAATGCCTCGACGACGAACCCTGTCAGGTGACGGAAGGCACGCTCCCCGCGATTGACGAAGCTCGCGCCGTGCACCTCACGCTCACCGCCCCCCAGCCCGGCGCCACCTACCTGTTCACGGTTACCGCCCGCAACGCCGACGGGAAAGCCTCAGCGAGCTGGAGGTTTCAGGCCCCCTCACCCCCGACCCAAGAAATCCCGCCGGGATCCGCCCCCAACGGGAGCAAGGTCACAGAAACCTACACACCCCCCGAACACCCCTGGGCCAACCAGAGCGGCAACGAAGCCGCCGCCCGAACCGTCGCCGAACAGCGCACCAAAGAACAAGAAGAACAACAGGCCAAAGAAGCCGCCGCGCGGCGCGCTGCCGAGCTCAAACACACAGAAGAACAGACACAGCAAGCCCAAGCAGAAGCCGCCGCCCGCCAGCGCGAAGAAGCCGAACATCCCGCCTGCCGCGTCCCCGCGCTGAAAGGCGACACACTCACGGCCGCCAGCCGCGCCCTGCGCCGCGCGCACTGCCGCCTCGGCGCCATCCACCGGCCCGCCCACCACCACGGCACTCTCTACGTCAGCGCGCAGGGCGCCCCAGCGGGCAAGCAGCTCGCAGGAGGGGCGCGCGTGATGCTCACGCTCGGTGTGAAGCAGAGCGCTGCGAAGCGGCTTCACGCCGGGCATTGACAAGTTTGATGAGTCGGCGACGTAGCAGCATCGTTTGGTAGCGTGAACTTATGTTCAAAGGATGCTACGGGCTACTATCCGATGAGGATGGTATCGGCAGGTTCGGTTGTATCAGTCCAGACCATAGGACTGGATGTGCTGGTAACTAGAGCGACTGAGGGATTGGTTCCGGCTTGCGAGCAAGTACCGTTGTAGTTTTCCCAAGTGGCGCCGATGCCTGAGTCGTTGAGTTCGGACTCCGAGTTGACCAGTGGCGAGTCTAGGCCGTTCTCCCAGGAATCCCCTGATTTGTTGTAGTAGCCTTTGGAGGTGATCGTACAATGGAATGAAGTATCTTCCAGTTTGAGCACGAGTGCACCAGGGCCCATTTCGAGGGATACCTTAGTCGGAACTCCGAACGTCGAGGTCGAGGCAAACCACCAGTGTTCACCACTGGCTTCCACTGTCGCTGATCCTCCCCGGGGATCTTTGCAGGATGTGAAGGAGACGCTCTTTGCGTGCAGAAGCGCATCGTTTTCGCCAGTAGTCGTGAGAATGCAGGTCACAAGTGTCGTCGTTCCCGTCACGATCGAGACGGCTTCGCTCTTGCCTTGGAAGTGATGACTTGCGGGATAGATCGTGCTGGCCAAAGCAACGACCGCGATCACACCCGAGATCACGACACTGCTAATTGCTATGACAACGGCACGCCGCCGCAGTTTCGTAGCTTTGTTCGACAATATTTCTCGGCTCATCTGGTCCTTCCCTTCATGAGTTGATCGACAGAGCCCGCTGAACGGAATCTTAGGACAGTCCCGTTTATACAACGATACATTTTGTCGATCGGATCGACGAAGAGGCACAGCCCCCAACACAGCCCAGGAGGCCTCTATGCCGCCCAACACAAGCCACCTCGACAATCCGGCCCCTACAACCCGCGCGCTTGAGGGGCCGCTCCTGCGCCCCGAACAGGCCGCCGCGCTGCTCGCCGTCAAGACCAGTTGGGTCTACGAGGCCGTGCCCACCGGGCGCCACATCCGCCTCACTCGCTCGGATGCTTGAAGCGTGGCTGCAAAGTAGACCATGAGCTGCTGAGGCGCCGGCGGGCCGCGCCAGAGAACGCCAGCCGGTCATTGCTCGTGAGCCGCACCAATGGGAGCCAGCGGCTATTTTTGGGACAAAGTTTTGGGACAAAATCAACGGCGACTGACCCGAGCAAAGAAAACCCCGCGATTTGCGGGGCTGCTCCGAAAGCGGATGATGGGACTCGAACCCACGACCTTCTGCATGGCAAATCCTCAAAGCGCCCCAATATTCCGCAAGGTGCGGGAAAAATGGCTTGATTGCAGGGTGTTTGTGTAGGGGTCCGTGAGGTTGGTTTGGTACCCGCGTACCCGTAATGGTACCCGCGAGCAAAGGGTGTCGATTTCGGGCTCGTGGGGTCCCCGGCGCGAGGTAGGCTCTGGGGACCCGGAGACGGTCATCGAGAGGTCAGCAGATGCCAACCCAACCAACCGCGACGCTGCTCGTGGTCGAGCGCGAAGAGGGGCCAGTCTACTACGCCAAGTGGCGCGAGGAGGGCTGGCAGGTCAAGCGACGGCTCGGGTCGGCATGGATCGAGCGCGGCGATGCAGCCGGTGCGGGCGAGCGCCGGCGGACACGCCACGCCGGATGGGTCAAGCGCCGCGGGCGGCCGGGTGAGGAGTACCTGAATGAAGACGCCGCGCTCGCGTTGATCCCCACCGTGATCGCCGAGCGTGCCGCCGAGCAGGACCGGGAGCGCGAACGGCGGGCCCACGCGCGGGGAGCGCGAGGTGAGCTTCGAGGAGATCGCCGCCACCTGGCTGGCGCATCGCGTGAGCGTCGTGGGCATAAAGCGCTCGACGCTGAACCACTACCGCACGATGCTGCCGCGCCCCGAGGAGACGCCCAAGAAGCGCGGCCGGGCGCCGCGGGCACGGATCATGTCGCGCTTCGGCGGCCGTCCGGCCGCGGCGATCACGACGCGCGAGGTCGCGCGGTGGCTGCACGAGCTCGACGGCGACCCGCTGCTCTCGGCGCGCTCTGTCAACCAGCACCGGCAGGTGCTCTACAGCATCTACCGCTACGCCTGCCGCGATGACACGTTCGGGCTCACCGAGAACCCCGCCGCGAAGACCGAGAAGCGCCGCGAGGCGGACCCGGCGGAGATCGTGACCTACACGCCCGCGGAGGTCGAAGCCATCGCGCGCGCTGCGCAGGCCGGTGCGCACCGCGAGAACTGCTTGCGGCTCATGCCGGGGGAGAGATCGAGACCCGCAGCCGGGAGGACGAGCAGGACGTTCTGTCTGATCCTCGTGGCGGCGTTCTGCGGCCTGCGGATGGGGGAGTGCCTGGCGTTGCGCTGGCGGCACGTCATGTGGGACGCGCAGCGTTCACCCGCCCCGGCGATCTCGTCTTCTGCTCGCGCGCGGGCGAGCACCTGGACGCCTCGGCGCTGCGCCGCCGCTACAGGGCCGCACGCGATGCGGCGATCGAGGAGAACCCCGACATGCAGACGCTGCGCTTCCACGCCCTGCGGCACACGTTCGGCACCCTCGCGGCCCAGGGCTTCGACCTGGTCAACGTGCAGGCAATGATGGGCCACGCGGACTCACGGACCACTGCGCGCTATCTGCATGCCCGGCCGGCTGCGGAGGATGCGGCGAAGCTGACTCGGATCTTCGCCAAGGACATGCCGAGCGCAATCGTCGACGAGTCGGTGGACGTGGCGTGAGCGCTATCTACACCCACCGAATCGACATTGCACGTCGGGTCTTCCTGCACGTCGAGTTCGTGACAGACCGGCGGACCGTGACCGACTACGCAGTGGTGTTGCTGATCCAGATCGAGGGCCAGATGGAGACGGTACGTGTCTACGACGGCGCTCACGGCGAGAACGAGCTGCACCGATACGGCAAACAGGCCGGCAAGATGCCCGCTGAGGTCTTCCACCGCGGTACCCTTGGAGAAGGTATGCGAGCTGCGATCCAGGATGCAAAGCACGGCTACCTCGAAATGATCGAGTCGTGGAACAAGCGATGAGCACAGATAGGACACAATCTCCCGCCGCCAAAGCGATGGAAGAGGCGATCGAGCTGGCGATCGAAGAACGCTCGCCCTACCCCGAGAAGGCCGTGTTCGTCGACGCCGATGAGCCCTATGCGGGGGAAGAGATCCGCCGCGCGGCCGACGAAGGGTGTGCGGTGGTGCTCGTGTCCGCCGACGGCAGCACGCGCACGCTGTTCCCCGAGCTGGCGTCGCACTAGCCAAGGCGAACACGTCGCAGCCGTGAACGCCATCGCAGAACACGCGGTCGTGAAGCTCCGCAAGACGGTTAGCGGCTGGCCCACCGGCACCGTCGGAACGGTCGTCAGCGACTACGGCGACACCGTCCTCGTCGAGATCTCGGACGACGCGGGCGCGGCCCAGGACTTCCTCCAAGTGCCCGTCGCCGAACTCGACCTCAAGCGCTGACAGCTCGCCGCCTAACGCCGGCGCGCCAGGTCATCGAGCGCCACCTGGATGGCCGAGCGCACGAAGCGGCGGTGCTTGCCGAGCTTGATCGACGGGAGCACGCCTCGGCGGGCGTAGTCCTTGACGGTCGAGGCCGGGAGCAGGAGCAGCGCGGCGACCTGATCGGCGGTCATGAGTTCGTCGAGGGTCGCTCCACTACAGACTACGGGTATGAAATACCGGGTGGGCCTGCTGTCCGGTGGCGATCGTAGGGTCGTTTGACCGGGATAGGGGCCTTGTGGGAAGGACGCTTGTGGGCAGGCCGCCGTGCATTTGGGCTGTGAGCCCGTTAATGACTAGATGGCCGCTCCTGCGACTCGCCCGGGTGGGCTGAGAGCCCGTATCCGTAGTTGTCGCTGCCCGCGGTGCCTTCCATCTCATATGTCGAGTTCGTGAAGGGAGGCGGTTTCTCGTGCGGTTCTTTGGTTTGGATGTTCACCTGGATTTCTGCGAGGTCGCGGTCGCCGAGGGTGGCCGGGTCTCGCGGGTCGGTCGGATCGCGAGCACGCCGGCGGCGATCCGGGAGTTCGCGGCCGGCCTGAATGGCAGCGATGAGGTGGTGTTGGAGGCCAGCTGCGGCGCGATGATGATCGCCCGACTCCTCGAAGAGAGCGACGTCGGGCAGATCGTCGTGTGCAATGCGGCCGAGACGCGCGCGATCTCTCACGCCCGTGTGAAGTCCGACCGCTTCGACGCAGCGATGCTCGCCAAGCTGCTGTCGGCTGGGATGCTCAAAGCGGTGTGGGTGCCCAATGAGGCAACGAGCTCGTTGCGCCGGCGGGTCGCTCGCCGGGCGGGACTGGTGCGGGCCCGCACGCGCGTGAAGAACGAGGTGCACGCGGTGCTCGCCCGGTGTCTGCTCGGCCGCCCGCCCGTGAGCGATCTCTTTGGCAGGACAGACCCGACAAATCCAACGTAGGGCACCCAGCAGGGGCCAGCCGTTTTAATCGAGTCATCCCGTCGTCTGCCACACCCTCCACGGGGCACCGGACGCCACTGCATGACCGCCGCTTCGCTGCGTCCTACGGGCTTCGCTACACGACGGTCAGCCCGCTTTCCTCAGGGCCCCAACAGGCGCTAAAGAAACTACATGGCCGCTTCGCGGCGCTCAGGGTCATTAACACTGATGGCCCCACGCGACCGCCCGCAGCGCCACCACCCCGAGCGTGCCCATGCCACACTCGACACGACCTTCGTGGAGGCCGTCGCACGACGGGTGGTCGAGCTGATGCGCGGCGAGGGCGCCTCCTCTTCTCCCCCCTCCTCCCGAGGACTTGTCGACGCGGCAACCCTCGCCGCCGAGCTTGGGGTCACGCGCTCGTGGGTCTACGAACACCGCGCCGAACTCGGCGCCATACAGCTTGGGGCCGGCGCAAAGCCACGCTTGCGCTTCGACGTTCAGCGTGCCCGCGAAGCGCTCATCGGCGGCAGCCAACGGCCGCAGGCAGACGTTGCCAACTCAACTGAGGCCAAGCGTCCGCCTGTTCGCCGTCGCGGCCGTCCTCGGTCGGTTGACAGTCTGCCGCAGCCCGGTGGCGTTCTCGCCGTGCGTCCCCGCAGAGCGACGCGCCCACCGGGAGCGGCACCATGAGGTCCGTTCGCTTCGAGCGCCCCTCGGTGGCGTGTGTCGCAGCGCCCTACTGTTCGCGCAGGCAGGAACTTCAAAGGCCATCACGGCACGCTGACCGGCGTCGAGCCGGCGCCGCCGGCGTATCCGTCTGCGGCGGTAAGATGGGATCAAGCCATTCGCCGCCCTTGGCGATGGGCGGAATAGGAGCGATCACAGTGAACCCCGTCACGCAGATAGCGCCAGAGCACTACCGCACGGCCGAGGAATCGCGCGAGGTCTTCGATCGCGCCACGCATCGCTACCTCGACATGAGCGGCGATGAGTTCCTCGCGGCGTGGGACGCCGGCGAGTTCGAGGACGTGGAGCGCCCCGAGGTCGCGCAGGTGGTAATGCTGCTCCCGCTCGTTGGCCGGTCGTAGCCCCGCTGAGGCGGTCGCCAACTTCCTGGCCCCGCTACAGCGAGCGGTCTCTTGCGTCACGCCGGCGGTACTCGATGTTCACGGTGGCTACCACGTGGCTGAGGCTCCCCATGCGCTGACGCTGGGCGTCGAGGCGCCAATCAGGATGCGAGGTCCCGGTGAGCTGGCGCTGAGAGTCACGCACCACTACCGGATTGTCGAGGCGGAGGGCGCGCGAGGTCCGTGGAAGGCGAGCAGCATCGGCTACCTGTACGCGCTCGACGACGCGCAGTCCCGCGAGGTCTTGGCCTACCACTGGCATCCTGAGGGTCGCGGCAAGGAAGCACATCCCCACATGCACCTGGGGCGGGGCGCCCTGGTGGGCCACGAGCGGCTGAACGGTGCCCACCTTGCAACCGGCCGGGTGGCGCTCGAGTCGCTTCTGCGCTGCGCTGTCGCCGAGCTTGGCGTGGAGCCGTTGAGGGAGGATTGGCGCGAAGTGCTCGATGCCAGCGAGCAGATCCTCAACTCCATTTCACGACTTCTAAAACGAATTAACGGCGCGGGACACTAGCCACGCTCACGTTCGCGGGGTTGCGGATCGGCGAGCTGTGCGCGCTGCGCTGGCGCGACGTGGACCTCGCCGCGGGATGGCTGCACACGGGCTCCAAGACAGACGCGGGCTACCGGGTCGTGAAGATTCGCGGGGCACTCCGGGACGTTCTGCTCGACCTGCGCGCACGATGGCCGCAGGCAGACCAGGATGCCTACGTGTTCGCCACGCGCAGCGGCGCCCGGATGAGCACGGAAAACGTGCGCTCCCGGACGCTCAAGGGCGCTGTGGAGCGCGCCAACGCGAACCTCGCGGCGCGAGGCTTGCCTCCCCTGCCGAACAAGCTCACGCCGCACTCATTGCGACGGACGTTCTGCTCGCTGCTGTACGCGCTCGGGGAGGACCCGGGAGTGGTCATGGACGAAATGGGGCACACCGATCCGGGCCTCGCACTGCGCGTATATCGCCAGTCGATGCGCCGCGGCGAGGATGAGAAGGCCGCGCTACGCACGCTGATCGATGGTGGCCATTGGGCGAATATGGGCGAACGAAGGGATGTAGAGTCATCGGAAGCCCGCCAGCGAAAGGCCGCTTAACAAGAAAACCACATGATTTACGTGACTGTTCAGGTGGCTGTTTGTGGTTTAGGGGCCGGTTGTGGCGGGGAGCCATGGCTGGTGTTTGGCGAGTCGTGCGAGGGCGTCGATCGTGTCGTGGCCTTGCTTTCGGGTGGTGCTGATGTAGGAGCGCAGCGCGAGGAACCTGTCGGCTCCGGTCGTGGTTCGCCAGCAACCGGAGATCTTCTGCTGGATCTTGATCATGCGGATGTCGCGCTCGGCGTGGTTGTTATCGTTATGCCGATGTCCCAGTTATGCCGATGTTGGTGGCGGGGGCGGCTGCTGGGGCGGTGATCGCTTCGGGAAGTTCGGCATAACCTGGCGGCTGGTTCACGCTGCTCTCTTCATCCAACGGAGAGGAGCAGCGTCATGGCAGATCCAGCTAGTTCATTGGTGTCTGGGCCGCTTGAGGGGTTCGCCGAGGGGTTCCTTGTCGAGCTTGCCGGGCTCGGGTATGCGGCGCGTAGCAGCGAAGCGCAGCTGCGGTTGTTGGGGCACCTGTCGGGGTGGCTTGCAGCGGAAGGGTTGACGGCCGGTGATCTCAACACCGAGGTGGTAGACAGGTTCGTCGCTGCCCGGCGGCGGGCGACCACGAAGTTCAGGTCACCGCGGGCGCTCGTCTCTTTGCTGGCCTATCTGCGCAGGTGCGGTGTCGCGCCTGCGGCAGCGGTCGTGCCACCTGTCGAGCTGGCCGATGTGCTGTTGGGGCGGTTCGCTGGGTACTTGTCGATCGAGCGGGGGCTGGCTGCGGCGACGGTGCGTAGCTATGTCTCTCAGGTCCGGCCGTTTGTGGTGGCGCAGGGTGGCGCTGGGTGGGGGGCGTTGACCGATCGGCAGGTCGCGGTGTTCGTGACTGGCCGGGCGGTGTTGCAGCGCCCGCGGTCGGCAGCGGTCGGTGCGAACGCGTTGCGTTGCTTGTTGCGGTGGATGTGGCGAGAGGGAATGGTGTCCTCGCTGTCGCTGGCTGATGCTGTGGGCAAGTTCGCCGCGGCGACTGGGAGCGTGCCCCGGAGGGCGTTGAGTCGCGGCGAGGTCGCGGATCTGGTGGCCGGGTTGCCCGGTGGTCCTGTTCGGCTTCGCAACGAGGCGATGCTGGCTTTGATGTGGCGTCTGGGGCTGCGCGCGGGGGAGGTCGCCGCGCTCCAGTTGCGCGATATCGACTGGCGGGTCGGGGTGCTGCTCGTGCGCGGCAAGCGTCGCCGGAGTGATCATGTGCCGTTGCCGGTCGACGTTGGGGAGCTGCTCACCGGCTACCTGTCGCGGGGACGACCTTGTGGGGGAGCGCACCGGGAGGTGTTCCTGGCGCTTGACGCCCCCCATGGGCCGCTCGGCGCGACGGCAGTCTCGAGCGTCGCAGCACGGGCGTTGGCTGACGCCGGTATCGCTGGTCGGGGTGCCGCTCACCGGCTGCGGCATACCGCTGCGTGCGGGGTGCTCGCCGCGGGCGGTGGCCTGGTCGAGGTCTCCCAGCTGCTGCGCCACTCAAGCCCAGCGACCAGCGCGATCTACGCCCGCTCCGATGACGCCACGCTCGCCCTGCTGGCGCGGCCATGGCCGACCGGGGTGACGCGATGAGCGTCGATCTACGCGCAGCCGCGAGCGACCATCTGCGTGATCGTCGCGCCAGAGGCTACGTTCTCGCTGATCAAGACTGGCTGATCTCGGCGTTCCTGGACAGCCTGGCCGCGCGCGGGCAGACCAGGATCACCATCGCTGACGCGGTCGCGTTCGCGACCGAGCACCCGGACACCACCCGCGGCTGGCAGGCCCGAAAGCTGCGAGCGATCCGCGATCTTGCCGCGCATGTCCACTCGCTGGATCCAGACGCCGCACAGCTGATCCCCGCAGGATTGATCCCGTCCAAGACGCCTCGCCGGATCCCGTACCTCTACTCCGAGGAGCAGATCTTCGCGCTGATGTCCCGGGCGCTGTCGCTGACCCCGGCGATGCTCGGCGCGAGCATGCACACGCTGATCGGGCTGCTCGCCGCCACCGGGATACGCAGCGGCGAGGCGACCGCGCTCAACATCGAGAACCTCGACACCGAACGGCAGGTGCTGATCGTGACCGGCAAGAACAAGCGGGTGCGGCGCGTCCCCTTGCACCACACGACCGTCCAAGCGCTCACCGACTACATCCGCGCCACCCGGGCGTTGCCGACCGGCCCATTGCTGATCGGACCCAAGGGCGGCAGGCTGAACCTGAATACCGCCCGCGCCGCGTTCCGGGCGCTGGTCAACGACCGCCAGCTGCCTGTCGGGCCGGGCTGCCGAGCACCGCGTATGCATGACGCCATAGCTTTGCCGTGAACACCCTGATCGACGCGCACCGCCAGGGAGTCGATGTCGATGCCCGGATCGCAACCCTGGCCAACTACCTCGGTCACGTCGATCCGTCGCACACGTACTGGTATCTGACCGCCAGCCCACAGCTGATGCAAATCGTTCGTGAACGGCTCACCGCCTACCAGGAGCGCGTGCAATGAGCGCTCTGGCTCCGACCCTGCAGTCCTTTTTCACCAGCTACCTGGTCAGCCAACGCGCAGCTAGTGACCACACGATCACCTCCTACCGCGACTCCCTACGGCCGCTCCTGACCTACGTCCACGAGCGCACCGGCATCCAGCCCAGCGACCTGGACATCAGCGTCCTCGATGCCGAGCTGATCGCCGCGTTCCTGACGATGCTAGAAAAGCAGCGCGGGAACAGCACCCGGACGCGCAACACGCGCCTGGCGGCGATCCACTCCCTCTACCGTCACGCCGCGCTCAGGCATCCCGAGCACGCCGAGCTGATCGCGCGAGTCCTGGCGATCCCCACCAAGAACCACACCCAGACGACCCTAACCTATCTCACCACCACCGAGATCGACGCGCTGCTCGCCAGCCCGCCACGCACAACCTGGACCGGACGACGAGACCATCTCCTGATCCTCCTGATGATCACCACCGGCGTCAGGGTCTCCGAGCTCACCGCCCTGGCCCGATCAGACGTCCACACCGACAAGCCCGCCGCCCACATCGCCAGCCACGGCAAGGGCCGAAAGACCAGGATCACGCCGCTCGACACCACCACGACCACCGCGATCCGCGCATGGCTTACCGAGAACCCCGCACCTCCAGCCACGCCCGTGTTCACCGCACACGGGACCAACAGAAAGATGACCACCGACGCCGTCGCGCAACGACTCACCCTCCACGCCGCTACCGCAGCCAGCACCTGCCCAACGCTCATCTCCAAGAACCTGACCCCGCACATCCTGCGCCACACCTGCGCGATGCGCATGCTCGCCTCCGGGATTGACGCCACCACGATCGCGCTCTGGCTCGGCCACGAGTCACCCGACTCGACACGCGCCTACCTCCACGCCGACCTCCAGATCAAGCAACAAGCCCTCGACCGCACCGCACCGCCACACACCCGACACGGCCGCTACTACCCACCAGACAAGCTACTCGCGTTCCTCGAAGCGCTCTAGTTATGCCGAACTACAAGACCAGGCCAGCCCACCAGCAGCCGCCCCCGCCACCAACATCGGCATAACTGGGACATCGGCATAATTATCGAATGGGACCCGGAAGTCGTGGGCGAAACGCAGGACCTGCTCGCGGTCACGGTCTGATATGTCGCGGTGTTTGTCAAGTGGGCAGGGTTGATCGCGCCTGGTTGAGGGGCGTTGGTTGTGGTCGGGAGGCCGGGACGCCGGACTCGGTGTCGGCGTTGCCAGTCTGATGATGCGGGGGTTGGGTACCCCAGGGCCCGGTTTCGTGCTGCCGGCTTGCGCTTTCTAGAAACGGGCATGGCACCCTTTGCAGTGCTGCCCATAGACCGATCGCGCGTGCCGGCCGCTGATGGCCCGGCGCCCCGGCCTCCCGGCCGGTAGGGCTGTCGGCTGGGGTCAGTCGGCGGTTGCTGCTGCCCAGAGGAAGCACGCGAGCTCACGGGCACAGGCGACGACAATCACGTTGTGCGCCTTGCCGCGGCCGCGCATCCGGTGATAGACACGGTGCAGCCGCTGCTGGGCACGGTTAGCGATCTGCAAGACGTGGTCGGGCTGGCCCTGCTGACGGTTTCGGAGTGTCGCCCCGATCCGTGGTGGGCGTCCGTAGTGCCAGGCCGACTCGACGAGCAGCCGGCGAGCGAAGCCCGATCCCGTCTTGGTGATCGAGCCCTGATGGGATGTCTCGCCGGACTGGTGAAGGGACGGGATCAGCCCGAGCCATGCGCTCAGTGCGTTCGCTCGGTGAAATGTTGCCAGTCCCCGCCGAGCTCGAGGTGCAATGCGAACGCTGTCAGGGTGTCAACGCCCCGGAAGCAGCGGAGCCTCGCGATGGTCGGCCACCACTGCTCGTCTTCTGCCAGGCGCGAGAGTCGCTCGGCGATCGCCGCCTTGCGCGCGCTCAGACCATCGACGGAGGCAATCAGATCAGCGAACACCAGCTCTGAGGCCGTCTCATCGAACTGTTGAGCCGCGAGCCAGCGCCGGTGGGCGACAGTCCAGGTCGAGGGCTCGGGGTAGATCCGGCCATGGCGCAACAGCATCTTTGAGACCCGGTGACGAGCCGTCATCAAATCCCTCCGGCACGCATCGTGCGCGCGCATCAGCTCGCGGGCGGCCTCCACCTCGACGGGTGGGACCACGACGGTGGTTAGCGACCCGGCGAGCAGCCGCCGCGCGAGCAGCTCCGCGTCCTTGCGGTCGGTCTTCACTCGATCCGACGGGCCCCGGGGTGTCTTGCCAGGAGCGATCACCTCGACGGCCACACCGGCAGCGCTCGCGGCGCGATAGAGCCCGAACCCGGTCGGGCCGGCCTCATAGCAAGCACGCACCGGGCCAGGCAAACCCGTAAGCCACGCGACCGGCTCCTCGACGCCCGGCCCGAACCGCGCGCGCAGCAGCTCACCCGTCGAGACGTCAATCGCCGCAGCATGCGTCGAGCGGGCATGGACATCGAGCCCCACATAAGTCACCATTCCGGTCATGGCCGGACCTCCTCATTGAATTGGGGTCAGCCGGAGCCATTCTCCGGCCAGACAAACCCCCGCGAGGAGTGTCCGGCCTACCCCGGCGGTCAACCCAACGGGCGACCTACGACATAGGGTCTAGGCGGACGAGTAGATTTCGGGCTGGGGTTTGCTTGATCACGCCGCGTTTGCCGGTGGGGATCGTGCCGGGCGGGCTCTGCTGGTGGCCGAGGACGATGATCTGTTCGTAAGCGGCGCGGTAGCCAGCGAGTGTCCATGAATCAAGCGATTGCTCCCCGGCGGTCTTGGTCTCCTGCACGGTGGCGTGTAGTGCGCGCAGCAGCATGTCGATCTTGGCGGCCCAGGACTGTCCCTCGGGATTCTGCTCGATGATCGCCAGCAGCTCGCGTAGGTGATGAGCGTTGCAGAGCGCGTGAGTGACGCTCGTGTAGGTGCGGTATTGCGGCCACCCGTCGTGGACCGCGATCCCTCCGAAATGGGGCAGCACCCCGGCGTGATCGATCCCTTCGGTGCCACGACGATCATGCAACGCGTAGAACGTGAGCGTCTTGGTGCTGGAGCTGTGAAGCCAGCGCCCGCGACCGCCGGCGCGAACGCCAGTCTCGTCAAAGTGCACGACCGGCGAGCGGGTGATCTGTTGATGCACCCGGTCGAGGAACCCGTCCAGATCATCGCCCCCGTCCTTGACGAACGCCATCAGCGTCCCGGGCGACAGTGGCGCTCCGAGCCAGTCTGAGAGCAGCCCTGCGGCGCGCTTATAGGGCAGATGCTGAGCAGCGATCAAGTAGATCCCAAGCGCCCGCATCCGCGGTCCATACTGGGTAGGGGCGCTCACCCCCGCTGGAAACCCGGCGCTCGTTACGTGCCCGCAGGCGCAGCGCCGCTGCTGCGCGCGATGCTCGCAGACCGCCAAACGCACCGGCGGCAGGTCGAACACCTGCCGAGTCTCCTCGCCCCCCGGCTCGCCGTCGGTGAGATCGCCACCACAACCTTCACAGCGCGACGGGACATGCCGGACGACCTCATCAGGCCGCTCCACCCGCTGCAGATGACGACCCCCATGACCCGGCTGCCCGCCCGGTTTGCGCCCCGACGGGCAGCGCAGGCTTTTCGGTGCCGGTGGCTTCGCGAGCCCATCAGAGGACGGCGGCCGCGACGAATTCCGAGAGTTCTGCGCAAGCCGACGCTCCAGATCCCCGACCTTCGCCCTCAACCCCGCGACCTCACCACGCAACCCCTCGATCACCGCGGCCTGCTCAACCACCAACACCGCGAGCTGCTCATAAGACGGCCCACCCAGACTCACATAACCCAGTTCGCCGCCCAACCACCAACACCTACCCCACCTGAACAGTCACTGATTTACGGGGCTTTCTTCAGAGCGGATGATGGGACTCGAACCCACGACCTTCTGCATGGCAAGCAGACGCTCTAGCCAACTGAGCTACATCCGCGCGTGCGAGCCTTCCTAGCGACTCGGTCCGGCACAGCCAGCAAGTCTACATGCAGCCCGAGGCTCTTGCCGCCTTTGCTACGCAGCTCACTCTTGCCGATCATGTCCTGGCGAACCAGCACCGCGAGCCATCGCATTACCGAGAACTGCTTGCGGCGCCACGAAGCAAGAGTCTCGTCGACATCGGGGTAGAGGTCACGCGCGATTTGCCGGGTGCTAGTGGTGCTGTTGCCCCCGATCGCCTGGCGCTTGCGAATCGCCTCGTAGACGGCGAGGACATTCTCGAAGCGGTCACGTCTAAAGCGGACGCCGCGCTGCTCGGCATCGAGTTCGCAGGCTTCGCGGATCTCCTCGCGGGTTGCCCAATTGCGAGGCTTGTGGTAATCGTCACAAGCGGCCTCGGGGATCGCTACAATCGTCACGAGGTCCCCGGCATGGCTGTCCTAGCCGTCATGTTGGGGATCTTCTACGTTCAGCCGGACGGAATGGTGTACCCTCGCGCCCCGATGCCCGCTGATCGGGATCTCGGACCCGGGGAGGAGTGGCGCAGCCGTCCTGGTGTTCTCAGGCAGGGCGGCCGATTCGGCGCGATCGGGTGCGTGGGCTGCCTGACGTTCACCATCCTCGCTGTGGCGATCGTGATCGTGGTCGGATTTTTGACCACAGCCTTCGGGCTGCATGAGGCGAGCAAGGCGGCCAACAAGCTCATCCCTCCAGTAGAGCATGCGCCGACCGGGACCACGCCTGAGAAGGCGCCCGAACGGCGTACAGCACAGAAAGCGGCCAGTCACGCCGAGGTCGAACGGCGGCGCGCCGAACAGGAAGATCACGGCGCCGAAGAACACGACGAAGCCGAACAGCGCCGCGCTGAAGCCGAACAGCATCAAATCGAATCAGCCGAACGCAGCCGCGGCGAAGCTGAAGCTAGGAAGGCCGAAAGGGAAGCTGAACGCGTGAACCATGAAGACAACCACCGCGCTGAAGCCGAAGTGCGTCGCGGTGAAGCCGAAGTCGCACAGGCGGCGGCCTAGGCGTGTCCGAGTGCTCTGAGGCGGTCTTCCCAGATGCTGGTGCGCTCGATGGCGCGGAGGGCGTATTGGGCGGCGGCGGGGCCGGCGCCGTTGTAGGCGTGGAAGCCGGCGAGTGGGGTGTCCCAGCGCTCGATGAGCTGGTGGAGGAATTGGAAGCCGATTTGCATGTTGTGGAGGGGTATCCAGCAGCCGCCGGCGTGCTCGGCGGCGATTTGGAGGGTGGGGTCGGTGAGTTGGGTGGGGCCGACGCCGTTGGTGGTCTCGCCGGCGTTGCGTCGTTGCTTGTAGATGGTGTAGCGGTGTTGGGTGACTTCTTGCTCGTACCAGCTGGTGGGGCAGGCGGTGCCTTCGGCGCCGAAGATGTTGCGTCCGGCGGACTCGTTTTCGAGTAGCGCGAGGCAGCGCGCGAGGGTCGGCCGGTTGGATTCGTGGCTGGCCTTGACGGCGGCGTCGGCATTGGCGATGCCGTAGTCGGTGATGAGCTGGACGAGGCCCATTGCGGCCTCCTTTCTTTATGAGATTGGGTCTTATTTTCGCTCGGGGACGCCCGGCTGTTTCATGCGCCCCATCGTGGCTGTCGCGGGTTCTCCCCGTGCACCATGGCCGGGCGTCCTCGGCCGAGGCTTGCTATTTGCGTCGGCAGACGACGCATTTGCAGCCGCGTTTGTGGCCCTTTGGTTTGCGTTTGCGTTTGGCCATTGGGGGTCCTCCTCTCTTACTTGGGTGGCCCGGTGTGTTCGAGGGTGTAGGCGACTTCGGCGATCGTGACGTGGAATTCGATGCCTGGGAGGGGGATGGAAGGGCCGCTCTGTTTGGGTTTGGGTTCGGGGGGGCCGGTGATGGTGAGGGAGAGGGTGAGGTTGCTGCCCCAGGTGAGGGCGACGGGGATGGGGAAGGTGACGAGCTCTTCGGCGGTCTCGATGAAGTCGCCGGTGGCGGTGGTGCCTTGGCGCGTGACGTTGGGTGTGGTCTGGCTGGGGATCTGCCGTCGGCTTGGGGTAAGACCCTCGATCCAGACTGTGCCGCCTGCTTGCTCGATGCGGCCGGTGATCTGGAGTGGGCTGGTGGCGTGGAGTCCTTCGAGAGCTGGGGTGCCTTCGAAGGCCGCTATTTCGTGTTCAACGGCGATGATCGCGGCCTCGGTCGAGGCGAGCGCGGATCGTGCTTCGAATAGCGCCGTGAAGTTGCCGGGTTCGTCTTTTTCGACGAGTTCTTCGACGCCCTTAGCGTTCCCGCGCTGGGTGATGAGTTGCGCGAGCTGGCCTTCTAAGAAGTTGAAGCCGCTTTCGTTGACGATCGTGTAGCTGGCGGCGTAGGTGACGCTCAGCCCGAGGAGGATCGCCTGCAGGTTCCAGGTTTCGTTGCTTTTGGGTGTTTCTTCCAGCTTGCTGGTGAGGGTCTTGCCGGCGGCCAGCTCGCCGCTCTGGATATCGACATGCTCGAGCTGCTCGAGCTGAAAGCTGGCGCTTAGCATCAGATGGGGCCTATTCGATTTGGGTTAGGGCGTTGGTGACTTGCCATTTGTTGCCGGCGCCGGTCTTGCGGGTGAGGATGACTTGGTGGCCTTCGCGTTCGGCGGTCGCGATGATCGTGCCGGTCGATGTGCTGTCGCCGGGGGAGACAGCGAATAGCGCGTCGATTTCGCCGCTGGTTTTGCCGGTGATGTTCCCGAGGTCTCCGCCCGCGATGCCGTCCTTGAAGTAGCCGCGGCCGGCGTACTGGAGCTTGATGGTGGTGGCGTTCCCGCGCGTGACTTCGTAGGCGATGTCTTTCCCGATTTCGCCGGCGCTCGCGACGTTGCGGCGGATCGTCCAGCCGCCCTTTGGGCCTTTGAAGACGCAGGTGTAGGAGGTCGCGGAGCTGGGGATCAGTTCCATCGCGTGTGTCGCAGTGCCTTGTTCGCTGAACTCGCCGAAGACGAATGTCTCGCCGAGGCCGGTAGCGGGGTTATCCGCGGCGACTGATTGCAGGGCGTTCGCGACGGTGCTGCCGGTCAGCTCGCCGGAGATGATGGTGTTGTGCCCGTCGTTGCCGCAGCGGCGCATGACGTAGGCGCTGGTGCTGTAGGGGCTGATGAGGGTCACGTTTTGTGTGTTGCCGAGCGTGATCGCGCCGAGGTAGTGCTCGAGGTGCGGGGTGTTGATCGTCGCGGAGATGACGTTGTCGCCGAGTACGAGCGCGGCGCCGCCTTGGGTGATCTCGGCGCCCGCGGCGTGGTTGTGCAGGAGCGGTGTTGTTGGGGCGAGCGTGAGGACGTTCCCTTCGACCGCGGAGACCTTGACGTAGTCGCCGGTTTGGCCGAGCGCCTCATGGCCGACCATCAGGAAGTCGCCTACTTTCAGGCCGGCGGCGGAGACCGGTTCGATTTTCGTTTCGCCGGCTTTGCCTTCTTTGGCGAGCGTGGTGTAGATGGTCGCGGGGTTGTAGTAGGTCGACTGCTCTCCCTTGAATCCCGCGCCGGGGCAAATGCTGTGCAGCTGGTTGCCGGCGTTGTGGAAGATGGGCCCCATGACCGTGTAGGTGCCGGTGATCCTGAAGGTGTCGCAGACCTGCAGTTCGGTCTGGCCGACCGGGATTTTTTCGTTGGTGTGTTTGAACGGCAGGATGTAGTGGCTGCCTTCGACAGCGTTCAGTTCGATCTCGGCCTCGTAGGAGGACTCGTGGCTGAAGATCGCCCCGGTGTAGTTCGCTTCGTTGGCGGACCGGTAGGCCACTCGTTCGTAGTGGAAGTTCCGCGCGAAGTTGACTTGGAAGAGGGGCTCGTCGTAGCGGCGGTCAGCGACTAGCTCGATACCGAGGTCCCGGATCGTGAGGCCTTGGTTGGTGCCGTCCGCGGGCCCGATGACCGTAAGGATCGGTTCTTCGGGTTTCGCCGGCGCGATCCAAGAAGCGAGCTGACCATCGCCTTCCAGCGTGATACAGACGCCTTTGCGGAGCACTTCTTCGCCGAAGACACCGAGCGCGAGCAGGTATGCCTCGCTGGCGGTGGGGATGTAGAGGCAGAAGTTGCGGATCCCTTCGGCGCCGTAGTCCGCGATTGCGTCTAGGACGGCTGCTGAGCCGTCTGTACCGGGTTTCGCGCCGGCCTCCGCGATGTTGATCCGCTGGGGCGCCGCGAGGTGCTGGGCTTCGCCTTTGGCGTTGATCACCAGGTTGTTAGCCGTGAGCTGGCCGCCTTGGGGGCGCTCCTCGAGCGCGGCGAGGCGCTGCTGCAGGGAGGAGGGGTAGCGGCCTTCTAGGGTGCTTAGGCGCTTCTCGATTGTTGCTGTGGCGCTCATTCGTTTTGCACCGAGATCAGCACTTGCGCGGGGGTGCCGGGGGTGTAGTTACGCACCCGCACGGCGTCGAACTGGCGTGGGATATGGCCCATGCAGGGCAGGAAGGGCATCTCGTCTTCCCACTGGATAGCGGCAAGGTTCACGCCCAGGCCAGCGCGCATACGCCCGAACTGCACGAACACCGCTTGCGCGGAGACCTGCAGAATCAGCCGGCGGCTACCCGGGCACAGCAGGCTCGATTCCCGCGTATACCGATCGGGGCACGCCGGGCTGTCGGGCTGCCCCAGTTCGAGCGCTTCGTACATCAGTGCACCTTCGCGAGGATCAGGATCATGTCCGCGGCTGTGACGGAGAGCTGCATCGCGGCGATCGCGATCGGCCACCATTCCCGCCGGGCGTGGCGGGTGTTCGCGAGTTCCTCACGCGTGATGAATTGGTTCTTCATCGCGTTGGTGGTGAGGTAGTCGCGCGAGAGACGCCGCTCGAGCTGGCGCACGCGGTACTCCAGCAAGTTGTCAGACAGAGGCTCATCCAATGGTCACACGGGGATCGGCACGGGCATCGGCGGCATCGGGATCGAGAGCGCGTTCTCGCGAGGCCGCACGGCGACCATCACGCCATAGACCACAAGGAACAAGCCAGCGAGCAGCAGCACACTGTTCAGCATCACTTTCAAAACGAACTTCTCGGTGCCCGACAGAGCTTCCTGAAAAGGTTTTTCCGCAGCGTGTCCGGCTGCCTTGCCGCCTTCCTTCTCGGCTTTAGCGACGGTTTTGCCGAGGACTTCTCCGCCGGTGTGCCCACTGATGGCCTTTTCGGCCTCGCCGATCGCGCCGCCACCTAAACCGAGCTGTTCCGCGGTGTATGCGCCCGCTTCGGCGGCGGCACCGGCGGCTTCCCCGGCGGCTTCCCCGATCATTTCGATGGGGCCGCTCATTACTCGCCTTCCCCGATTGGGCCGAGGAGCCGGCGGCCGATTTCGCCGAGGAGGCCGCCGATAGCGAACGCGAGGAGTCCCAGGAAGACCCAGGCGAGGCCGCGCCAGAAGCGGTCGTCGCGGCCGCGGCCGCCGCCGGTGCGGCGAGGGCCGGGAGTGGGTGGTGGTGGGCTGGTGGGGCCACCGGTGTCGTAGTCGTCGACCTCGAGTTCGGGGACGAGGATGTAGATCGCGCCGAGCTCGGGCTCGGTAGCCTCGGTGGCCTCGGCGGGGGTCTCGGGGGCTGGGGGGGTCTTTGTGGTCATGGTTTGGCTGCGAGTCCTAGTTGGGTGGCTGCGCGGTGGTCTTTGGTGAGCGTGTAGAGCATGAGCGGGATAAGCAGCAGGAGGAGGAGCACCTCGAGGGTGAGTTTTGTGCGTTCCAGCTTTTCCTTGCTCGGCCAGCTCATGCTCTACAGCCCGGGTCAGCCGACCTTGTCGACGATCTCGCCGACGACGGCCGCGAGCGCGCGCACGATGGGTGTCTCGCTGACGAGTTGCCCCTCCTCGATGCCTTTCTCGGCGAGCGCCTGCAGCCGCTCAGCGAAGCTGGTGTGCTCGAGCTCCTGCAGCGCCTGCAGCGCGGACTCCTCGGGGGCCGCGGCTGCGGGCGGCTCGATGCCGTGTTCGGCCGCGAACTTCGCGACGGCCGCCTCAACGGCCGCGTCGACCTCGGAAGAGGCAGCGGCGTCGGGGTCAACGACAGGGCTTTCGTCGATGACCTGGCTGGGGTTACCCATATTGGTTTCCTTTCGGTGGTAGTGGGCGTGAAGCCACCCGAGTAGTGGATGACTCATCGGCGTTTGCGTGGGTTGGGTGCGGCGTGATGCGCAACGGTCTTACGGGCAGAAGGATGCGACGGGCGCCGCGGGGCCGGCTTGTGCTCCGCCTTGGGTTTGGGTTTGGTGGCGTGGTGGGCCGGCGCCTTGGATTTGGTGTTCGTCTTGTGCTTCGGCGGGTGCTTGGCCGCCTTGGCTTTGGTCTTGGATTTGGTCGCGGCGGTCGCTTTCTGCTCGGCCGTTTCCGCGCGGCCGGCGGCAGCTTCAGCGGCGGCCGCGGCAGCTTCTGTGCGGGGCGTGATTTCCGGGGTAGTCCCGGGCTCTCCCTCTGGGCCCGGGGAGCCGGCTGGCCCTACCGGGCCTTCGCGGCCTTGGAGGCCTTCACCCGTGCCGCCGATCCCGCCGCCAACCCCCGTGCCGAGGCCTGTTTCGGCTTCGCTGACGGCCGGCGTGTTCGCTTTCGGTTCGCTACCGCTGCCGCGTTTGACGAGGAGAACAACGACGATGATCGCGAGCGCCGCACCGATATAGAGCAGCCACCGACGGCCCTTCTTCTTGCCCGGCTTACCCGCGGGCGGCAGGCCAGGCAGGCTACCCATTGGGGAACTCCACGCCGGCGTTCGCGGCCGCGGTCGCGATCGGCGGGTAGCCGCGCTTACGGCGCGTGCGGCCGACCGGGAGCGCTCCCGCGCGCGTCGGGCCTTCCCGGTCGATGCGGAGCATCATGTCGACCGACCGGTTGTGTGCTTCACGCGCACCGAAACCGCCCGCGCCCATCGCAGTACGCGGCGCATCAGAAAGCATGCTCTGCTGCAGCTGCGCAGCAGCCGTCAGCCCGATCTGCACAGGCGGCCGGCGAAAACGCGTATCCAGACGCCCCATCTACCGGCCCTGGAAGTCGGTGATCAGTTCGCCGGCACCTTTGGTGGTAGCGGAGAGGTCCTGGCTGAACCCGGTGAAGTGCACCAGCACCAGGAAGGCAAGGATCAGGATCATCGCTGTTTTGACGAATGTGCGCATGAGGCTATCTCCGGTGGTGTTCGGGTGTTTGGTACATCAGTAGTTCCCGTAGTCGTTCTCGTGCGCGAGCGCGGCGGTCGGGGTCTGGTAGCGCTCCTTGATGTATTCGGCCATCGCCTCGACCTGTTCGACGGCATCGCCCTTGTACTTGGGAAACTCACTCGCGGTACTCCCGGCGCGCGGGACGTATGGGTTGGCTGCGTCTTCGGGGTTGATCTGGCCGATGCCGAGCGCGCCGGTTTCCTTGTTGACGGCGAACGGGTTGCCGCCAGACTCGTCGCTGATCACGCCCTCCCAGGCGGGGATGCTCCAGTCCTCTTGTTTTGCGATTGATTCGAGCTTTGCCTGTGCGTTCTTGGGGAGGTGTCCTGGGGTGGTCTGTGATTCGGGTTTACCCGACCCGGCCCCAGCCGAGGCAGTGATTGGGCCTGCGCCGAGCGCGGCTTCGAGCTCGTGGATGGGGTCGACGGGCCGTACGAACGCGCCGGCGGCGCCGACGAGGCTGTTGACGGCCCCAGTGAGAATGGTGGGGCCTTTCTTGGTGATGAGGAGGTAGAAGAGGATCAGCAGCAGCGCGACGCCGAGGATGTAGATGGTGGTGCTGCCGCTGTTGCTGGTCGCGGCGTGTAGAGCGTCGCCGGCGGCGCCGGTGCCGGCGGCTGCTATGGCGCGTGTGCGGCCGCTGGCGCGGCGCGGGGTGGCGCGGCGCGGGCTCGCGGCCGGCTTGCGGGTAGCAGCGGTGGTGGTGGGTTTGCCGCGGAGTTCTTGGCGGATGCGTTGGACGTCGGCCTCTTGGATGCCTTCGTTGGTGCGGAGGTGGCGTTGGTGTTCGCGCTCGCCGGGGGTGAGGGGCTGATCGAAGTCGCGGTCGCTGCCGGCGAGGGCGTGTTCGCGGACGCGGCGGTAGGCGCGCTCGTGGCCGCGCATCTGCTGCTCATAGGCCTCGCGGTGCTCGGCGGGGAGCCCGGTAAGGCCGGCGTGCATGCTGGCTTGTAGGTAGCGGTGGGCGCGCTTCTCGGGTGTCGTTTTGGATGGCATCAGACTTCGAGCGCGAGTTCAGGGTTGCGGGAGAGGTTCGCGCCGAGTTTCCCGGCGAGTGTGCGGATCGCGATCCATAGGCCGATCAGGATGAGGATGATTCCGACGGCGGGCATCGTTTATTCCCCGACGAACTTGGCGTGTAGCCATTCCCCGACGCCGCGGGTGCCGCCTTGCCTGTAGGCGAGAAGGAGCGCGATCACGAACGCGAGTAGCAGCACGCTGGCCAAGCTCTCGAACACTCACACGCCACCCCGGACACCGAGCTTGCCTTCGGCGGAGAGGTGCAGGATGCCCGCGACGAGGAGGATCCCGAGAAGCACCCACGGGGCCGGGCTGCCGTGGAAGTTGAGGATTTCGCTGGCGTGCCCGCGGCTGGCATTCGCGGCGCTGACGATCGGTTCGCCTTTGCCGGTATACGCACCTTCGTTGTAATACAGGTCTGGTGCTGTCGCGTCGACGCTTTGCGCGCCGGTCGGCGCGGAACGGCCGCCACCGAAATACACCTGGCCGGGGTTCTGCAGGCCAGCGGCGGCGGGGAAGTAGAGGTCGCCGCCGGGAGGGCTTGCTCCCAGGGACGGTTCCTCATAGCCGGGGGGCAACATCAGCTGTTAGCGGGGTAGAGGGTCTCCTGGGTGGTGAAGATCCGCGCGGATTCGGGCGTGAACGCGGTCGGGATCCCGAGTACCGCACGGAATTCGACGAGGTCGGTCGGGATGATCATGTCCCGCATCGCGTTATCGCGCTCCTGGTCGACGATCAAGAACGGCAGGCCCTTAGCCGGTTCGTTGTTTTCACCGCCGATCACGATCGCGCCGTTGTAGTCAGCGGCGTTCTCTTCCAGAAGCTGGGTCGGGGGTTCCCATACGAGCGGGTCCTTGTTGCCGCCGTATTCGAGGCGGAACCGGGTCCATTCTTCGGGGGTGAGTACTGCCTGGCCGCCGGCTTTGTTCGTAACGTAGGCGGTGTAGCAGAGCAGCTGCCCGTTGGTGCGTACCAATTCCGCGCGCTGGTTACCCGTACCGAGCAGGTTGATTTCCTGTTCGGTGATGCCGTGGAAGGCGGAGAGGTCGGGCAGCACCACATATTCCTTGTTCCCCTGGGTCGTGCTGCCGATTGAGAACACGGTGGATGCCCATTCAATTTCGCCTTCGAATTTTTCGATTTCGCCGCCGTGAAGGATTTCTTCTTCGCTGGCCCAATAGAGCAGGAACGAGAGGCCGGTCTGCTCGTTCTGTGCCAGCAGGGCTCCCAGCAGGCTGGTCATGTCGTGCGCGATCGGGATTTCGAGCGCGAACTTGCATTCGTAGGTCGTTGCGGCGGCGAGTTTTTTGCCGCCCTGGGGGCCTTTGATGAGCGCGTTCGTGGCGTTGCGGTAGACACGGTCTTTACGCATCTGCAGCGTGACCGCTGAGCAGTCGATGATCCCGGTCACCCCATTGGCCTGCATCGCGATCTCGCGCAGAAACTTGAACGGGAACCCGGGGTTCATCGTGGGTTCACTGCCCGCCTTCGTCTTAAATTTGAAGCCGACGATCAGCTGCACGCGGGCGATGACACCGACTTTTTCGATGATTAGCCGCTGTTTCTTGTTCAGGCCGGTAATCGCCGCGGCCATTTGCGGCATCGCTTGACGCTCGGTCAGGCCATTGAACAGCTGGCTGTTCTGGATCTCGTTCCCGCTGGTGCTGTTAGCGGGCGCGTTGCTTGGTGTCGGCATCTCTAGATCACCCCCGTTTATGCGCTCTGGACGGCGCTTGAGAGGCCCGGGATGTTCACCTTGCCGGCGAGCCACTTAGCGAAGATGAGGAATACCAGGGCGATGAGCCCGATCTTGATGAAACTACCGAGGCTGAATCCAACCTTGCGCATAGCGGGGAGAGCTCCTGTCCAGGGGGTAGTGACCTTGCGTGGCTCACTCTCGGAGATCGGACGCTGGTTGTGTAGCCGGCTCCCGGCCCTCTTCCGGCTGGCTGCTGCCGTCCTCCGGCCGCTCCCCGGGGGCGCCCGGTGGCTGGCGGCCGGCCGCCAGCTCCTCCAGCGGGATCGGCGCGCACGCCCGCAGTTCGTCGCCATCGAGGCAGTACCACAGGTGGCTGTAGTCGCCGTGCGAGGCCTGCAGCTGCTCGAGCGCTCCCTTGATGACAGGCGCCTCGCGTCGGACCGTGCTGGCGATCGCCTTAAGGTCGAGCTCGATCGGTGGCGGCACGAACACGAAGACGTGAGTCGCCTCGCTGCGGAGCACTGGGTGCGACGCGGCAACGCGCTGCGTCGCGATCATCACGAGCTTCTGCTGCTTGGCGCCCTGGGTGCAAGCGAGCATCAGCCCCTGCGGGCAGTAGTTCGGGTTCGTCAGCGCGCTCGCGTCATCGACCAGCCAGATGTAAGGACCCGGGGTTTCCCACACGATCTGGCAGGCTTCCTCAAGCGGCTCGCGCTCGAAACTCGAAGGGATGAAGTGAACGACCGGCCCATGCATCGCCTGCGCCAGCTCCATCGGTGTACGCGCAGCCGCGACGCCCCACTCCCCGTCCGCGAAATCTTCCTTCGGGTCGAAGATAATCACCCGCACCGGCTGCATCTGCTCGATCAGCCACCGAGCGAGCGTCGTCTTGCCTTTCCGGGTCTGGCCGACCATAAACACCCGGTCGGCCTCCGGCGTGATCCGCACGCCCCTCATAGCGGAGAGATCGCCGCGGCAGTCAACGCTTCGGCATCGTCGAGGAGTTTCATCCGGGTGCCATTCGGGAGACGCTGGCCCTCCGGCGCGCGAGGCATCTCCACCACCACCAGACGCCGCCCGGTATCGCTGCGGTGAGTCGCGAGGAACCGGGTAAGCGCAGTAACGAATTCGTCTACCTCCCCGGTCTCCTGCGAGGCAGCGAGCTTCTCACCGAGCGCGCGCTCCATCCCCATACACATCGTCGCGATCGTCAGTTCCATCGGCTCGGCGTCCTCGCCGGGCTTACTCAGCGCCCGCAGCGTGTCCAAGATCTTCTCCGCCGCACTACGCCGGCGCCGCCGGCCGGCGTGCACCTCAAGCGCGTGGCCAGGCACCTCGGGATGCTCCTGCTGCTGCTTGATCGTCATGTTCTGTACCTCGGTCGGACTGCTTGGGGGAATAGGGCACCGGGGGTCTGAAACGGGGCCCCGGGTACCCCCATCTGCTGGTCTGTCTGGTCGTCGGGTTCCTCGGGCTCTTCGGGGGTGCTGCTGGTGCGCTCGTAGCGCGCGCCGCCTTGCTCCTGCTGAGCGGCCTCGAGGTCTTTCAGTGCCCGGGCGCGTTCCAGTGCGGAGCGCCACGCCCACAGCGTGACGCCGTAGGCGACCATGAACGGGTCGGCGTAGGCACTCGCGCGCAGCGCCGGCTGCCACCGGTTCGCGATCCGCTGCATCGGCGGCGCGATCCGTTCCAGGTCGGCCTTGGTCATCTCCCAGTCGCGCTCACCGACCCCGATCAGCAGATGGATACCCGACCCCGCCCCGAGCAGGAACGTCTCGATGTGCTCAAGCTCCCACCCCGGGTACTCCGGGGCGGCCGGCTGCCCCGCGGCCTGCTGCTGGGCCTGCGCGAGGTCCTCCACCGTGAGCTGCGGCAGCTCCCGGACCCCCGGCCCATCGCCCTCCACATACTCCAACGGCTGCCCCTCCTGCACCCCATCGCCGTCGCTCATCCCGATAGGCCCTCCATTAGGCCGCCGAACAGGCCACCGCCGCCCCGGGAGCGCTCCCCCTCCCCGGAGGGCTTCCGGGCGCGGGCGGCTTCTCCCGGGGCACTGGCTGCTTGGGGGCTTGCGGCGCCCGGGGGGGGCACCGGACGCGACTTGCGTTTCGGTACGAACGTGCCCCCCTTCGCCCCTGGCGCCCCGGAGGGCGGGCCCGGGGCCGTGGGGGCACCCGGGGGGGCGCCCGGGGGCGCCCCGGGAACTTTGCGCTTTCCCGCCCGTTTTTTTGGGGGGGATGAAGGCGCGGTCTCTCCCGGGGCGCCCCCGGGGGTCTCCCCGGGCGGCTTGCTGTAGGCGAGGGGGTTAGCGAGCCGCAAGTTGCGTTCGCGGGCGGCGCGCTGGGCGGGGGATTCGGCCATCTCCCCGGGAGCGTCGCTGCACGCGCGCTTGCGCGGTAGCCGGCAGCCGGCCGTCAGCCGGCTGGTACCGGGCCGCAGCGCCTAGGATAAATCGCCGAGGAAATGAGTCAGGGAAGGCACTACTCCGACGGGCGCCGCGACCGCTCGCGCCGCGGCGAACTGCAACGCTTACTCGGCGAGCACGGCACAGTCCGCCCCCGCCAATCCCACGGCTGCCCCGAGCGCCCCGCGGCGGGCTGGTACGCCGACCTCCCCGACGGCAGCACCGTCTATCTCGGCGACTACGGGGCACTCGCCGTCCAAGCCATCGTCAAACTCACCGCCGCCGCCGCGCATGCCTAGCTATGGCCCCCGGGTCGACCCCGACACCGGGGCCCTGCACGCCCGGGTCGCTCAAGCACACGACTACAACCACGTGCTGGTGCTGCGCTCCGAGACGATCGCCGGCGCCCAAGTCACCACCGAGTTCGTCACCAGCGCCTCGCCAGGCACGCGCCGCCTCGTGCGCCTGCACGCCATCTACACCGACGAAGGCGACCAGGTCGACCGCATTATCTACACCACCGACCAGCTCGACGAGGCTGCCTGTAAGCAGCTCCTAGAGCGCGAGATCCGCGCCGCGAGCCGGCGCTCCGCGGAGGCCCTCCTCACCCCGGAATCCTGACGCTTTTGCACACCGGGCCGCCCGGGGCGCTATATACCGGCGGTTTTCACCAAAAGCGTCACGATCGGGGGCGAATGAAGCCATCCCCCAAGCCATGATGGCCGCGCGTCCATGACTCGTTGCATTTGCAACGAAGCCCGTCCCAGGGCCACACAGACTAGATGCACGCCACAGCGATCGCCGTGCGATGACTGTGGCCCAGCCTCGCTCAAGTTCCCCTGGATTTGTCCGACACTTGTGGGTACAATGCCTATACGACCCTGCCTGACTTCCACCTCCTCGGCCCGAATGAGAGGCATCCCCAAGTGACAACCGTCAGCATCCGTGAGCTATCCCGAAACGCCAGCGGCGTCGTATCCGACGTGGCCACGAGCGGCCGCCCCGCCGTTGTGACGAAGCACGGCGCCCCCGTCGCCGCGGTGATCGCGATAGATCCCTTGGACCTCGAGGATCTCGTGCTCTCCAAGGCTCCTTCCTTCTTGGCCGACATGGAGGCCGCCGACGAGGATTTGCGCGAGGGGCACACTCACAACGCCGCCAACGTCTTCGCCGAACTCGAAGGCTGAAGATGCCTACTGCCACAGAGCTCCCTCCGCACTGGGGCTGGAGTCTGACCGAGGAGCAGCTGGACGGCCTGCATTGCATCTACTGCGATCAGCCTGCGGGCGCGATGCGGCCCGTCTACCAGGGGCCGCGTGGCCAGCTCTTCCGTCACCCGGAGTGCGACCCAAATAAGCACATGGCGGAACGCGACAGGCTGGCGGGAGTAACTCAAGGCTGAAGCCGTCCAGGGCGCCGCGTGTCAGCCGGGTGATGCTCGATAGTGCTGGCCGATGGCCGATTCGGGACTTCCCAATATCGAGATTGCGCGTCGGGCCCAGCGCGATCTGCGCAAGCTCGCACCCACTGACCTGCGCCGTGTGCGTGGGGCCGAACTCGTACACCCCGAGGTGCTCGATCAGCGGCAGCCCGGCCGCCGCCGAACAGAGGCGATGGGCGAGGTAGATGGCCTGCTCGGGCAACAGCTCGAGCACGCCGTCATCGTCGGGGACGACCAGCTCGAGCACGCGCCGCGGGCGCCCCGCGCGGGCTGGCCCGACCTTCCGCGTCAACCACGCCTTGCCGATGCGCTCAGTCTCAGCCACTGCTACCTCCGCCCACCATCACGCTTCGGCCCGGACACGCCATCGATAGATCGTCGGCCGGCTCACCCGGGCGAGCGCGGCGCATTCCTCCACAGGCAGCAGAGGATGGCGAGACAGACGCGCGATCGCTTCCTCGCAGTCCTCCAGCTCAGTGAGGAGGAGTACCCGCACTTGCCCGAGGTAGCGCATCTGATCCTGCGCACGACGTTGCGAGGCGATTGCCTCCTCGATCGCGCCGACGGCCTCATCCATCGTCTCGGTACGGGATCGCCGCTTTCAACTCCCGGCGAGCCTTCTCGAGGCCTTCGAGGAGCTGCTGGCCCTGGAGCCAAGTCTCGATCGCGAGCGGGTTACAGCTGAAAGCCATGAGGGTCCGATTGTCTTCCGCAGTGGACAATTCAAGCCTCAGCCGGTACCGGCCCGGGCGGAGGGCGACCACTAACGCCGGCAATCGGCTATCGCTTGTGTCCGTAGCCATCAGTCATGCCCCCTCGTGATCGCCCGGTTGGTCAACACCAACACCAGGAACCGCTCGAATGAGGTATGCAGCAGCTCGGCTTGCGCGCGTAGCTCCTGCTCTACCCGCCACGGCACCATCACCCGCACCTCGACTTGATGGTCAGCGTTCATTAGCGGCAGCAATTCACCGCGCGCCGCCGGCGGCCGTCGCACCAGCGTCAACGGGCGGTTCATCATGCTTCCCGACACAGTCCGCTCACCCTCATGCAGCACGGCTGATCACCCCGCTCCAGCGCCACTGGTCAATCATCTGCCGGCCGTACTCCCGTGCGTAGGCTTGCCCGCTGGCTGTGGCGATGAAGAACTCGTGGTCGCTACCGAAGCACCCCATGAGCGGCCGCAGCAGCTTGCGGCCGACCATCACCCTGAGCGAGCTCTCGATTTCCTCCGGCTGGTACTCCGGGCAAAGCACCTCGTAGAGATGCTTGCGGTAGCGGTGGGCTACCAGTGTCTCGCTGAGGATCGCGGCCTCCAATGGGCTGAATGTGATTGTGGACATCCGATTTGCCTCCTAGGGTCTACTGTCGAGTGGGGGCTCGGCGGGCAGCACCCCGCCGAGGATCCCCGGGGGCGCCTGCGGATTACAGCCGCGGGCGCCCCGCTTTACTCGACTGGTTACGCTATGTGCGTTAACCAGCCCATCCCGACGGCTGTAATCCGTCGGGTGAGCGCGATATGAAAGACAGGTGCTGCTGTGTCTTTTCTCCCGAGACGCTCTTCCCATAAGGCGGAGCTCCCCAAGTTCGATCGCCTCGGCCGGCCGAGGCCGCCGGTGACGGTCCCTGGCTACCGTCGCGGGCAGCGTCCAGCGAACTACGGCCGCACGTTCCCCGCTGAGGTCTTGGCCCCGGGGGAGATTGGCCGGCTGATACAGGCCTGCCCGCGGCGCGGCGCCGCGGGTGTCCGTAACCGTGCGCTGATCGTCGTGCTCTGGCGCGGCGGCCTGCGCACACAGGAGGCATTCGATCTCGAGCTGCGTGATATCGACCGCGATGCCGGGTCTCTGACGATCCGTCACGGCAAGGGTAACCGGCGTCGCGTCGTGGGATTTGACCCGGCCGCGTTCGCGGTCCTCGACCAGTGGCTGCAGCTGCGCGCGAAGATCGATGTCCCGCCGGGACGCAAGGTGTTCTGCACCATCACCCGCGGCAACATCGGGCAGCCGATCAGCGGCGGCTACTGGCGCGAGACGATCAAGCGCCTCGGCCAGCGGGCAGGGATCGAGAAGCGCGTCCACAGCCACGGCCTGCGGCACACCCACGCGACCGAACTGCGCCGAGAGGGCGTAGACCTCGTCCTCATCCAACGCCAGCTCGGACACTCCAGCCTCGGCGTCACAGCGAGATACCTCGACCATCTCGCGCCGACCGAGGTGCTGGACAGGATGCAGAGCCGTCACTGGCCTCTCCCCTGACCCTGGCCGGGGTTGCGCCGGCGGCGGCGCTTGCGCGGGTCATACCCCAACGCGGGGCAGCGACCCGGCTTGGCCGCCGCGCGGCGCGGCGCGCGGCGCCCTTCGCGGATCCGGCGGTCCTTGCGCACAGGGGCCTGCTCATGCTTGTGTTCCCGCGCCGCCTTCTTCAGGCCCGGCACGAAATACCCCAGATGCCGTGGCCGCTGAAGCTCTCCCCACGCCACGCGCTCCGCCGTGCCCTCCAGCTGGCCTAGCAGCGTGTCGAGGCCCGCTCCGGGCTGCGGCTTGCCGTTGAACGAGCAGTAGCGGTCCAGACGCTCAAGCGCCCACAGCAAGCCACGGATCGACGGCAGATGGACCAGCCGTCCCGCTATCGGCGGCCCCAGCGCGTCGCAAAACGCCTCCTCCGCTGCCGCCAGCGTCCGCGCCGCCACCACCCCGAGTGCCGCCGTTAGCCGACGATCGAGCGCGGCCACAGCCCCAGGGCTCTCGATCGGCGAGCTGCCCGAAAGCCTCGTACTGCCCTCCGGCTGGCTCGTGTCAATCTCAGGCCCCGCCGGGGCCCCCCGCGCGCGCGAATACCTGTCTTCTTTTGGAACCGGGGGGAAAGGCCCCTTAGGGGCCGTCCCCCCGGTTCCTCTAGGGCCCACAGATTCCGCCGACGAAAAAAAGGGAGGGGGCTCGCCGAAGCGGCGCGGGGTACCCCGTCCGGCGCGCGGGCACCACGGGCGCACCCGCGCTTCCTGGCGCTCCTGAGGGCTCTGGCGGCGGTGGGGGAGGCGTTCGCTTACGGTTGAGCCAACTGAGCTACATCCGCGTGGGAGCAGAACTATACCCGCCCTCGGCCCTGGTCGGGCAGTGGCTGGGGGTCATCCGCGAGAGCTGCCCGCTGCGTGCGCCGAGCGCGACCGTGGTGCGTGCGCAGCTGATCGGGACGCGCTCTCCGGTACACATCTCAGAGGCACGCTACATAGCGCCCGCCATCGCCGCGTGCCAACGCGCCGGTGCACTCGAGCTGCGCCAGCGCGAGTAGGACCTCAAACGAGGGCGTCTCGCCTTGGCCTTCGGTCAGGAGCTTGGCCACAGTGTCGCGGCCCGCGCTCACCTGGTCGAGTACGGCCTGTAGGGGAGCGTCCTGCGCGACGGCTGACGTGGTGGCCTGCCGCTCACCCACGCCGTAGACGACGTCCAGTACATCCTGCGGGTTGCGCACCAACAGCGCCCCTTCGCGCAGCAACTCGTGGGGGCCGCGTGCGGCGGGGGCGTTCACGCGACCGGGCACCGCGGCGATTGTGGTACCGGAGGCAGTGGCGAGGCGCGCGTGCACAAGTGCGGTGGGGTTGTCCTCTGCCTCCACTACGACAACGAGGTGCGCCAGCGCCGCGACCGTACGCGCGCGGGCGATGTGGCACCAGCTTCGCGGGCGGGCGCCGCACGGCAGCTCCGCCACTGCGCAGCCCCCCGCCACGATGCGCCGGTGCAGGGCGCGCCAGCTGGCTGGGTAGGCGACATCTACGCCGCCCGCCATCACGGTCACAGTGCGGGCGCCCGCATCTAGTGCGCCCTGGTGAGCGGCTGCGGCGATGCCCTCGGCGAGACCGCTTACCACGGTGAGACCGCTCGCTGCGATGCCGCGGGCGAGGCCGTACGCCACCTCCATGCCGTAGTCGCTGGCGCGGCGTGTGCCCACGATCGCGACCGTCGGCTCCACCAGCAGCGCCTGGATGCGCCCGACTCCTCCCGCCACGTGCAGCATCGTCGGCGCGTCGTCTCCCCGCAGCCTGGCGGGATAGCGGGGATCGTGGCGGCAGATCCGCTGTACACCCTGGGTCGGTGGCAGCTGTGTGCGCTCAAAGCGCGTGCGGCGCTCGATTAGCTCCTGCTTGCGCCTGCCCCCGAGCGCCTGGATCAGTGGCTCGTCATCGAGTGTGAGCACCTGCAACAGACGGTCGGGCTCGCGCGCTTGGTAGGCCAGCCGTGCGCTCAACTGCTCCAGCAGCCAGGCGCGACGCAAGCAGGTCAGGCAGGCGTCTGCTTGCGTTGTGTCTCGCTTGCGCCGCGGTCTCATCACGCTGCTCGCCTGCTCGAACGAGCGTCCTGCGCTCGCAAAGAAAGCACCAACGCGACATCTTGCTCGCGGGTGCGTTCGCTGCCATCGAGGTCGGCGGCGGTGCGCGCGACGCGCAGTACGCGGGCGATGCCGCGGGCGCTCATCGTGCCCCGTTCCTGTGCCAAGCCAAGCAGCCGTTCTGCGCCCTCGCTGAGTGCCACGTGGCGACGCAACATCGAGGCGTCCATGTGTGCGTTGGCGCTTACCCCGTCCTCGAGTAGGCGCCTCGCCTGCCGCTCGCGAGCTGCCATCACTCGCTCGCGGGCCTTGACGGAGTCGGTGGGCGGTGTGCCGCCGAGCTCGTGCTTGCGCAGCCTTGCGGCGACGGGCCGCTGCAGGTGGGCGATCAGGTCGATGCGATCCAGCAGTGGCCCGCTTAGCCGCCGGCGGTGGCGGGCGATGTCGGCTTCGAAGCATTTGCAGCTTTCTCCGTCCCCGTAGTAGCCGCAAGGGCAGGGGTTGGTGGCGGCGATCAAGGCGAAGCGCGCCGGGTACACCGCCGAGTGACGCGCGCGCACGATCGCTACGCGGCCGTCCTCAAGTGGCTGGCGCAGCGCCTCCAGGGTGGGGCGCGCGAACTCCGAGAGCTCGTCGAGGAACAGCACGCCGCGGTGGGCCAGCACCACCTCGCCGACCCATCCTCGCCGTGCGCCGCCCACCAGGCCGGCGGTGGTGATCGAGTGATGGGGTGCGCGGAAGGGACGGCGGCGGATCAGCTCGCCATCCTGCAGGCGGCCGGTGATGCTGTGGATGCGCGTCACCTCGATCGCTTCGGCGCGGCTGAGTGGTGGCAGGATCGACGGCAGACGTTGTGCCAGCATCGTCTTGCCGGTGCCTGGCGGCCCGCTCAACAGCAGGTTGTGCTCGCCGGCGGCGGCGAGGACTAGCGCCTCTACAGCGTGCGGTTGGCCGTGCACGTCTGCCAGGTCCAGGTGCCCCGGCGCGCCCAGTCCGTCCATGCCCTCGCCGTGGCGCTCGCCGCGTTCGTCGTGAGGCGGTGGGGCAGGCAGCGGATCGCCCGGCCCACCGCGCAGCACGCGCACGGCGCTCGCCAAGCGCTCGGCCACCGCCACCTGCAGCCCCTCCACCAGCGCCGCCTCGCGTGCCCGGGCGCCTGCGAGCACCAGTGCACGTAGGCCCTCCTCGTGCGCCGCTTGCGCGATCGCCAGGGTGCCGTGGCAGGGTCGCACCTCGCCATCGAGCGAGAGCTCCCCGAAGAGCGCGTGACTCTCGAGCAACTCGCAGGGGAGCTGGTCGGAGGCGGCAAGCACAGTGCAGGCCAGCGCGAGGTCCAGGCCGGGGCCCGCCTTGGGGACATCGCCAGGGGCGAGGTTGGCGGTGATCCGCCGCTCGGGGAACTCATACCCGGAGTTGAGGATCGCCGCGCGTACGCGGTCGCGTGCCTCGCGCACCGCGGCGTCGGCGAGACCGACGATCGCAAACGACGGCAGCCCGGCGCGGATGTCCACCTCGACGGTCACCGGCCGTGTCTGCAGCCCCTCGATCGTGAACGTACGTGCTCGCGCCAGCATCGTCTCCTCCTTCAGTGTCGGACGTGTTCAGAGTCGCCGGATCAGACGACTGTCCGCACGTTAGGCCGTGCTTGGGACGGTACGCTCGGCCGCCTGGCGGCGCTCGCGGTTGGTCTGCGCGGCACGGCGACTCCGCCGCGAGGGCCCAGCGTGCTCGACGAAGGAGTCAGGTTGGTGGGCGGACGCCGGAGAGCGTCCTACAACACCCAGCTCGTGCGGCGGTTGCCAGCGGAAGACCGCCTACAACCCGTCTGGATGGCGCTCCACGAAGCCGCCGCCGTCGTCGGAGGGCCCGCCCCAGCGGGAGCCGTCTTCGGCCAGCGCGACCGTGTCGAAACGACGGCCGTCGATCGTCATCCACGCGTGTTCGGCGTTGGCGTAGATCGTGATGTAGCGGCCGGGGCCGGGTTCGCCGTAGGACTCAAGGCCAGTGGAGTCCTCCGGGGCGGAGAGCAGGCCGCCGCCGTGCAGCGCATAAGACACCGAGCCTGAGCAGTCGTAGCCTTCGGAGATGAACGAGCCGTGGCCGCCGCCGTACACGTACGGGCGGGTGGCGATTTCGTTGGCGGCGGCGATCACGCGTGCGACGATCCCTTCGGCGCTCGAAGAGCTGGCGCCTGGTGCACCGCCGCCGCCGGCGGTGGAGGAGCTAGGGCCATTGAGTGCCCAGCGCGGGGGGTGCAGTTCGGGCAGGCCCGACTCGCCGAGCGCGCTCCACGTGGCGACGCCGACGACGCCGTCCACCGTGAGGCCGTGTTCGGCCTGGAAGTGGCGTACGGCGGCCTCGGTTGCGGGGCCGAATTCGCCGTCCACGGAGACGTGCAGCGCTTCCTGCAGGCGCCTCACCGCTCCGCCGCGCCCGACGTGTGTTAGATCCGCGACATCCCTGCCCGCGGTGGCGTTGGCGCCGCCCAGCGGACTGCCGGTTTGGCCGGCTCCCTGCCCGTGGGTGCCCTGGTGGGAGGGAGCAGGCTGCGGCAGCGCTGAGGGCGGGGGGGTGAGTTCGGGTTGGTGGGTCGCGCCGAGCGCCTGCCAGGTGGCGGGACCGGCGACGCCATCGACCGCGAGGCCGTGGGCGGCCTGGAAGCCGCGGATCGCGCGCTCGGTTTCGGGGCCGAATTCGCCGTCCACGGCCACGTGCAGTGAGGCCTGCAGGCGCTTCACTGCATCGGTGGTGGCGTGTGCGGAGGCTTCGTCCGCGGCGTGTTCGGCATGGGCGTGTGCCACTTCGGCGGGGCTCTCGCCGATCTGCGGTTCTTCGCTGCTGCTGCCTCCGCCGGCCGTTTCGCCTGCTTCCCCGGGTGCGGCGGCGCCGCCGGAGTTTTCGAGGATCGCGGGCGCTTGGTAGTTGCCGGTGGCCCCGGCACCGGCGGGGATCGCCGTCCCGCCGGCTGCTTCGGCGCCGGTGTTTTCGGCGGGAGCGGGCACTTCGGAGGTGATGGCGGTTGTGCCGGTGGCTTCGGTGGCGACCGTGCTGGTGCCACCGCTGCCGGCTGCGCTGGCGCCAGCTGCGGTGCCAGCCTCTTCGCTTGTTGTGGCACTCGTCCCGTCGCTCCCCGCGGTGCCCGTGCCTTCCGAGGAGGTCGCTGTCGCGAGCTCGGTCCCACCGGGGGCGCCGAGCGCTTCACGCACTTCCCCGGGTGCTGGTTCGCTGGCTTCGCCCGCGAGGTTGCGCAGCACTGCGGCGCCAGAAAGCACCGGGGGCGCGTTCACAGCGAGCGCATGCGAGGTGTGGGCGCCAACGATGCCGTCGACGGTGAGCCCGCGCGTGTACTGGAAGCGGCGCACCGCCGCTTCGGTGGTGGGCCCGTAGACGCCGTCGATTTTGATCCCGAGCGCCCGTTGCAGCAGGCGCACCTGGCGGCCTTCGCTGCCGGGGCTGAGCACAATGTGATGCTGCGTTGTGGTGATCGGGTCGAGCTCGGGGAGCGCCGCCCCGGCGACTGCGACGCTGCCGCCGGAGTCGAGCAGCGCTGCGGCGGGGCCGGCGGTGAGCGCCACCAGCGCGCCCAGAGAAAGGCGCTTGGCGCGCGAGGATGCTGGCACGAAGTGCAGCTGCCTGGCGCGGCGGCGGGCACGGGAGCGGCCCAGCGAGAGCTCCCACGGCTCGCGTTCGGCGAGATCGCGTGCCGCTTCGCGGCGGGCCTCGATCAGCGCGGCGAGCGACACCGGCGATACGTACGCGAGCTTCGAGCCACCACGTCGAGCGGCGCGGTCGGCGTCCCGGCGGCGGCGCGCACGCGAGCGTGCAAGCGAAGCCTCCCAGGGCTCAAGGGTGGCGAGGTCACGGGCGTATCCCGGCATGCGCAGGCATCCTTTCGACATTGCGGTGGCGCCTACGGGGTTAGCTGTCGGGCTCGCGCAATGCGCTACGCCGCAAATGCGGCGATTCGCCCCCGCAGCTTCAATAGCTGCCTTGGGTCCCCCGCTCAACCTCCCCGAAAGGAGGAAGATTCGGCACGAACGAGCGGCAAACTATCACGTTTCGTTGCAAGATGCATCACATGGGAAGGGCTGCAAGCGTTCTTGCCGACGGCTGTTGTAGGCGTCCCGCTCGGAATGCTCGGCGATCGTCTGCGTCACCTCGCCCTTGCCACGCGCCCGAGCAGGCTGCGCGGCGCGAGCGTCACGATGGCGGCGCTGTCAGGCGCCAACTGCACCGACAGCGAGCCCGCGCGGCCGTACACCGCTGGCAGCGTACTCGGCGCGGTCCAGGTGCCGTTGGGGGCTACTGTGCGGCCACCGAGACGGGTGCCCGTGGTGGCAGCGGGGGAGGGGCCGGTGAGGCGCAGGACGCCGCCGCCGACTAGCGCACGGGGTACATGTAGATGCACGGCGAGCTGTGTGCCGCCGGGCGGGTCGTAGTCGACCAGCACGAGGTGCAGCTTGCCGTCGGGGTCTCTGACCGCGCTCGCGGTCAGCTCGCCCGGCGCGGCGCCCGCCACCGACGTGCGCAGAGGGCGCCCGCCAACCAGCGTGTGAGCCGCCAGCAGCGCATACCACTCCGGCGCCGCCGTCAGTTCGCCCGCGGTGAGCGCTGCTGCGCCGTGGGCGGCGAGTGCGCTGTAAGCGTCCGGCTGGGCGATCAGGTCGTGGAAGTTGACGCCCACCGTGCCCGCGCTCATCGCCCGCGCGGTGTAGTCGAGCGCCCATAGCGCCGAGGCGAACGTGTTGCTGACGCCAGGCTCCCCTTCGCAGGAGATGTCGTTGGTCTCGTCCATCCGCAGCGGCGTCTTGTACGCGTGGGCCAGCGCCACCATCCGCGCGAGCATTTCGCTCTCTTTGCGGCGCACGTTGGGGCTGAGCAGTTCGGAGATCGTGGGGTGCTCGCCGCAACTGCTCAGCGGGTAGTAGTGGTCGGTCAGCAGCTGCGGGTGCAGCGTCGCCGCCTCATCTCCTACCCAGGTGAGGCCCTGCGTGCCGGTGGAAGGGTCGGGGCCGGCGATCGGCACGCCCGGCGCGGCCGCCGCGATCGCGGTTCGGTATTCCGCGGCTTGCCGCAGGTAGGCGTGCACGCCGGTGCCTGGAGGGCGTAAGTGCTTGCGCGGAAACAGGTCGGGCTCGTTGCCGATCTCGATCCCCGCCAGGTATGACCCCAGCTGCGCGTGCGCAGTGGCGGCCTCCTGTGCGGCGCCGGCCGGTTCGTAGTGGCCGAGGTTGACGGTCAGCAGCACCAGCCATCCGGTCTCCTTGGCGAGCGTGGCGATGCCCGCGAGATCGCTTTCGTCGATCGCGGTGCTCGCCCACGCGGGTTTGCTCGCGCCTGTCGGCACCCACGCCGCCTGTTCGTCGGCGCTGATACCCCCGAAGCGCATTACCCCCGGTCCCAGCGAGCGCAGCAGCGCCACCAAGTTGCCTTTGGTGGCATACCCGGCAAGCGTCGGCAGGTCGCGCACCTCAAACGACAGACCGATGAAGTCCGCTGGCACCGGGGCACCCGGAGGGCCCGTCGCAAGGCCGACGCTCACCGGCGTGCCCTGCGGCGTCGGTGTCGCCAACAATGTTGGCCTCGCTGCGGCGCTGGTGCTGGCAGGAGGATCTACGCGGGGGCTCCCGCCGCCGGATCTTGCGGGAGGATCGGCGTGCCCATCCGCGCCGTGGGAGTCGCTAGCCGCCCGCGCCGAGCGAGGGAGACTGGTGGGCGTGGAGGAGAGGATTGTCACCGCGACAGCCGCCAGCACGAACGCCACCGCCACCGCCGATGCGATCAGCAGCCGGGCTTTGCGGGCGGCGGATACCTGCATTTGAACATTCCTCCAGCGGTGGGCGCGACGCGCGGTAGGGGCTATCCACGACGATAGGACTGTGCCACACCGCCCCCAGCGCGATCAAGCGACCCTCCCGAACCGCGCTCGGTTGCGCACGCCACTGCCGCCGGCTCCGCGCCAGCCGACCTCTGCGGCTGACTCGCCATGCGCCCGGTCGCGCACGCCACTGCCGCCGGCTCCGCGCCAGCCGACCTCTGCGGCTGACTCGCCATGCGCCCGGTCGCGCACGCCACTGCCGCCGGCTCCGCGCCAGCCGACCTCTGCGGCTGACTCGCCATGCGCCCGGTCGCGCACGCCACTGCCGCCGGCTCCGCGCCAGCCGACCTCTGCGGCTGACTCGCCATGCGCCCGGTCGCGCACGCCACTGCCGCCGGCTCCGCGCCAGCCGACCTCTGCGGCTGACTCGCCATGCGCCCGGTCGCGCACGCCACCAGCCCCCTCGCCGCACTGCGTACCCCCTATCCCAATCCCTCCGCTCGTCGCGCTTGCGCTGCTGCTGCTGGCGGCGATCCTCGTGTGCGCGGGGTGCGGAGGTGCCTCCCAGCCGCGCGGGCCGCTGCCGGAGAGCGTGTTGGTGCGCGCCTGTCCCGGGGGATCGGTCAGCGGCCGCCCGGACGCCTGCCCGTACAAGCTTGTGGCGTCGATTGGTCGCCGCGGCGAAGGGGTGCTGCGCTGTCCCGAGGCGCTTGCGTTCGCGCCCGACGGCGACCTCTACGTTGCCGATCAGTTCAGTCATGTCGTGCAGCGCTTTTCCCCCGCCGGGCGCTTTTTGGGGCAGTGGGGCTCCGACGGCTCGGGGCCCGGTCAGTTTGGCGCTGTCGATGGGCTCGCGGTTGCGGCGAATGGGGATGTGTACGTGCTCGACTCCACACACGCTCGTATCGAGCGTTTCAGCCCCTCGGGGCGTCTGTTGGGGGAGTGGGGGCGCCCCGGCAGCGCGTTGGGGGAGTTTGACTTCGGTCCTGGCTTCGGCCCCGACAAGCCGCCCGGGGGCGGGATCGCCGTCGGCGGTGGTTATGTCTACGTCTCCGACTCCGCCAACAATCGCATCGTCCGCTTCCGTCTCGACGGCTCCCACCCGGTGCTGTGGGGGCGTCCCGGCAGCGCGCCCGGACAGTTCTCCTCGCCGCGCGGGCTCGCTGTGGCGGCCGGCGTGGTGTATGTCGCCGATGAGGCCAACCATCGCATTCAGGCGCTCTCTTTGGCGGGCCGTCCGTTGTACTCCGAGGGTACCTTCGGTAAAGAATCTGGCCAGTTCGTCAACCCGTTTGGCGTTGCCGTCCACGGCTCGCGGGTGTATGCGGTGGACGACAACAACAACCGCATCGTCGTGCTCACGCGCACGCTGCACTACGTGGAAGAGTGGAGCGGCGAAGGCAGCTACCACCTCAGCTACATCCGTGCCGCCGCCGTTAATGCCGCCGGGCGTGTCTATGTCGCCGACACCGGCGACGAACGGGTGCTCGCCTTCGACGCCACCGGGCACGGCCTGCTCGCGTTTGGCACCCCCGGCATTTCGCCCGGGCAGCTGATCGCGCCGCTGGGCGTCGCCGCCGACGGGGCGGGAGGCGCGTTCGTGGTCGAGACCTACGGCTCGCGCAGCCCGATCTACCAGTTTGGCTCCTCCTGGGGCTACCGCGGCGAGTGGCAGCGTGGTGGGGGGGCGATCGTAGGCAGTCACTGGTTCGGACCGACCGCCGCGGCGGTCGCACCGGATGGGTCGTTGTGGGTGACCGATCCCCGCAACGACATCGTCCGCCACCTCAGCTCCGAAGGGGGCTACCTTGGAGCGCTCGGCGATCCCGCCGCCGCTTCCAGCCAGCCAGTCGCCACAACCGGAGTGCCAGCCAGCGGTAATGGCTCCGGCGGCCGCGGTCAAGGCGAGAACACCGATGCCGCCACATTGTTCGAACCCAACGGGGTGGCGCTCTCACCCTCCGGCGATGTCGTTTATGTCGCCGACACCGGCGCCGGGCGCATCCTGCGCTTCAACTCTTCCTACCAACCGCTGGGGCGGCTCGGCTCGGTCGTGCTCGATCGCCCCGTCGCGGTCGCGGCGGCGCCCGATGGAGCGATTTATGTTGCCGATGCCGGTCTCGATCGTGTGTTCGAGCTCAGCCCCGCCGGGGCGCTGCTGGCTTCGTGGGGAGGTGCCGGCAGTGGTCCCGGACGCTTCGAGGAGCCCTCGGGGGTGGCGGTGGACTCGGCTGGGGACGTGTTCGTCTCCGACCGCCGCCTCAACCGCGTGCAGAAGTTCTCCCCCGCCGGCCATCTATTGGCCGCGTGGGGCACCGGCGGCGGCGGCGACGGACAGCTCAGCTTTCCGAGCGGTCTCGCGGTGACCTGCCGTGGCGAGGTGCTGGTCGCCGACACCGCCAACAACCGCGTGCAGGTGTTCACCGACGCCGCCTCAACGGGTGCGTGCGCCGACGTTGGCTGAAATTGGCAGGCGGCGATCGGGCGTCCGGCGAATCGATCCGACCGTCAAGCGGTATCCCTGTGATGCCGATAGTTGGTAGGTGTCACCCTCAACGCACAACCCGCTGGATGGGCTCTCGGCGGGGGAGATCGCGCTGTCGGTGCTGCGCACGCTTCCCGCCGCCTCCGCGTTGGTGTTCGATCGCGAGCTTCGCTACGTGTTCGCCGGCGGCCATGCGTTAGAGGCTGAAGGGCTCAGCCCCGCTGAGCTTGAAGGCCGACCCGCGGTCGAGGTGCTGGTGGGGGAGCGCTGGGGCACCTATGAGCCGCTCTACCGCTCGGCGCTCAACGGCGAGACCCGCTCGCTCGAGATTTGGTCGACCAACGACACGCGCTGCTATCAAGTGGAGGTCGGGCCGCTGCGCGGCGAGGGCGGAGAGGTCGTCGGTGGCGTGGCCGTATCGCGCGACATCACGCCTCGCAAGCACGCCGAGGAGGCCCGCCGCCACGCCCAGGAGCGCTTCGAGCTGGTGTTCGAGCAGGCGCCAATCGGGATGGCTTTGCTCACCCCCGAGGGTCGTTGGGTGCGCGTCAACCAAGCGTTGTTGGCGATCACCGGCTACTCCAGCGATGAACTGCTGTCCAAGACGCTCGAGGAGGTCACTCACCCCGACGACCTCTCCGACGATCTGGAGAACGTGCGTCGCTTGCTCGCCGGGGAGATCCGCCATTACACGATGGAGCGCCGTTACTTCCACGCCCGCGGTCATGTGATCTCCACGACGCTGTCGGTCTCGCTGATGCGCGACCGCCAAGGCCGCCCCCAGCACTTCATCGCCCAGATCCAAGACATCACCGAGCGCAAGCTGATGGAGGCGCGGCTGCGCCACCTCGCCGAACACGACTCGCTCACCGGTCTCTTCAACCGCCGCCTGCTCGAGCGCCAACTGGCGATGCAGGTCGCGCGCTGCCGTCGCTACGGCGAGCAGGGTGCTTTGCTGGTGATCGACCTCGACAACTTCAAGCAGGTCAACGACACCTACGGCCATAAGGTCGGGGATGAGCTGCTGCAGGCGATTGCCACCGAGCTCCAGCACCGGCTGCGCGGCACCGACATGGTGGCGCGCTTGGGGGGCGACGAGTTCGCTGTGCTGTTGCCCGGCACCACCGCCGAGGACGCCCGCAAAGTCTCCGCCACGCTGCGCGATGCAATCTCTTCCTGCGGCGTCACCGCCGATGGCGGCTCCTCGCGCATCTCGGTCACCGCCGCCGTTGGCGTCGCCGCGCTCGACCGCGACACCCCCGGCGGAGAAGGTGCGCTGATGGAGGCCGACCGCGCGATGTACACCGCCAAGGGGCTGCGGGTGCGCTCAATCGGGTAGGGCGGCAGCTGGGTGCCAAACTGCCACCCGTGAACCTGTCCGATCTGAGTGGGCTGAGCGCGTGAGCGGCGCCGATGCGGGCCTCGCCCTGTCGGTCTTCCTCGCTTGCGTCGTTGAGGCCGTGGAGGCGCTGACGATCGTGCTCGCGGTGGGCGCCACGCGCAGCTGGTCATCCGCGTTCGCCGGCGTCGGTGCCGCGGTGCTTGCGCTCGCCGCGATCGTGCTCGCGCTCGGCCCGGCGCTCACCGCGCTGCCGCTCGGCGCGCTGCGGGTGGTCGTCGGCGGGCTGCTGCTGATCTTTGGGCTGAAATGGCTGCGCAAGGCGGTGTTGAGGGCCGCGGGGCTGAAGGCCAAGCACGATGAGCTTGCGACGTATCGCGAGGAAACCAAGGCCGCACGCGAGGCGCCGCGAGCGGGCGCGGGCTTCGACGGCTACTCCTTCGCGATCTCGTTCAAGGGGGTGCTGCTCGAGGGGCTGGAGGTCGTGTTCATCGTGCTCACGTTTGGCGCCAACCAGCACAATGTCGGCCTCGCCGCCGTGGCCGCCACCCTCGCCGTGCTCGTGGTAATCGTCATGGGCGTCGCGGTGCGCGCCCCGCTCGCGCGGGTGCCCGAGAACACGATGAAGTTCGCCGTCGGCGTGATGCTGAGCTCGTTCGGGATCTTCTGGGTGGGGGAGGGCGCCGGCGCCCACTGGCCGGGCGGCGACGCCGCGCTGCTGGCGATCGTTCCATGCGTGCTGCTCGCCTCGGTGGCGATCGTGCGGGCGCTCAGCTCTCGGTGGTCTCTTCAGCGTCTAGGCCGCTGAGCTTTTCGGCTTGCCGAAACACAATGCGGGGGTGGATGCCCATACTCTTGGCGAGCCTCACCAGTAGTTCGTAGTCGGGGTCGAGCTGTCCGTCTTCCAGGGCCGCTACACGTTTAGGAGCTACGCCCGCCGCAGCGGCCAGATCGCGGGCGCTGAGGCCGTGCTGCTCGCGGACCTCTCGGAGGGCTCTGCCGAGGAAGATAAGATGCTGATTCGATGACAACTGTCCGCACACGATACCTCATTTATGTCCTAACCGTCCACAACCATAAATAGTTTGCCGATGCCGCCCCAGAGGAAGTCTCAACCACGCAGTCCCTACCATGCGGCGCTTGGACGGGCGATCGAGCTTCTGATCGCTGAGAATGGGCAGATGACCCAAGAGGCCGTGGCGATGGAGAGCGGTCTGAACGTGAAGCAGGTTGGCACTTTGATGCGAGGTCAGGGGAACCCTACCTATACGACCATCCTCAAGCTCTGCCGGGGTTTGCACGTCCGCCCCGATCGACTGTTGGGCCTCGCCGAAGAGCTCCAGGAGAAGGGTAGTGGCTAGCCGCGGTGTGCGCGGCCGTCTTGCAGCTGGCCGCGACCTCCGTCTGTCCTCATGCCGGGGGCAGCGCGGGGGTCAGGTCCCGAACCAGCGGGCGCGGCGGCTTGTGCCGAAGTGCTCCTTCTCGGCCAGCAGGGCGGTTGATGGTGGGTTGAAGGTTCCGGTGCGTGTGGGGCCGGAGAGGAAGTCGATGTCCACGCTGCCCACCCGCCCTTGGCCGAACTCGATGTAGCACGTGCCCTGCCCAAGGTGAGGGCCCGGCGGCTCGCCGCCTCGTACTTGGGCGATCAGCGCCTGTGCGACGATGCGCGCGGCGCCCTCCGCGAACACGCCGGCCTTCGGCACCCCCGCCGTGGCGACATCGCCGACCGCGTATACGCCGGGATACCGCGTCTGCAGCGTGGCTGAATCCACCGGTATGTAGCCGTCCTCGGTCATGCCGCTTGAGATGACTACATCGGGGGCGCGGTGTTTGGGCACGCCGAGGAACAGATCGAACGACAGCTCTGTGTCGTCGTCCAGGATCGCAACGCTGCGCCCTGGATCGAGCGCGCTGACACGACGCCCGGGGATCAGCGTGATGTCGCGTGCGGCGAACTCCTCGATCAAGGCGGCGGAGGTCTCCGGCGAGGGCGGCACGGGCGTGCCCAGCGGAATCACAAACGAGATCTGGCAGTCCTTGCGCACCCCACGCGCAGTCAGCTCGTCATCCAGCAGCAATGCACACTCGCTCGGCGCCGGAGGGCACTTGAACGGCGCGCCGCACACGCCGATCAGGGCGTGGCCCCGTGAAAACGTCGGGATGATCCCCGCCAGCCGCTGTGCGCCGGCGAGCGAGTAGAACTCGTTCCCGCCCGCGGCGAGGCCGGGTGTGGCGTCCATGTCGTAGTCGGCGCCCAGCGCCACGACGAGGAAGTCTGCCTCGTGTACCCCGGCGTCCGTCGTAACGCTCTTGGCTTCCGGGTCGATTGCCGTGACCGTCTCCCGCAGCACGCGCACCCCGGGCTTTGCCATCTCACGGTAGGGCAGGCTCGCCGCGTCAAGCGTCGTGCGACCGAACATCACATCGAGCTTCGAGAACCCAAACACAAACGCATCGCGCTGATCGACCAGCGTCACCTCGATGTCATCGCCGAGCTGCTCAGACAGCACCGTCGAGAGCTCAAGGCCCCCAAAGCCGGCTCCAAGCACGAGAACTCGGGTCTTCACCACGCGAGCATATCCTGCTTCGACAGAGATGCGCTCGGCGGATCCGGGTGGGCTGGGACTCTTCCCTGCCTCGGGCTGCCGAGGCGGCGGTTGGTCCCGCGCCATGCAGGCACGCGGGACCAACCGACCGGCTGCCGCCGTCAGGTGTAGTGAAGGTAGATCGTGTCGCCTACGTGAATCGCGGTTGTGAGTGTCGCTTGGCTTTCGGCTTCTCCGTTGACGCTGTAGTCCCACAGCGCTTTGGGCGTGGCTGGAAAGCCATTGATCTGGGTGATTTTCCCGCTTTCGGATGCGTGGCCGGTCACGCAGCTTGCCGGAGTCGATTTTGCTTCGGCCGCGGCGAGCACCCGTTCGAGGGTCACCGTTTCCGGTTCGCCCGACGCGGAGGACACCGACACCGAGCAGGCCTTGATGGGTTCGCTTTCGTTGTTGATGATCAGCATCAGTGGGCTTTTTTCGGTTTCGGAGAAGTGCAGTGTTTCAGTCGGTATCCACTGCGGCGGTTTCGGACTGCCCGTCGGCACGGGCGGCGTGACGGTGAAGCCGGCGCCGGCCAGCGCGCGAACTGCGTCCTGGCTCGAGTATTCGTTCGCCACATTTGCTTTTTCTGGCGAATACTGGAACGCGCCGAGGGGGCTCGACAGCTGCTGGGAGATCAGGAAGTCGATCGGCGTCTTGGCCTCCGAGGTCGTGAATTCCGTGCCCTGCGGTTCGATTTTGCAGGCGTCGAGGCCCTGCACCCCCCAGGCATTCGAGTCCGTGTTTTCCTCTCCTTCTGCGTCTTTGAAGCCGCCGGTCGAGACGATGAGTAGTTTCTTCAGGTACGCCTCACCTTTTTCGATCACGCTGCCGGTCGTGACTCCGGCGCCGCACAGCGCGGCCATTGCGGCTCCAGTCATGTCCGGTTCGGCTTCTGCTTCGAGCTTTTTTTTGTTGCCTTCAGCCTTTTCCCAGCTCCAGCCACCATTGGTGTGCTGGTTTTTTTCGATCACTTCGATCGTCTTTTTCAGCAGCGCGTTGGGGACACGCTGCGCTCCGCTCTCGGTCTTTGCCTGGGTAAACGCCAAGAGGGCGAACACGGTCCCATTGAAGTTTCCTGGAGGGCCGTAGTAGCCGGGGCTCGTCGGTTCGTAGAAGGAGGCGATCCCCGCGAACATGTTCTGCGTTTTGGAGAATCGAGCCGGTTCGATCCCGGCTGCGTAGCCCACGAGCGCCGCCCGCTCGTATTCGGTCACAATCGCTTTTTCAGGCCATTTCGTGGCGGTTAGGTTGCTCACCAGTTTCTGATACCAGGACCGCGCGTCGGTTTCGGCTCCGGCGATCTTGAGGTTCGCCGCCGCGGTGCCGGCCGCCGCGATCGAGTCGAGGTCCCAATCGCTTGTAAAGCCGCCATTCGATTTCTGCAGTCCCTCTAGGTATTCCGCGCCTTTGGTCTTGGCATGGAGGATCGCTTCTTCTGAGGAGGTCGCCAGGGCCGATGCCGGTGCCAGCAGCGCACAGATGCCGATCCCAAGCAGGGCGAGGCGACGGGTCAAGCTTCGCATAGGGTGGAACTCCTTCTTGTAGGGGACGGGAGGAAATCTCCGTCCCGCTCAAAGGAGCAGCGAGGCGATGAAGACCTATCCGTCCGTTTCGCGAGAACAGGGTCCTTATGTTTGGCGTCTAGCGACGAGTATTCGGCTCGTGCGTCCGACGGTCTTCTTTCTTCGGTTGGCTTTGGTCGTGGTGGTCCGCTGCTCTCGGTTAGGCCTACCTTCGTGCCGGCGGTGAGGATCACGCCGAGACCGTAGGAGGCGTGCTCGATGCGACCTCTGTGGAAAGTGTTGGAATGTGCTTGGGAGACCTTGCCGACGCCGCAGTGGGCGAGGGCGAGTGCTTGCTTGGCCTTGGCGAGGCTGTGGTGGGCGACATCTGGCACGATGCAGAACGTGAGTGGCGTGTTCGCTACCGTGGATAGTGGGGTCGGTGTCACTGTGAAGGTTGGTGGTGAGTAGGCGATTGTCGTGTTGGTTTCGGCGGTGTTGCCAGCGCCGTCGGAGACCTTGGCGGTGATTGTGTTGGGCCCTGGTTTTAGTGCGACCACGGTTGACCATGTGCCGTCCGGGTTCACCGTGACGGCCTCGCCGTCGACTTCCAGGGCGAGGCCATCGTGGGCCGATGCCGTGCCTGAGACTTGTGCCGCGGCCTGCTGGCTGACGGTGCCATTGGACGGTGCGGTGATACTCACAGCCGGAAGGTCGGCTTCATCGAGCACGCTGTTGGCAACCTTTTCGGCCTGTGCGATATCGAAGGCCGCGACGTAGGACAGCACGATCGTTGTCGATCCCGCCGCCGGGATCGCGCGGCGATAGTTGAGCAGCATCGCCGTGTCGTATCCGATTTCGGTGAGGCGCGCGGAGTCCGGCAGGCTGTGGAAGACGAGCGCCGCATCGCCCGTCTGCGTGCTTCCGTCGACGTTGCTTAGATCCCGCACGTAGATCGCGCCGGCCGAGGATGATCCGAGACCCGGTTCATCGCGCGGACCGTAGGCCTCCCAGCCGGAGGATTCGGGCAAGCGCCAGAGGTTGCCGGCCGGGAATGGGCTCGTGCCCGGCGTGTTCGCGATCTCGAGGTTGAGGTTGTGCGCCTTGTCATCGGTGCTGCGGTAGACGTTGGTGATCGTGACCAACTGGCCTTCATCGGACTGTTCGATCGTCCGTTCGAGGCTGACCCCTGTGCTCTGCCACGCGCCCGGGATCCGCTCCGATTCGTTGCCGCCGCACTTCGCCGCGGTCGCCGGAAAGCTGGCTTCGGCGCACGCGACGAGTTGCTCCCGATCGGTGAGCGTTGACACGCCGTCGCTTGGATCGACGGCATCGGAGAAGGCGATGCCGGGCAGGCCGCTCGCTTCGGCCGCTTCGGGGTAGGCGGATGCCGCCCCCCACGACAGGTAGGCGTCCTCGCCGTCGACCAGTACGTCAGTTCGCTGGCCGGATCCATCTTCGCGGGCGAGCGCGTCCGTCGGACAGTTCCAGCTCGGGTAAGTGTCGTAGCTGTCGTTGTCCGGGTGGATCGGGATGAACTCCGAGAGGCCGCAATCCCCGGCGGAGGAGAAGTCTGCTTCGCCGTAGACGCCGGCGCCGTTCGCGGAGAAGTCGATGGCTGGCGATCCTTCGCCGCCCGCGAGTTTGACGCTCGCTTCGTCGAAGTGGACCGGCAGCGCTGGAAACCCTGTCAGCGGGCGGCTGGTGCTCCAGCCGGTTGGCACCGCGCGTAGGAGGCAGGAGCCGTCTGGTGGTGGCGTGCCTGTCCAGCTGAACGTACCGGCGGAATCGAGCGGCACTTCTTCGGCGATCACCGCTTCGTTGACGTGGGTGTACGGGTTCGAGCGCGGCGGTTCGGTTTGGTAGCAGATCAGATTCACGGTGTCGGTCGCCGGCGCGGTGCTGTTCGTCGTGCCGTCGATCGTGACGGTCGGCTGTGTGGTCAGCGTGAGGTTGTCCACGAAGAACAGAGAGCTGGCCGGGGAGGTGATCGCCGTTTGCGTGATCGACGCCTGCGCGCCCATCGCAACGAGCAGCAGCGCGCCGCACGTGAGCAGGGCGACACCGCAGATACGCGCCGCAACCCTCGGAGATCGCCGATGGCCCGCGAAGGCCGATCGTCGCTGTGTGCTGCTCGGCCGGGCGTGAAGGTCGCTTGGCGGCCACGGGCGAGCCCTGTTTGTATCTTGCATGTCGCTGCTCCTGTCGTTCGGGGCGGCGACACAGTGCCGGGCGAGGGCGAGTGAGCCGGCCGCCTATGCGCGAGACGATTGCCGTAGCTCACGAGCGGATCTTCGGGCTCGGGCTCAACCTCACGGATCTCCTTCCCAAGCCTTCTTTTGCCTCGGCTCAGTGGACTGCGATCCGCTCGTCACCCATACCGCTGCGCGTCAGCCCCGGAATCGCACCAGGTTCCCCGCGTCACGAGCAGCGCCAGCTTACTACACCGACCGACAAGCACCTACCGGAGCGGTCGGTTACAGTGCTAGACAAATACATTTAGATCGGTGGACGGGAAGTCCGGTGAAATGCCGGCGCGGGCCCGCCACTGTGAACGAGCGAACGCCCGCCGCACGCCGACACGCGGCAGCCACTGGCCTCTCAGGCTGGGAAGGCGCGACGGGAAGACTCGAAGCCAGGAGACCTCCTCCGATCTGCAACGTCGATCGCCCTCGCGGAAAGGGGCCCAGGCACATGCGCACCACCATCGCGGCACTCACCGTCGCCTCCCTGCTCATCACCCCGATCCTCGGCTTCGCGCTGGCGCCGTCGGCGCAGTCGGCGCCGACGGCGCCGACTGAGGTAAACGTCAGGATTGAGGGCAAGGCACGAACGCTGTTCGAAGGCCCGGTCATGACCGAAGGCCACGAAGTCGAGGCATCCTCCGACACCCAACCGCGCTCCTGCGACGGCATCGACATCAACGATCCGGAGAACGTCGAGCCTGGTCCGACCCCAACGGCTGCCTCCGCCGACGCCCTCGCGATCGTCGGAGAAACCTTCGACGGCGAATGGTACCCCGGCTACGAAGACTATTTCATAACTCGGTGGGGCCCTGACAAGGAGAACACCGCGGAAGGCGCGTATTGGGGAATCCTCGTCAACAACGTGTTCACGAACGTCGGCGGCTGCCAGTACGAGCTCGGCAAAGGCGACGAAGTCCTGTGGGTCTACAACGCCTTCGCGGGAAGACCGTTCCTCGCCCTCTACGATGCCGCGAGCGGATGCACGGCCGGCCCGCGCCCGCTCACCGCGACAGCTCAGCTCGACGTGCCCTTTGAAGTCGCGGTGACTGCTTATGGCGATCAGGCAGAAGACGTGCCACCGGCGAGCCCTGAATGCGCCGGCGCCGTGCCCTACCAAGGAGCTCGGGTCGCACCAGTTCAGACAGCCGCCAACGGCTTCGAGACCGTGCAGGAAGACGGCGCCGTACAGACCAACGCGGTCGGTAAGGCGAGCATCACCTTCACCGAACCGGGCTGGCACAGGATCAAGGCGAGCGCCAGCAATGCGGTTCGCTCCAACCGCCTTGACGTTCTGCGTGCCGGCTGCGGGCGAAACCGGCTGCGGGGAACCGCCCGCGGAAGACCTGCCGCGAACGCCGCCGAGCCTCGCCGAAGAGCTCGCGCACGCCCACGAGCACCCGGAATCAAGTGCCGGCGAAGAAACGGAAGGACCGCCCGTGCAGGAAGAAAAACGTAGCGAACCGGGATCTGGCGCCACGGACAACCCGCAACCCCCGGTCTCCGGCGGCGGCGGCGGGTCGGTCACAACGACCGATCAGACGGCTGGTGGCCCCCTCGCCAGCGTGGCGGTCGCGAGCGTCAGCCCTGGACGGCTGCTGCTGAAGCTCACCGTGCCCGGCCAGGCCACGGTGGAGATCGCTCACAAGGTCGACAAGCGCCACCACAGGCGCTGGCAGATCGTCAAGACGCTCAAGGTGCAGGCGGCCAAGGCCGGACAGGTCGAGGTCAAGCTGCCACGGCTCCCCGCCGGCAGCTACCGGGTGAGCGTCAACCTCGCCGGCGCCAACAGCGTCGTCAAGACCCTGACGGTGCCACGCACACGTACACACCGTTGAGCCCACCCGTGCTACACGGCGAGGCATGGGACCCTGTGGCGCAGCAGCCAAACTGCAGGCTGGCCGCCAGCGTCGGCTCAAGGACACTGGCAGCGATGCTCGTCCCGGCCTGTGCGGCAGTAGTGATCCTGGTAGCGGTGTGTCCCGCCCGCGCCGCCAGCGCGCGCGATCCCAAGTTTCAGCCGAACGTGGAAGCGACCGTGAGATATCTGCAGAACGCTCAGAGAGAAAATGGGGGTTTCGCCGAACCGGGCACTGAAACGGGCCCGGACTTCACCGCCTGGGTTGCGCTGGCACTGGCGGCTGCCGGAATCAATCCTCGTGATCAGACAACCGCTAAGCAGCACTACGTTGCTGGCCACAGCGCCTATAGCTACCTCGCCGAACACGCCCATGAGGCATCTTGGACTACCGATTTCGAGCGCGAACTGCTGGTGGCGGATACCGCCGGCACCTCGCCACACGACTTTGGGGGAGTCGATCTGGTCGGCGAAATCCTCAAACGGCAGATCGCCACTGGCAGTAATGCCGGTGCTTTCTCGCACGCGGCCGGTTCCCAGACTCCAGGGGTCAATGACACGATTTTCGCGATCCTCGCGCTCAGCCCTGTTCACGAACCAGCGGTCCAAGACGCCATCGAGCGAGCCGCGCAATGGTTGGAAGCACAACAGAAGTGCGATGGCAGTTGGAACTGGGACTACGCGCCCAGAACCAGCCCATGCAACCCAAAAGCAAGGCGACTGCTACCGGAAGAAGCGCGAGGCGAAGTCGACCTGACAGGTGTCGCGCTCGAGGCGCTGAACGCCACCGCACAGCTGGACCCGAAAGGGCAGGAACGGGCATTTGAATACCTGCACGAAGCCGAGGCTCCGAATGGAGGATTCCCAGAGTTCCTCGGCCAACGGGAACCAAACGTCGCTTCCACGGCTTGGGTCGTGCAGGCGATGTGGTCTGCGGGGATCAACCCAGAAACGTGGCTCACGCTCTCCAGCCAAGAACCGCTCGGTTATCTCGCCTCGATGCAGCGGGAAGACGGCCATATCCGCTACGAGGCAAGCGAGGAACTGAACGGTATGTGGATGACCGCCTATGCCGCGCCGGCATTCTTTGGCGACCCAGAGCCGATTTCCGAGGCGCCCTTCGTATCGCTCCCCACGCAGCCGCCAGCAGAACCGCCCAGCGGTGATGGCGGGGTGTCCACAAATTCAGGTGGCGGTGTGATCGCGGGCGGCGGCGGGGAAGGCGCACCGCTGTTCAGCCGTCCGCAGCCCCAAAGCAAAGGTCACACCCCCGGCGGGATGCGGCAGCTCAGCGACAAGCACAGCCCCAAGCCCAAGCACAGGCGTCACGCCCCCAGTGCGGTGCGGCGGCCCCGCGAGCAGCACAAGCCTAAGCACAAGGCCCGCAAGAGCGCCGTCAATCGCCATCGCAACCCTGGTGGCGCCCGCAAAACAACTGTTCCGACCGCCACGACTGTCGCCGCTGAACCAACCACCAACCACCATGGTGCGGGTGCAGGTACAGCCTCGATAGGCGCTGGCACAGGAGCGAAAGGTTCACACCTGCCTACTACGGTCACAGCAAACAGAGCGGAAGGCCCAGGCTCCGCCGACAAAGGAACCGACTCGGGCCCCGGCTCGGGGCAGACCGGCACGGGCCGAGCTCTGCCTACACCAGGCGCCGCCAGTGGCAACGCGAGCGGAAAAGAGGTCAAGGGGGTACTGATCGGAGCAGCCGGCCCTATCACCACCAGCAGCGCGCTCGAACCAGGGGCGCCGGGCCTGCGTGGCGCCGGCGCGGGTCACAACCAGACACCGTGGCTGGCAATCGCCATCGCCGCCGTCCTCATACTGGCGGCTCTCTTTGGTGCACAGCTCGAAGGCCGGCGGCCCCGGGTGATCCTATGAACATCCTCGCCGCCTCAGACGGCCTCGCCGAAGCACTGGCGCGGATCGCATCGTCCCTACGCACGCCCGTCCTGATCCTCGCGCTACTGGCGCTGATCATCTGTGCCCTGGAGGCGGGGCGCTTCGCGATGGAGTTTTACTCCCGCGCCCGGGTCGGACGCAGCGCGCTACGGACACTGGTACGCCAGGTCATGGCAAATCCGAGCCAAGCCGCGGCGCTCTCGATACGCGCGCCCAGCCCGTTTGCCAGAGCTGCGCTCCTGGAGATCGCCCGCGCCAGCATCGCCGGCGAACAAGTCGGCATCGAGCACGCGTTCGCCGACTACGAGCTTGCCGTCCAGCGCCGTCTGGATCACACACGCATACTCGTGCGCGCCGGACCAGCACTCGGATTGATGGGCACGCTGATCCCCCTCGCCCCGGGGCTCGCGGCACTCGGCCACGGCGACGTAGCGACCCTCGCCACCGACCTGCGTACTGCGTTTGCCGCCACCACCATTGGTTTGCTCGTCGGCACGGTCGCATTCGCGCTGACACTCACCCGCACACGCATGTACTCAGAAGACCTGACCGCGCTGGAGCGGGCCGTCGACTCGACACTGACACCACCGGCACCGCCGGCGACCACCACATGACCCGCCGCACCGGGCTGGGGCGCCACGGACGGATAGAAGACTCCGCCGGAGACCCGCTCGACGGGCTGGTCAACCTGTTCGACATCGGCATCGTGCTCGCGGTGGCGTTCCTGATCGCCGGCCTCGGTCTGACGATTAATCAACACACCCACCAGTTGCAGAAGCGCACACCGACAACACTGCACACCCGGACGCTCCCTGCTCCGTCCCCCGGCGCCCCAGCCGCAACCGGCCACGGCCAGCCCGTCGGCACCGTCTACCGCCTCGCCAACGGACAGCTTCTCTACGTGCAGAAGCAGCACTGAGTTGAGGTGCCAATTGCTCCAATGGCGCTAGGTAGTGCACCGCCAGGGAGGCGGACGAGGGTAGGCCGCGTAAGGGAGCAGTCAACGTCAACCAGGCATATAGGAGAAGCTACTCTCCGCGGGGATGGCGTTCAAGTAGCAGCGCGAATGTGGGACAGGCTTGGGCGGCGCGTCGGGCGTTGTCGATCAGCGCCGGCTCCAGTGGCTTGCCTTCGACCACGGGGTAGCCCCACTCATCGAGCGCGATCCGCTCGGGCAGGAGCTCGGCGCACATGCCATGCGCCTCGCAGGCGATTGGATTCACTCGCAGGCGGTGACTTACTTGCAGGCGATGACTCACTCGCAGGCGATGATTCACTGGTTCAGCACCGGTCGGCACACGGAGTCGTTTGGCGGCCGCTCATCGTGGCCTGAGCGGCTTGGGTGTGGCTCTGCGGCTTGCGAGGCGTGTCGTTGGCAGCGGCAGCTCGCCGGGAGACCGGCAGCCCTCACATGGGCCGTGCCGGGCGTGGTCGGCGAACTCGGGGGCGAATGTCTCGATCGCGCTGAGGATCAGCCTGGCGGCGCCGTCGGGGTGGCCGCAGGCGCCGCGACGGCGCACGAGCGCCGCCAGCCGTGCAATCCGCCGGGTTGCCTGGGAGTCCGTGACGCCGCTGGCTATCTCGTGGAGGTTGATCGTGAGCGCGTCCAGGCCGTGAACGCAGGGGCCGCACTGGCCCGTGCTCTGGCTTGCGAGCCAGCGGGTGATGCGGGTTGTTTCCGCGACCGGGCAGGCGTTCTCGGAGAGCAGCAGCACGACGCCCGCGCCGAGCGAGGCTCCATGGGAGACGAGGTATTCATCTGAGAGCACCAAGCCGTGTAGGTGTTCCTCGCCAATCCACGAGCCGCCGTACCCTCCGAGCAGCGCGGCGCGCGGACGGATGGTGCTCCCGCCGGCCGCGTGGATCAGGGCTGCGAGCGATGCGCCGTGCTCGATCTCATAGACGCCGGGGTAGGCCACGGGACCGGAGAGCGTGACGAGCATCGACCCCGGCTCAGACGGAGTTCCAAGTTCGCGAAACCAGTCCGGGCCGTAGCGAGCGATGAGCGCGATGTGGGCCAGCGTCTCGGCATTGTTGACGAGGGTGGGGCGGCGGGCGACGCCTTGCTGGAAGGGCATCGGCGGCGTGAACGTCGGGATCGCGGGAGCGCCATTGAAATGATTGACGAGCGCCGACTCCTGTCCTGCAACGTAGTGGGCGGGAACGGTCATCAACCGTGTGCTCGGCAAGCCCCGTCCCGGCGCTCCGCGTTCGGTGATCGCGTCGGCGATGCTCTGGACGCTCGCTCGCGCTGATTCGCAGACGCCGACGATGATCTCGTTCGCGCCGAGCGCGTTTGCCGCGAGCGTCGCGCCGTCGAGTACGAGGTGTGGCACGGTTTGTGTGATGGTGCGGTCCTTGGAGCTCGCGGGCTCGCCCTCCACTGCGTTCACCACAACCACCGGCCGTCCTCGGGAGGATGCGACCGCGCGCATCTTCACGGCGGTCGGGAAGCTCGCGCCGCCGTGCCCACGCAATCCGGCCTGCTCGATCTGCTCTATCAGAGGATGTTCGCTGCGGCGAGAGTGTCTGCGTGCCAGTTGGAGTGGCACGTGAACCGCGAGATGTTCGGCGAGGCTCATCGCCCCGTGGGAGGGGATGCCCTTCAGCAGTCGCGGCAGCTCGGCGGGCCGGCGCGATCCGGCGTGTGGCTCTGCCTCGCTCATCACTGGTAGCGGGGTGCTCATCGCCGGCCTCTTTGTGAGGCTGTGTGTCCCAGCAGCGCCGCCGGGGTGCCCGAGCGGTGTGCCCATTCAGACCCGAGTGGTCCGCTCGGCAGCCATAGCGCCAAAAACAACGTGAAGATTCCGGCGCCGCCGAGGGCCGCTCGGCTGCGATCTGGATACTGACGCCAGGCGGCGATCGCGCGCGCGAGCACGGCCGCGAGCACGGCCGCTAGGCACGCAAAGTTGAGTACCAGCATCCAACCGCTTTTCACGTCGCTGCCCGTGCCGAGGCCGTGCAGCAGCGCCACCGGCCAGCTCGCGTATGAGAACCAGTGAATCGCTCTCCAGGTCTGATAGCCGATGCGTTGACGCAGCAGGCTTGTGATCGTCACCGCGAGCAGCAGGTCGAACGCCACCGCTCCGAGGCCCAGCCAGAACGGTCGGTAGGAGCCGGCGAACGGGATGAAGGCGTCGATCAGCGAGATCGAAGCGAAGCTGTCGAGCACGGAGGTAAGGATGTGCAAGGCCAGGAACACCATCGCCAGCAGCGCGACGTTGCGGTGCAGCGAGTCCACGATGAAGCGCGGCCAGGCAGGGGTGCTCCAGCGCCTGACATCGACTATGCCGAGCACGACCGCGCCGCTCAGCAGCAGCAGCGCCACCGTCCCGGTTGCGCGGGTCAGATACCAGTAGAGGCTCGGACCGGCGCTCGCCAGGATCACGTTCACCGCGCACCCTCCAGTTGTCTCGGCCAGTCGCCGATGTACAGCACCCGCCCATCGTGGTCGATCAGTCGAGCGGGTAGACCCATCCCGCCCAGCCATTCGACGGCGGCGGTCCCCTTCACAAGCGCGGCCGTGGTGGCGATGTTTGCCTCAGCGCAGGTGGCAGCGGCGGCACTTACGGTGCGCCAAGGCGTTTGTGCGGGCGCACCCGTGCGGGGGTCGATGATGTGGTGCGCCGTGCGTCCGTCGTGTCGCCAGTGCCTGACCGTGGTGCTCGAGGTCGCGAGCCCACCCGACAGGATCGCGACGGTCTGTCCCGGCGCTGTTGGCTGGCTGCGGTGGTCGTCGGTCACGCGGATGCGCCATCCGTCCGCGGGCCCGGTCCCCGCGGTGGCGATGTCGCCACCGATGCTCACGAGCGCGCCGCACCCGCCCGCCAGCGCGGCTGCCTTGGCGGCGCGGTCAGCGGCCCAGCCTTTCGCAGTGGCCCCCAGGTCCAGCCGGATTCCCTTCGACAAGCGCACGCAGGCGCGCTCACGGTCGAGCGCGACCGTCTGCCAGCCCGAGCGGGGGCGCACCGTGATCGTGTCCGGCCGCCATGATCTGCGGCTGCGCGGCTCGCTGGCTCCCCGCTGAAGCTCCGCATCGCAGGAGCGGGTGAGCAGCCGCCAGTCGCGGTCGTATCCGGCAATCTCCAAGGCCCGGCCGATGGTCGGGTCAACGTCGCCTTCGGTCAGCTCGGCAGCGCGTAGAGCGAGCTTCAGCGCCTCCATCAGCACGCCGTTGATCTGCACTGGCCGACCCCGACTCGCGTTCACGCGCGAGAGTTCCGAGTCAGCACGAAAGCGGCTGCACGCACGGTCGATCGTGTCGAGCTCGCGCGCGACGCGCGTCCGTGCGCGAGCTAGCGCTTCGGGGTCGGTGACGCGCAGCACGACGCTCGTGCCGAATGCCTCCCAAGTCGCGCAGGCCAGCTCACCGGCGGGTGAGAATCGCGTGCGCGTGTCAAGACCCTCCCGAGACGACCGGCGCCGGTTCCTGGGCTGGCGCCGATTCGTGAGTCGGCGCCGGTGTCGACGCGGGCGGTGGTGTCGATGCTTGCGTCGTCGCGGGTTCGGGCGTGTGTGTGGCTTCCGGCGCCGGCGCCGGTTCCTGGGCGGCGGCCGATTCGTGTGACGGCGCGGATGCCGGGGTGGAGGTCGATTCGGGCGCTGCTCTTGGAGCCTGGGCGGGCGGGCGCAGCGTGGAGGGGGTGCTCATCGTTCGAGCGTTCCCCGATTGCTTCCCGTGGTGCTGCGTGCCTGCAGCATTGGTCTTGGCTGACTGGTTGCTGCGGACGGTTCTTCCTGGGAAGGCGTGGGCTGCGGCGTCAGCGAGCACTCCGGTAACGGCGATACTGCCGGCGATCAGAAGACGGTTGATGCGTGTCAGCTTGCGCAGCGAGGCGTCGCGTGTATGAATGGCCCGGATGTGCGGTGTCTGAAAACGCATCGGTGGTGCATCGAGTCTGCGCCGGGCGACTAAGGACCGACTAACCGGCTAATGAGAAAACTCATGGAAAAGACGAGCAAGGAAGCAGTGGGCGCCGCGACGCTTATCCTCGTGGAGATGCAGAAGGTCACTGATGCGCGTGAGCGATTGAGACCGAGACCGGCGCGCGCGGGAGAGCTGTCCGCCCCTGCCCGGGTGCTCGTGATCGAGGACGAGCCTGGGATCATGGACTTCGTTGGGCGGGGTCTCCAGAGCGCGGACTTCCTGGTGGCGAGCGCGGCGGATGGGATCGAGGGCGAGCGGCTGGCGTTGAGCGAGAGCTTCGACGCGATCGTGCTCGATCTGATGCTCCCCGGACGCAGCGGTCTCGAGATCCTTGCGTCTGTAAGGAGGGCGAAGCCGAACGTGCCGGTGATCGTGTTGAGCGCTCGCGGCGAGATCGAGGACCGCGTCACCGGGCTCGACGCGGGCGCGGTCGATTATCTCGTCAAGCCGTTCTCGCTGACGGAGCTCGTGGCGCGTCTGCACGCACAATTGCGCGTGTTCGCGCAGGCGTCCACGACGACACTCGGCGGCGAGGGGATCGAGGCGAACCTGCTCACGCGCAAGGTGCATCGAGGCGGGCGGCCCGTGACGCTTTCCAGCACGGAGTTCGACCTGCTGGCGCTGATGCTGCGCCATCAAGGGCGCGTCCTCTCGCGTGAGCAGATTCTCAGCTCCGTGTGGGGCTATCAGCACGATCCCGCAACGAACGTCGTGGATGTCTACATCGGCTACCTACGTCGCAAGCTCAGTAGCCCTGATGATCCCGCGCCGATCTTTACGGTGCGCGGGGTCGGCTATCGCTTGGGCGGCGCCAACTGAACGATGCGCCGGACTCTGGGTCGCTGGGAAGACGTCGGGTTGCGCTGGCGGCTAGCCGCGTGGGTCGCAGTCGTCGTCCTCGCGTGCATCGGGATCGCGTTCGTCGCGGTCTACCGAGGCACCGGCACACAGGTCCGCCACCAAATCGACAGCGAGATCGCGGGCGACGCGAGCGACTTCGCGCATGCCCTCACACTCGCGCACCCTCAATCCGCGAGGCGGGTTGCCGAGGCCGCTACGCAGTATGTCCGCGGCCAGCCGTTCAGCGCGAGCTCGACGTTGCTGTTCGCGCTCGTGCCGGGCGCCCCGACGAGCACCAACTACCCCGAGTTCTTCCAAGACGGACCGCCCGACGACGGCGAGACGGTTGCTGAACAAGACCAAGAGAACCGTCTAGCGGCGCGGTTGCTCACCGTGCCAGACGGCTACGCAACGCTCGCGCTCCCCGATGTGGGCGACCTGCGCGTACTCAAGCGCACTGTGCGCCTTCCGCGCGGCGGGGAGCTAGACCGCCGAGTCGTGATCGGGGTCGGGGAGCCCCTTGCTCCGGTCGCTCGCGCTCAACGTGGCGTCGCTCGCGCGTTCATCCTCGCGGGCATCCTGGCGCTCGTGGGTGCGCTGCTTGGCGCCTATCTGATCGGCACCCGCATGTCACGACCGCTGCGCCGAATGGGCGCCGTCGCCGCACGGGTGGACGCCGGGGATCTGCACCCGCGCATCCACAGCCCGGACGGCCAGGCCAAGGAGATACGGGTGCTGACCGACGCTTTCAATCACATGCTCGACCGTCTCACCGAGGCGTTCGCGGGGCAGCGCGCGTTCGTCGCCGACGCCTCGCACGAGCTGCGCACACCGCTGACCGTGATCCGCGGCCAACTAGAAGTGCTCTCCGCCCAAGCGAACCCGTCAGGCGATGAGATACGCCGAGTCGAGCGTCTCGTGCAGGCCGAGATCGCGCGTATCAGCCGCTTGGTCGATGACCTGCTGCTGCTGGCGAAGACCGAGCAGCGTGAGTCCTTGCGCATCGAGCCGATCGACCTTCCCGGCTTCGTAGATGACCTCTGGAACGCGACCACCCTGCTCGCCAAACGTCGCTTCGAGCTCGACCCTGTGCCGGCAGGCACGTTGCTCGCTGACCCCGACAGGCTCGCTCAAGCGTTGCGCAACCTGTTGGCCAACGCGATCGAGCACAGCGGGTGGGCGGGTCGCGGATCTGGGCTCGTACATCTGCGAGTCCAGCGGGTAGCCAACGATCGTGTTCAGTTCGTGGTCGAAGACGACGGGCCGGGCATCCCACACGATCAGCGCGAGCGCATCTTTGATCGCTTTCACCGCACCGATGCCGCACGCGACCGGGCCTCTGGCGGAACGGGCCTCGGGCTCGCGATCGTCGACGCCATCGCCAAAGCCCACGGCGGTCAAGTCAGCGCCAGCCAAGCAACCACGGGTGGCGCCCGGATAGACCTTGAGCTTCCGCGCTTTACGGCCTCGCCTCCCTGCCCCCCGACGCAGGGCACTCCCGTCCGTATCAACAGCACGGTCGGCGATCATTGACGGACCGCTCTTAGTTACGGCGTGCCCGTGCCCGCCCCATAGGGCGGCTGCGGTCCGCCCAGCCCACCGGGGAAGCCGGAGTGCGCCGCCTGGATGCGTCCCTGCCACACGGCTTTGGCGCCGAGATCGCCCGTCCTGAAGCACATGTAGCCGGCGCCGATCGATAGCAGCACCAGCACGACGCGCAGCATCGCGAACATCGACTTGGAGGACAGCAGGCCGTCCACGATGCCAAGGCCAGTCGGCATCCCGCCGGAAATCCGTTGAGCGGCGAAAGTGACGATCAGCGTCGCGGTGAACAGGACGTAGACGATCGCGAGGATGTGCGCGGCATGTGAATGTTCGGAGATCAGTTTGGCGGCTTCACCCTGGAGATTCAGCTCGGCGCGCAGCGCAGCGCCCGCTTGCATCGTGAGGAAGATCGAGCTCATGGCGACGATCGACACCACAGCCAGCGCGATCCCGTAACGCGAGAACCACTCCCGCTTGAACATGAACACCAAGGCGGCCACGATCGTCGTCGGGATCAGCACCACCGGCACATGGATAAACAACGGATGCGCCGGCAGGCCGCCGTAGATAGTGGTAATGCGGATCGGCAGCGTAAGGAAGCCCAGGAACGCGAGTAGCGTCAGGCCGAACTCAGCACGCCGCCAGTCGACGCCAGCACGACCCCCGGCCGCGATGCTCTCGCTGCTCACAAGCGCAGACTACGGGCGTAGCTAAGCCATCGCTAAGCCTCGCATGAGCGTTCACTTATGTTCCACCCACAGGCGACAGAGGGCGACATCGCCGGTCATCAACAGTCTCGATGGATCGAGAGCGTACGCTGCCGCGATGGCAGTCGCCGATGCTGTGACAAAGCCCTCGTTTGAGGAGATCGTGCGGGAGTGGGGGCGGATCGGCTGCGTTGGGTTCGGCGGGCCGCCTGCCCATATCACGCTATTTCGTGACTTGTGCGTCGAGCGACGGGGATGGTTGACCGAGGCGCAGTTCGAGCGGGCAATCGTGGCCACCAACCTGCTGCCCGGACCCGCCTCCACGCAGCTCGCGATCTACTGCGCCTGGAGGCTGCGCGGTCCTCTCGGAGCGCTCATCGGTGGGCTCTGCTTCATCGTTCCCGGCCTCGTCCTGATCCTCGCGCTGTCCGTCTTGTTTCTCGCGGGCTCGCCGCCCGCGTGGGTTCGTGGCGCGGGCATGGGCGCCGGCTCCGCCGTCGCCGCGGTTGCGATACGAGCCGGGCTCGGCGTCGCGGCGCCGATCTGGAGGCGCACCAGCGGCAGCCAACGTGCCCGTGTCGTTGGCTACGCGCTCGCCAGCGGGATCGCCGCGGCCACGGTGGGACCGTGGCTCGTATTGGTCTTGTTGGCGTGTGGTGCGATCGAGTTGACACGCCGCGGCCTCGCTGGCGGGGTCGCGGGTCTGCATGGCTGGCCGCTGATCGCCACGTTGGCGGAGCCCGGCGGTACGGCCGCGCTTGTGTGGACGGCGCTCAAGGTTGGCGCGCTCTCGTTTGGCGGCGGGTTCGTGATTATCCCGCTGATGCAGTCAGATGCCGTGGGCACCTATCACTGGATGACCCACGGCCAGTTTCTCAACGCTGTCGCGCTGGGCCAGATCACACCGGGGCCGGTGGTTCAGACAGTCGCCGCCGTCGGGTACGCGGCCGGCGGGCTCGCGGGAGGGCTGCTCGCTGCGCTGGTTGCGTTCGCGCCCTCGTTCTCCTTCGTCCTGATCGGTGCGGCGCGCTTCGAGCGCTTGCTGCTCGACGAGCGTGTGGCGGCGTTCCTCGCCGGGGCGGCGCCCGCCGCCGCCGGAGCGATCATCGGCTCCGCTGTTCCGCTCGCCCTGGCGCTGAGCGAGACATGGCAATACATCCTGCTTGCCGTGGCCGCGATCGTCCTGCTCGCGCTACGTCGCGGCGTTGTGCCGACGCTGCTCGCCGCCGGCGTCGCTGGCGCGGCGGCCGGGCTACTCGGCGCCCCGCTTCCGCATTAGCCATCGGCACCGGGTGTCGTGACTCGCCGCTGGATCGAATCGCGAGTGGCCCGGAACCTCCTCAATTGCGCCGCCGACCTCTGCGACGCTTCATCAAATGCGTGCAAGCGGGCGGGCTTGCCTCGGCTCAGCTTCCACGAGCTGTGCCATACGCGCCGATCGGCGGGCATTGCAGAGGGGGGCCGCTACACCTCGCCAGCACCACCGAAATCGCTGACGCACCACTCTGAACGCGAGGATCACGATGCCGCACGCGGGAACTGCGACCCAGCTGAGGCTACTCCCTCTGATCTGGGGGGAAGTGACGGAGCAGATAACCGAGGGGCCTTTCGTTATCGACCTTCGGGTTGCGCTGACTGCCTCCGAAGGTCTACATCGGGCAATCTACGCCGCTGGGCAAGCTGTGGATGCACATCGCCGCATCGAGCGCGGCGGAGGAGGAGGGCCTGGTCACCTCGACTCTGCGCGCTGCATCCCGGTTTCATCTTCGGCTCGTTGAACGCTGTCTGTGGTCTCCTGCGAGGGCTGAGTTCTCGGTCCACCTGGGCCGAAGAGAAGTACGTGGAGATCAGCGTCAGAAGCAAGCCCGTGTCCGAGTTGTGCCCGCGTCGCCTGGACTGCCGCCACCATTAGAGCGCGCCCCCCTGGCGTCTCAGTAGTGGCGTTGTCCTGAAATGAACGCCATGCAGCAACGACCGGCCGCGTGCCGTGCATCGCTACGCGCGAGATGGCTGAAGCGTAGTCAGTTTGGGCTTGCTTATCGGTCGAGTTGCTTGCAGCAACATGTGTAACCGCGCGGATCGCGTCGTTAGCCGCTTCCGCGAGCAGTTCATCGCCGCGCGAGCGCCGATCATTTCGGCGTGTCAGCATAGCTCCAAGCAGGACACCGCCGAAGCCCACAACGAGAGCGATCAGCGCGGCAGCGGCGTCCATGTGGCGAGTCTACGGCCAATGGCAGCGGCCTTTTGAGAGCGCGCCGGGCCGTCCAGCACCCGCCTGGCAGTGTCCAGTCCGTGCCAACCTACACGCGAAACGGAACGATATTGGAACCTCAGCGGTCGCCAACAGGGCTCAATCCGGCTTGCCCAAGCGGTTTCCGACGAATGGGCGATACTGGGCTCGAACCAGTGACCTCCGCCTTGTCGATTCGGTTGGGACGCAAACTAGGTCTGACTACGCGGCCAAAACCTAGTGTTCATGCGGGTTTTCGGGCTGCTCCCGGACCTCACCGAGGCGTAGTTCATCGTCGTTTGCGCGAAGTTTGTGGGAAGAATGTGGGAAGCGAGCGGAGTCCCGTTCGGGCCGTCTATGCCCAAGCCGACGCCGCTCGGCCAGGTCCGGGACAGCTTCCCGGTCCGCCGCGGGAGATATCCTTGTGCTATGACACCTGCGCCGGAGACGAAGCCCACCGAGCTGGCGGACATGCTCGCCCGCCTCGAAGATCAGATGCGCCGGATGCACGACGACCTCGACAGCAGGCTCGACGCCATCGCCGAGTCGCTGGAGGCCCGCGGGGCCGATGAGGAGGCCGAAGCGCTTGCGGCCGAGCGCATCCGAAGCGGCGCCGCCCAGCGCACGCAGGACGGCGCCGAAGCTCTCACAGAACTCGGCATCCACACGCCCTGAGCCATGAGCGGGAAGGCGGACGACGAGGTCCCCGTCACCTTCGCGGACGGGGTGCGCGATGACGTGGCAAGCCTCGTCGCAAGCGCGGACGATCAGGCCGGCGCCTCCGAGCTGGCCGCCCTGAAGCGCCGCATCGCTGAGTTGCTGGTCGAATGCAAGGCGAACCCCTATCTCGGCGAGATGATGGGCTCAGGGCGGCATCCCGAGCTTGCCGGCTGCCGACGGGTCCGATTCGACATCCCCACGCACCGGGGCAAGCCGCGGTTCCGGCTCATCTACCGCAACGAGCCATCCGACGGGGCGCCCGCCGAGTGCCGCTGGCTCGCGGTCGCGCCTCGCGCCGGGTTGCGGGCACACCGGAGGGCGAGTCAGCGATCCCGGCGAGCGACGTGAGTATGTGGGGCCGCGGCCTCGGCGCCGGCGGGTCATACACGAGGCGTCGTCGCCGCTCCAAATAGACCTGATGGCGCAGCTCTCACGATTCGACGTACGACGTGAGCTATTGGAGCGGGACGGTTTTGACCTCGCCACCGCATGTGCCGCGCTACAGCTCCTGCCGGCCAACGCATCCCACCTTGATCGCCTCTGTGCTCTAGCCGCTACCGCCCTCAGTAGTGGCACGAATGCGAGCTTGCTTGCCACCGAGGCCGACCTTGCGCGATGGCTGATCAGCGGACCCAGCCTTCACGGAGGACCGCGATGGGACCCCTATGAGGGACCGTTCGCCGAACCGATCAACTTCTATGGCGGCGGCTATCTGCTACAGACAGGCGGCAACGCCGAGGCGGTCTTCAACCTCCGCACACTTCTAAATGCGGTGTTCGCACCAGCCGAACCTCTCGGGAATCGAGACTTCTCCCGCCGTCTATCGCAGTTCACCCGCAGCGTTCTGATGCTTGCGACTCATGCGTGCCTTGCAGGGCACGTCACACGATGGGCACCTGCTGAGGATACCGAGGTCGTACTCATTGCGCCAGTCGCCGTTATGCCGTTCCTGCGTGCAGGCGTGCGGTTCACGCGCGCAGAGCTGATGGCGATAACCAACGCCAACCCTGACGTTCTTGAGCCAATCATTCATGACATGGGCACTCTCGGCCCTCCCGCCTTGAACACCAACGGAACGCAGTTTAACGCCCGGCCGCTGCTGCGGTTCGACGATACATACCTTCTCGTCGAGCCCGGCACGCTCGTGCTTGCTCTACGACACGCCATCGTCAGTCTTTCACTGGCCCAGGGGCTCCGAGTCGAGTTGACGGAACGACTTGCGCTCACAAGCATGGTTTTCGCGAGGACTGCCGGAGAGAGGATGAACTGGGTCATGCAGCACGAGCACGCGGCGAAGGACGCCCCAATTGTAAGCGTGCTCGGCGGCTTCGACACCGACAAGGCCGTCGATATCGCAATCGTATACGAGGACTTCGACGGATACAGCGATGTCGATCCCGAAAGTGTCTGGAGTCTCAAACGCTGGGAGTCTGCTCTCGTCCGCCATCTTAGAAACGTGGAGGAGCGGTTGATGCAGGGGCCGATCGGTGAGCGTCCAAACGAGATACTACACCTTGTCATCGTCGCTGGATGCGGCCGCCCCCATGCGATTGGGGTTCCTTCGGGTGCCTTGCTGATGCCGCACCTCCCGACCTCGCTTGAGAACTTCCACCAGGTAGGGATGGGCACTCTTGACCCGTTGCAGCTCTGGAAGTTCGTTTGTGCCGGCGAGCGCCTGCGCACATACTCACAGACCCTTGCTTTCTCGATGCTGGACGAGTACGCAGCCTGGGGTGAGACAGAGTCCTATTACTTTGGCGACGACGGTCGGCCTACGTTCGTCTCGTTCGACGCCGACCACGGGCGAGCCTATCGGGAAAAGGTTGCGAGCGACACCGACGTTCATGGCGTCATCGCTCCACGAGGCCATTGGACTGAGGTTGTGCGACTGCACGCAGCGCCGCACATCCCAATCTATGGCTTGCTAAACGACTCCGGGCGGGAACTCCTGATGCTCGTGGAGGGACCGACAAGTCCGATCTGGGTGACGGCCGCGGATGTTGCGCCCGACGCGCGCAAGGTTTACTTCAACCTCGTTGACTGTATTGCCTACTGGCTCTGGCAGGCAACCCCGTCGCTCCCGGACCTAGCCGCCATCGGCACGCCGCGCCTAGTCATTGAGGTGGCGCTCTCGGAGCCAGAAGCGTGGGTTACGGGCCACCCAATGGAGCCCAACGGCGAGGTCGCTGACACTAGATCAACGTCTGACGGCGTTCTGCGGATAACGGCTCATTCCGCGATGCTGCCACTACTGGATAGTCCCGATAACGCAGCCGAGCGAGCGCTACTTCATGCGCTGCTAAGCGGTATTGATTCGCTCCTTCCAACTCATTCTCGTCTCGGCGGAGCCGCGATCACAGCGGCTGTCGAGCGACACGCGCCACTCGGGATCAAGAAGAAGATGAACGTCTTTCGAGCAGACAACGAAATCGCCCTTGTCGGCGACAGGCTTCCTCGTTACCGGCCAATCTCTCGTGCCGATACCGAACAGCTTTTGGACGAAGCGGGTGAGCATTTGGCCGTCAGCATGAAACTGCCGATGGCCGACATCCCGACCGCCGACAAGACGAAGGTTCTCAACGAGATTGTGACATTCCACTACTCGCAACTCGAGCGCGAGGTTTCCCAGCTATCACCGACAGGACTCCTTGAGCAACTCATCGGTATGCACGAGACGACCATCCATCACGAGGCGACTGAGCGCCGCACGCTTGGAGCGCGTGTCGCAGCGTTTGGTGATACAGAACTGCTCGACCGAATGCGACGTGCACTACCGGAGGCTACGCAGTCGTCTATCGCGCTGCGGTTCCTAATCGAGTACGTGACAGCGCGACCTCCGCGCGGTCTTCGGCCGTTCTCGATGGCTGGCTTCGATCGGCTGCTGGCGATCGCGGGGCAGATCGTCTCCCGCGGCCTGACTTCCGATGTTATTCATTTCAAGATTGACGACCCCGGTCTGAGCTATCTTGCGTCAGAGACGTCTCGGGCTCTCCGACGCAGGAGTGTTCCAGAGCGGACAGCAGAGCTTCCTCGACGCAATGATTCCGGCCCACGCTCGCGCGCTGATCGCAAGCTACGACGCGCCCTGGCGAACCAAGCCGGCGAGCGAGCCGCCGGAGGTCGAGGAAATTGATCGAGCCTCTAGCGCAGAGTGGGGATTCAGTATGACGGAATTGCTAGGCGTCTTCTCGGCGCTGAGTGCGATTGCGCACGAACGCGGCGGTGTTGCGGTCTCGATGCTTCCAAACGAGCTTCGGGCGCACCTCAAGCGAACACTCGGATGGACAGATGCACATATTGGTGAAGTCATAGATTTGCTGGTCCTGCGACCTCGTTCCGATTTCACCACGCCCCCTGACGGGTTTGGTAGGTACGAGCTGTGGCCGTGGCGATTCAACAGAAGGCTCTCTTACATGCGTCGCCCGTTGCTATTGAGACCCGGCGCCGACGGAGACGAAGTGGTGTGGGGTATGCGTCAACCAGCTACGGATAGCCACCGCACGTGCGTTCCTATGTATGTCTCACTATGTGGGGCCATCAAACAGGACGATCACGCAGCCCACTGTGTCGCCGCGACCGATCGCATCCGACGTGCCGCTTCGTGCGCCCGCTTCGGCAGAAGATGGGAGTAAACGTCAACTGTTGTGGAAGTCTTGGCATGACCAGCAAACGCAGCAACGATCAAGATGTCCTCACCCTGGCTGATCGCGTTTGTGATCGCCGTGTGCCGGAGGTCGTGCAGTCGGATCGTCTCCGGTAGCCCGGCGCGATCCGCGTAACGGCGGAAAACGCGCGTGACCATGCGCGGGCTCAGCGGCCGGCCGGTGGGTCGAACCACGCCATCCCGGCCACGCTTACGCTCGACTGTGGCAAAGACGGGAGCCTCGTCGCGCACGTCCTCTGCCTCAGCCAAGACTTCTTCGAGCGCCACGCAAGCGCTGTCGAGAAGCGGCACTATCCTCTCCCCCGCCTCTGTCTTGGTCGTGAGGCGGTTCTCGTCATCGTCGGCTTCATCGGGATTGTCATAGGCGCCGATACTGCGCCTGACGTATAGGACGCGCTCAGGAAGGGCAACATCTTCCCGTCTGAGGCCGATCATCTCGCCACGGCGCAGCCCGGTGTCGAGCGCAACTGTAAAAAACTGCTGCCAGCGCGGGGAACAGGTGGCAAGGAAGCGGGCGACCTGCGCTGGGGTGAGAGCCGTCCCGCGTGCGCGTCTGCGCTGCTTCTGCCCACGCTTGCGCGGTGCGCTCGCGGGGTTAACCGTCACAAGCCCGAAGTCCTGCGCGAAGGCGAACATCGCGTGAATGTGGCGACGTATCTTCGCCACCGTTTCCTCGCTCAAGCCCTCTGCCCGCTTGCGGGCCAGCAACGACTTCACCATCGGGGGCTTGCAGTCGTCCACACGTACCGCGCCGAGCGTCGGCGCCACGTGCCGGTAGAAAGTGCCCTTGTAATTCGCCGCAGCACCCGCCTTGAGGTTTGGCTGCACGTGCTCGCTCAACCATCGCCGACCAAGCTCCAGCACCGTCAGAGCGCTGGGGACATAGCGTCCGTCGTCGGCGTCTGCCTGCAAGGTCCGAAGCACTCTCTGCGCCTGTCGTTTGCTCGGTCCGGCCGCCTTCTCGACCTGCTTCCAGCGAACCTCGCCCGTCTCAGGGTCGATCACTTGGACTCGCGTGCGAACGTAGAACCGACCGCCTCGCTCTCGGATGCTTCCTGCGGCCATCACACATCATCTCCCATGAGGTTGGCTTCGACTTCATCCAGGGTCATAATCGGCTTGCCCGTGGGACCGATCCCCACATCGGGGCGACCAGGAATCAGACTGACGATCATCCAGCGGCCGTAGTCGATCGCCCGCGGGTCACGAGTCCGGGACTTGTGGAGCGCGAGGCCCTGACGGTCGGCCACCCTGCGGAGCAGGTTCTCGCGGACCTTTTCCTCCGTCGTTTGCGGCATCGCGCCATCCTTTCGTAGATGCTAGACACCATGCGAAATAGTATACCACAAGCTATGCTCTAGCTCATGCGCGAGCGCGATCATCTCAGTGTCCAATCGGGATCGGCACGCCAGCCCCGAGCCGTTGACTTCGCGGCTGCCGGTTTCAGACGGCGCACAGCAAGGAACCGCTCAACGTCGGACACGCGGAACCTGATCGGGTTGCGCCCGCCCCCATCAGAGAGGCGGAACGCTCCAAGCTCGGCCTGGTGGCGCCGCACCCATTCGGGCGTCGTGGCGAGTACGGTCGCAAGCTGATCGACCGTGACAAGGGGCTCAAAACGGCTCTGCTGGCGATCTGCGACGAGCATCGCAGCGCGTTCCGCTACAACCGCGACCAGCTCCGCAGAGACGTCAATCGTCACCGCTGGCGACTGGGAGCTGCTGGTCTTCATGCCAGCAGCTCCCAGCGGAGCTTCTTGCCGGTCGGGTGCGTGTCGGCGGCGGGGCGGCCGGGGCGGTTCCAGCGCCCGCCGCCGGCTTTGGCGTCAGCGAGTGTGAACCCGCTCGCACGGAGTGATGCGCCGCCCTCCTCGGGCAGCGTGTAGGTGATGACCTTGCGGTAGCCGAGCGCCTTGACCGCCCGCCACGCCGCCCGGTAGAGCATCGAGCAGGCGTTCGGAGCGCCGTCGGTGCAGCAGCGGCGTACTTCGGCGGTGAACCCATCATCGAGCGCCCGCGCGATCGGCCGCCCAACTACTGCGACCCCTCGCAGGCGCTCGCCGTCGCTCACGCCGACAACGCTGATGCAGCCGGGGACGGGCCGGTTGTGGCGGTGGTACTGCGCGATGTAGGCGTTCGCTGCCTTGAGCGTCGTCGGGACGATCGTCAGTCGCAGCGATGAGCGCTCGTGCGCGCGTGTGTTTCGGATGTTTTGTTCTGTCAATTGTCATGGTGCCGGCGGAAAGACTCTTTTGCAAAAAGGGGAAAGTCGTTTCGGGGCGTCTGCGGGTACACGCGCCGCCCCGTGCAAGATTTCGGCTACACACTCACGGCTGCGGGTCGGCGCCAGCGCTGGCCGAGGCAGTCCTCGACGCGCCGGCTCGCCTGGCGTGGCGCGGCGGGAAGCTCATCGAAGCGGCGTTGCTGCTCGCGGGCGGGTAGCAGCTCGTAATGCTCGCCATCCGTGCTGCCCCATACCCAGGGTGGGCCGGGCGGTGCGCAGCGCGCGAGGTTCGCCAAGCGGCGCCGGCCGTCGCAGACAAGCAGCACGTTTCCAAGCTCGCGCTGCGGGTCGGCTGCGAGTGCGTGCTTGTAGGCGTCGAGCTTTGCCTTCACCCTTCGGGTGGGCTCGGTCGCGCGGTCTGCCTCCAGGTAGAACGTGACCTCGCCGTCGGGGAGCAGGTAGCGGCCGTAGCCGTCCGGGCGCACGCTCGCGCCCGTGCCCTGTTGTGCCTGCTGCTCGCCGAGCCAGCGATACAAGCCCTCACCGGGGCGGGTGAGGCTGCGTTCGATCAGCGCGAGGAAGAAACGCGCGACCGCGCGGCGGTGCTCGAGGTCGGGAATCGACAGGCCCGGCGGACGACGCGCGGGGGCGCCGATCGCGCGCCGCCCGTGTGGTGAGAGGAACCACAGCGCCTCCGAGCGTCCGCCCCTGTTCGAGCGCGCCGGGTACACGCGCAACAGCAGGTCGTGTGCCTCCAGCTTGACGAGGCGTTCACGACAGGTACGAACACCCGAGAAGAAAAGGAGACGGACCTCGGAGGTGGATAGGGGCTCGGATTGGGAGAGACGGTCAAGTAGTTCCCGGTCACGAGTAGTCACAGCAGCAAGAGCCAGTGTCACGGCCGCCGCCCGCCAGCAGGGAACAGGTGTTCATTGTCGGGGTTTGCTCGCGCGCCGGGATCGCTGTGCTGGTGCGGGATACCGCGCACAGGGGGTCCTCCCTCAGTGGGAGCCCCGAACGGAGGACCGAACGGCGGAACCTCAAGACCCCCTGGACCAAGGTTTTCACCTTCTGTTTCATCGGCTTGTGCGTGTCCTGGTGGTGGCTGCTCGATGCGGCCGTAGCGCTCGCGGATCATCGCCTCCACCGCTCGACGGTCGCTCGCATTGACGCGGGCGCGTCCACGGATCGCGCTCGCGGTGTCGCCGCGTGTGGGCAGCGACGGTGGCTCGGTGGTCGCGGTCGCGGCTGGTAGCTGGTGGTGCTCGTGAGCGACGCGGCAAGCGATCGTGTGCGCTGAGAGGTGCAACAGGTCGTGAGCGTCGAGCCGCGGCTGAAAGTGGACGGCCATCCGTTTCGCGTCAGCCGCGCCGAGGCCGAAGCAGAGCTTGGTCTGACAGTTCGCGTCCACGGCCTCCGCGAGCTCGCTGTCTTTGAGCTGCGCGAGGTTCTGGTGCGCGAGCACCATCCCCACGCCATAGCCGCGCGCCTGCGCCAGCGCAGTCGCCATGCCCTGTGGCAAATGGCAGAAGCGGTGGCACTCATCCACGAGACACAGGAACGGCGGCCGGTCGGCGAGCGCAAGCGGGCCGAGACGCTGCGCGGCCTGCCACGCACGATGAAGGAGCACGGAACCGATCAGGTCCGCCGCGTCCTCCCCGAGCGTCTGCGGCAACGAGACGAGCAGCCACCGCCCGCCGTTGATCCGCTCCGTCAGGTCCGGCGCGACGAGCTGGCAGAGCATGTTGCGAAGCTGACGATTGCCGAGCAGCGCCCGCAGCTTGTTCGACAGAGGCGCGAGCGCTTGCACCCTCGCCTGGTCACTGAGCGTCTGCCATTGGCGCCAGAACACATCCAACGCCACCGGGTCACCCGCCCGATATCGGGCGCGTTCGCCCGGGTCTGAGAGCAGCGTGAGCACGTCCGCCAAGGTCGGCGCCGGCCCTGCCGGGTCGCGTCCGCACAACAAGGTTGTGAGCGCGGAGCGCAGGATGTCCTCGGTGCGTGGACCCCAGAAGCGGGCGAACAGGCGGGCGAAGATGCCGCAGATCGCCTGCGCGTGCGAGTCGCCCTCGCCGGGCGTGCAAGCGAGCAGATTCAACGCAGGTGGGTGGCTCATGTCGCCGAGGTCGAGCAGGTCCACGTCCCTGGCTCGCTCGACCGGGATGCGCGCGAGCGTCAGTGCGGTCAGCTCGCCGGTTGGGTCGAGCACCATCCCGCCCATCCCGGCCCGGATCGCCTCGACGGTCATGTTCAACAACAGCGTGCTCTTGCCGCGCCCGGTCGGGCCGAGCACGTGCGCGTGCTCCAACAGCCCCGCCGGCTCAATGCGAATCTCGCGGTCAAACCCTGCGTGATCGCTGCGTCCGAGGAGAAGCCCGCGCGTGGGTGCGTGCGCGGCGGGCGCGATCCTGCGCGACGGTGCCTCCGAGAATGACAGCGGCGCGAGTGCGGTTTCCTCCGGCACGGCGAGCAACGCCGCGGCCTCGCTGCTGCTCAACAGCAGGCGCTGCCTGATCGCCGGCAGGCAGTTGAGCGCACGCAGCTTGCAGGTCGTGAAACTGCCCGAACGCCGCCAGCAGCCCACCAAGCCGTCCGCCCGCGCGACGCCGATCATCAGCCCACGCTCCGGCGCGGAGCGTCGCGGCGAGCAGCGGTTGTGCGGCCTTCGCCTCGATCGCCTTCGCACGCTCCACTGAGAACGGGTCTACCCGCCGCACCTGCTCGCCCGCCGGCAGCGGCGAACCCGGCAAGAACACATCAATGAACTCAAGAATCAGCCCGCCGAATGTCCGCAGCGCGCGCGACGCCGAGCCCCTTTGCAGACCGCGGCCGGCGCGCAGCGGCCTTGCTTGCCCGCGTGCCCGATTCGCAGCCGAGCGCGGCGGCGCCTGAAGCACAAGCTGGACCACGCCACCCTCGCCTGGCTCGTGCGCGCGCAGCGCCGCCAACAACTGGCCGGCAGGGTCAACGCGGTGATCGACCCGCAACGGCAAGAACCGCGAGCCACCGGGGGCGAGGCTCGCCACCCGCACGTGCTCACGCAAATCCAACGGGCCAAGCCGACCGATCGCATCCACGGTGATCCGCTGTTTGGGCCGGCGCCGTGGGTCACGCTAACGCTGTCATCGACGGAGGACCGCGCGGCGTGCCACTTGTTCGTCTCGGGTGGCGTGCCGATGGCGCAGGTGCGCGCGGCGGTCGAGCAGGGCCTCGGTGGCGTACGCGGCAGCCCGCCCGCGAGCGTGCTCATCAACGACTCAACCGCCGCCCGTGAGACCTGCTCGCCGAAGCGAACCCCAAACCAACGGCCCTGCGCCGCAAGACGACGCCGCCCCCACACCCGCCACACCGCCACCGCGAGCACCAGCGCCAACAGCGGCGCGAGCATCCCGAACACAGAAAGCGAATGGTGAGCAAACGACGAGCCCACCTGGCGCAACGGCCAATCCGGTTCACGCACGAACCGTTCAGCGACGCGAGACGGGCGAAGAAGATGTTGTGTGTCGTGATTTCTCATATCTGGTGGGTCAGTCTCCTTTCCACAACGAAAACGTCGATTTCGAGCGCCGAACGGGACAGCCCGGCGCTGGACGAACTCGGGCCAACATCCCCGTCTACTAGATAAAGGTGACTTTCGGTGCCCCTGCTGTACAGGCGGCCGAGAACTTCCTCACGGGGTGGGCAATACAGAAAGGTCGATCCAACCCCCGTTAAGTGACAGGCTTAAGAAAACTTTATCTTCGGCGAACGCCGGTCGGATGGCCCGGCGCCTAGACCGCCTGCTGGTCCCAATCGCGTAGAGTACGGTGCCACGACTGGCCCACCCAACATCGAGCGGTACTACATACCGGCCGGCGAGGGCGCCGCCGAGATCGGGCTCGCCTGGCTCGCGGACGAGGGGCGTCGCGCTCGCGCCGCCACCCTGTGGGTGCCCACGGTGAGGGACCTCGACGCGATGGAGCGAGACCTCAGCCGTGCTGCAGATCGGAAGCTGATCCGCGCCCTAGTAAACGGGCCGAGTGCGAGTGCGTGGGGCATCGTGATCCACCGCGTCACGGCGAGGGGCGGAACCTACTCAAACGGTCCGGTGCTCGCGTTCTGGCCCGATGATGAGGAGATGGAGCGGATAGAACGTGCGCCTGCGGTCTGCGCCGTGAGCTGGCCGGGCCTGCTACTTCGGGGGTGGGAGGCGAAACACAAGCCCATCGACGTTGCCTCCGGCCAGCCGATCAGCCCGGACACGCCCCATGCGAGTCCCGTCGCGTCGGAAGCGCTGAAATCCATCAAGCTCCACGGCCTACACAACGGGCTAGACAGGCAGTACGTGGCGGCCGCTCTGAACGACACTAGCCGGCATTCCGATCGAGCGGGAAGCAATGAGGATCGACGCGATCATCCAAGGCTGGCCGCCACACGTTGCGGATGACCTTGCCAAGCTGATTGACACGATGAAGAAGGGCACCCGCGTCCGGCTCGACAAACGTCACGACTGGGGCGCCGCATACGATCGCTGGGTCGCACAAGCGGCCGGCCGGTAATCCCGTACCGCGAGTCAATCGGGGGCGGGTCCAGCGTAGTCCCAGATCCAACGATCCCCGTCGTGTCGGAGGGCGTAGAGCTCCGCGCTCTCGGACTCCTTGGGGAACACGCGCTCTACATGCTGATAGTCCTCGGCTACCGCTGCGACCGCAGCGAGCCCCTCGTCCGGATACTCGCCCCAGCCGCCTGCGAGCGGACCGCCGACATATTGGATGAGCGCCATACCGTCTGGACTTTACCCGGCGAGCGGATGGCCCGCCGTGCCATCGAGGCCGCCGCCCCGACGCCCTGTCGTCAAGACCGGGCGTATGCCCAAGCGAACGGCCTCTCCGTTTAGTCAAGAACGAGCTACCGTTTACTAGTTGCTAGTAGTCCTTTTCTTAGTACGGTAATATCGACGCAAGCCATCTTACTAAGTTTCTCGTTGGAGGCGCAAATGGCATACGATCGCACGAATACCAGCCCCTGGACCTGGGTCAAGACAGTCGGATCGGTAGACGACCCGCTCTTGCAAGACTGGCTTGGCGAGCGCGAGGGCCTGCTCGAAAAGGTCTGGTTCCCGAAGCACCCCCGCTCAATCCGGCGAGGCGATCTACTCGTCTACTACGCGGCAACCCGCGGAAGGTTCCCGGCAGTAGTCGAAGTCAAGTCCGACGAAGTCCGCAGGCGCCCGGAGGACTATTCCGAGCGCTGGCCCTGGTACATGGAGGTGCGGCCGCGTCTCGTGATCCCTTATCTCGACTGCGCGCCAGACCTCGCCGACGTGGGTCTCGATCCCCTTCGGCTCCGTCGCCAGTCTCACATCCTGCTGACCGATGATGAGTGGGAGCGATGCCGCCGCACCTATCTACCGCCTCATGGACAATACGCAGCAACTTCAAGCGCTATATAGGCCGGCTGTCGGCATCTGCTGATTGACTTTCCACGTGGTGCTGTCAATCGTCGCCGTAGGCATTGCCGCGCTCAGTCTCGCGGTTGCGATCCACGCCGAGCGACGCGCAGCGCGACAAGAGCGGCGCCAGGTCGAGGTCGGCTGTTGGCGCAGCGAGCCGGGAGGCGGAGCAGAGCCGATGATCCATGTGCGCGCCGTCAACCGCGGGCATAGGCCGGTCGAACTGCGGGGGCTCTACTTCTGCGGCTTCGATGGCTCCGTGGTCAGGCCGCATGTGTTCGCGGACGACCTACCCAAGATGCTCTACGACGGCGAGAGCTTCAACGCCTACACGGACGAGTTCAAGATCAACGAGGCGGCCGAAGTACCGCCAACGCACGTCGCGGTATCCGACGCCGAGGGCAACGAGTACACCGCGCCATATCCGCCCATCGAGTCCGAGGGGCATTAGCGGAGACTGGCCGCTGGGAAGCGGCGGGCACCGACCGAAGAATGCAAATCTATCCCGGCGCTGGCTGCCTGGGGTAGAGCGCGTCCAACTGGTCTGCGTCCTTCCAGAAGCCGACGGTGCGGCGGCTGATGCGGTGGTCGCCGCGCGTGGGGAAGGTGTCGTGGTCGGCGTGGGCGTCGTGCGGCTCGGGCCACTCGCGTAGGCAGTGTGTGACCGACCCCAACTGGCGGCAGGTCGTGTGAAGGCGGGGCGCGAGCGCGTACCACGCATCGGAGTCGGTTTGCTCGTTGCTGAGCAGCCTGTCGGCTTCGTCAAGGGTTTCCCGCAAAAACTGGCGCATGGCGCCGACTCGCTCTATGGCCTGCTGGCGCGCGTGGCGCCATTCTCGGTGCTGCGGCGACTCGGGCAGAACGACCTCTCGACCGCGGCGTGCCTGCGCAAGCCGTCTGCGGCCGGTCGGGGTCATCTTCAAGAAGTCGAACCCGAAGCGACGGAACGGCACGAGCGCGTCGGCCGCGAGGAAGGCGTCGATCTGCGGACGCAGGCTGCGGGTGGTCCAGCCCACGCGGGCGAATCCCAGGTGTTCGATGACCTCGCCGAGCGTCACGCCGTCGGCGGGTCCTCGATGGTGTCGTTCGGCGCGCTCGGCCGCAGCGAGCACGACCGCATCGGAGACGGGCTCAAACCGGCGCAGCTCATCCCGCCTGGCGCGTGCTCGTGCTGCGGACGCTCGTGTGCTTGCACGTCGCATATCGCATCCTTGTCGCCGATGGCGCCCGTCAGGGCGTCATCAGGTGGTCGAAGTGCATAGCGACCTCTGAGGCGATCGACTGACCGCCGCGGCGTTCGATCACGCCAGCGGCGTCCAGACCGTCCAGCGCCGTGTCGATCCTTGCCCGCTGCTTGCGCTTCCTGGCGCCGAGGGCGTCGTGGACCTGTGCATCGGTCAGCGGTGCCTCGCCCGCGGTCGCACGCCGCACCAGCGTTGCGAGAACGGCGCTCTCGCAACTGGCGTCGGTGGGGTTCTCGCTGTTGCTGTGCTTGACCTCGTGGAGCCGGACGGCGGGACGCGAGGGCGTCGCCAGGTCATTCCAGCGGTGGATCAAGCCCGCTCTGCGCAAGCGTTTGAGGCTGTCGGGGACGTGGCCGGGTACATCAACAGCGCGGGCAATCTCGCCTTCCGCGAGCGGCCGGTCAGTGTCGAGGATCAGCGTGAGGACAGCTTGGTCGAGACGGACGTGCGCCTCGGATTCGAGTGAGCTAATTTGGTCGAGCATGGGAGCGTTCTCTCCTGTGTCACGGTCTCGGGCGGGGCTCCAATCCCCGCGCCGGGGCTATATTTACGTGTACGAGCGGCAGCTATTACAGCGCGCCTCGCCGCTTGTGGGCGCGGCAGACAAAGCTGCAACGAGCCCGATACGCTCACGCAACGCGCGCCGCCGGCAGCGCACCGAGCGAGTCCCCGGCGAGGCGGTAGCCGACGCCGCGCATGGCGCATACCAACCCGTCGGCACCGGCCTCGGCGAGCTTGCGCCGCAGCCGCGAGGCGTGGCAGTCCAGCGTCCGCGTGGTGCCGGGCGAGCGAAACCCCCACACCTCCCGCATCAGCTCGTCCTTGGTGTAGACACGAACGGGATCACGCGCGATATGCGCCAACAGCGCGAACTCCAAGCGGCGCAACGCGACCGGAGTCACGCCGACGATGACCTCGTGCGCTGCGGTGTCGATCCGTAGCTCTCCGTACTCGATCACGCCAAGTTCCTCGGCGAGGTCGCGCCGCACGAGCGCCTGCACACGAGCGCGAAGCTCCGGGTACGCGAACGGGGCGCGCAGCACGTCATCGGCCCCCGCCTCGAACCCACGCAGCACATCCCCCAGGTCGCCGTTCGGACTGATCCACAGTGCCCGCAGACCGGGCTTGGCCTCGGGCATGAGCGCCCCCCCGGCGCGGAGGTTGCGCAGCACGTCAAGGCCCGCGCCGCGACGTGTCGCGCGCCCGAAGATGACCAGCTCGACCGCGCACGCGCCGCAGACGGCGCGCAGCTTCGCGGTGTCGCTGGCGCGGCGGACCTCGTAGCCGTCGAGCGCTAGCTCGTCGGCCAGCGCGAGATTCACGTGCTCCTCGCCGTAGAGCAGCAACACGGCCCGGTCCTCGGTCGGAGGGAAGCCCTGGCTCGTGGCATCGGGCACGTTCATGGGCGGGGCGTGGTGTTCGGTGGATGTGGCGGTCATCTGGCCTCCCTTTTCGGCGCACCGAAGCCCGCCAACGCGCAGACGACCCCACCGCACGCAGCTACGGTAGCCCCTGGGCATCGAAGGAGTCAGCTTCGGTGCTCGGGCCGGGCGGGTGGTCAAGACCCGTCCGGCCGCATGAATGGTCAATTGACGCGGATGAGATAGCGACGCCGCCGGACAGACCAATTCCCGCCACGAAGGCGAACCCGACCCGACCTCTATCCCGCTTCGTCAAGCGACATCCCGCCCGGCAGCCGCGCCGAGCGGTTCGCAGAGGTCGGTCGGCTTTGCTTTGGCTCTTGCGGGACTGGAGTCTCAGCTTTGTGGGAAGAATGTGGGAAAACGGCCGTTTTAGGTCTCCCCTGACCTCCTCCCCCACCAAAGAAAAGCCCCACATTTGCGGGGCTTTTCTACGATGGGCGATACTGGGCTCGAACCAGTGACCTCCGCCTTGTCGAGGCGGCGCTCTCCCAGCTGAGCTAATCGCCCTGGGACAGGCCGCAAGCGTATCAACGGGGCGGCGGCAAAATCACCCCATGCGGATCCTGCCGCCGCCAGCCACCTCAAGGCACTATCACCACGCGCCCTCCCCCACCGGCGGCCGCTGCAGATTCGCCTTCGGAGCCACCGGAAGCCGCTTCGTCGGATCCTTCGACGCCGCTACGGCCGGTCCCCGCCGCTTCGCCTTCTTCCGAGCCATCAGCTTCGGCTTCGCTATACGGGCTCTGCGTGCCATACGGCGAGCTACCTTCGTAAGGCGATTGCGTACCGGAGCCGCTTTCGGCTTGTCTCCCCGCAGCCGCGGCGTAGGTGACGCCCTTGCCGGCCTCGATCGTGCGGACCGCCGAGATGACCGTGTTGGAGGCGATCGCGAAGCCGACGCCCGTACTCCCCGGCTGTGAGCCGTCGACGCTTGCCGCATCACTGGCGATCTGCGAGTCGACGCCGATCACTTCTCCTTGTTCGTCGAGCAGAGGACCGCCCGAGTTGCCAGGGTTGAGAGCCGCGTCGGTCTGGATCGCACCGGCGATGCTCGCACCGTCGGGCGCCGAGATCGTACGGCCGAGCGCCGAGACGATACCGCGCGTCAGGGTCTCGTTGAGGCCATAGGGGTTGCCGATTGCGTACACAGCATCGCCCACCTGGACGGAGCTCGAGCTGGCGATTTTCAGCGGTTTCAGGCCCAGCCCGGACGGGTTGACGTGGATCAACGCGAGATCGTCGTTGGCTTCTTCGCCCACGATTGTCGCTGGACGCGTCTGGCTAGAGGAGGCACCCGGGCTAACGGTGAGGCTGGTGGCACCCTTGATCACGTGATCGTTGGTGAGGATCAGACCTTTTTCGTTGAGCACGATGCCGGTGCCGCTGTCCTCACCTTCGGAGGTAACCGCCTTAATCGACACTACGCCGGGGGCGCTCTGGCGATAGATCTGTGTGGCTGTGGGCGTCGTCGAGGAGACCTCGCTGCGAGCTCCAGCGGAGTTGCTTTGAACCGATGCGGTGGTGGCGTGCGCGACCGGAACCGAGCGTCCACTGCCGCCGTCCAGCGCCAGCACCGCCACGCTCGCGGCCACACCTCCGACGAGCGCGGCCAGCATCATGGGTAGGAACAGTCGTCTCACGGGTCACCTCCGGTGGATGGGGAGAGACCATCTTGCGAGCACCGGCTGTGCAATCGCTAACAATGCGCGAAAGCGCGGCTAATGGGGGGCGAAGATGTTCATAATGCTTCGCCTACGGCGCGATAAGGATCTCTCCGGCCTTGGACGGCTCGATCCTGAGCGCTCAGGATCGCCAGCAGCACGTGCGCCCGATACGCTTGTGGTGTACCCGGCGACGTGGCGGAGTGGCTACGCAGCGGCCTGCAAAGCCGTCTACACCGGTTCGATTCCGGTCGTCGCCTCTGTGGAAAAAGCCTGCAAAACAGCGCTTTTTGGGGTCCCGGCGAGGGCGCCAAGGCTCCAAAACGGCCTACTCTCCCAAAACTCTCCCATAACGGGGGTGCTGGCTGGTAAGAAAAAAGGGGGCGAGCCATGCGGCCCGCCCCCTCGCTGAGCGCCTCTCTCGAGGCTTCAGGCGGGTTGTCGGAGCTGACGCGAGAGCTAGTGTCCGCGGCGTTTGAGAACGACGGTCGCAGCACGTCGTGTTCGCCCGCCCAAGCTAAGCGCGACAACACGCTTGCGTTTTGGGATGATCAGGCTAATCGCTAGAAGTATCGCTGTGATCAATCACGGCGAGATGGGTCATGCAGTACTCGCCCAGGAGGCGATATTCGCCGTGAGCTTAGCCTGGATCTCGTGTTAGGAGGAGATGGGAGCATGTTGCCGGTCGGAGCGTAGGTAGCAAGCCCAGTGAGCGGAGCAATGTGCAGTTAGGTCAGTTATGCTAGGCTCGTCTGGTGAAGACCCTGCATCTAGACCCGGCGGCTCGTGACCAGGCCGCGCTCGTGGCCGAGGAGATCGAGAGGATGCTCGCCGACGGCAAGCATGTCGCGGTGACACTCGCCGAGGAGCAGGAGTTGCTCTCCCCTCAGCGGGCGGCGGATCGACTTGGCTTTTCCCGCCAGCACGTGATGCGGCTGATCGGTTACGGCGATCTGGTGGCGCAGCGGCTCCCCGGCTCCAGCCACTGGAAGATCCCGCTTTCGTCGCTGCTCGCGTTCGAGGAGGGCAGGGCTGAGCACGAGCGCCTCACAGCGGAGTGGTCGCTTGAGCTCGACGCGATGGGCGCACCTCCCGAGTGAACGAGCGCCGGCGGCCACGAGCGGTCCTCGACGCCGACATCATCTTCTCGCGCGTCCTGCACGAGCTGATGGGACGCATCGCCGCAGAGCTGCGACTGCTGGATCTCTTCTGGAGCGAGCAGTTGTTGGCGGAGGCGCAAAGGTCGCTCGTAGAAAAGAAGCAGCTCTCGGCTGAGTCTGCGCGACGATGGGTCGACTACCTGCGCCTGGGCTTCCCGGCCGGGCGCATCGACCTCAATCCACATATCCCTGACGTGCCTGGCCTCACTCGCGATCCGGCGGACGCCCATGTGTGTGCTCTGGTCGTGGCTGCGCGCGCCGACTACCTCTTCACGCATGACCGTGGCTATCTGCGCGACGGTCTCAGCCGCCATGGGGTGCACGTACTCGCCCCGGATGGGTTTCTCGCCGACGCGCTGGACTTCGACACCCGTGGAGTGCTCGAGATGCTGGAGCTGCAGGCGAGCACGTGGGCCGGCGGGCACGCGATCGGTGAGCTCCTCGATGCTAGCCCGGCGCCATTGTTGGAGGTCTTCGCGCAGGATGCTGGGTATCGCGGTATGCCTGCGGGTGCTCATCGCAGTCTTGCCCCAGCTCGAGCCGTCCGTAGCTGATTACTTCCGTCACCCATGCAAAGTACGCGTCGATCGAGGACCAGCGCAGTCCCCAGGTCTCCTGGTTGCGGGTGGCGAGCCCGTATTGCAAGCTGACGATCGTCGCGTCTCGGTGGGTGAGCAGCGCGTTGCACGCGATCAGATCGCGCCGACCTTCAATCGTGGTCGGGAGATACGCGTGAGCGGAAACTACCGCGGCCCTTCCAGGTGGGCGCTCGTGGCCAGCGCCGCCGCGCGCTCGGCGAGCGTTCTCGATACCTTGAGCACATGGATACTTCGGATATCGCAATGGACCACGAGGTCGTCGTGATCGGTGCCGGCTTCTCGGGCATCGGGGCGGCGATCAAGCTCGACCAGGCCGGCTTCCGCGACTTCGTCGTGCTCGAGGCCGGGGACGGTGTCGGGGGTGCCTGGCACTGGAACACCTACCCGGGGATCGCGGTCGACATCCCGTCCTTCAGCTACCAGTTCTCCTTCGAGAAGCGCAGCGACTGGTCGCGCGTGTACGCGCCGGGGACGGAGCTCAAGGCCTACGCGGAGCACTGCGTGGACGAGTACGGGGTGCGCGATCGCATCCAGTTGAACACCAAGGTGGTCGGGGCGAGGTTCGACGAGGACGCCCACGCGTGGCACATCCAGACCGCGAACGGCGAGCAGATCACCGCGCGATACGTGGTCGGTGCGACAGGCGTGTTCAGCCAGCCCAAACCGCCCGAGATCGAGGGCCTCGACTGCTTCGCCGGCACGACCATGCACACGGCGCGCTGGGATCACTCGGTCGACCTGCGCGGCAAGCGCGTCGGGGTGATCGGCACGGGTGCCTCGGCGATCCAGCTCATCCCCGCGATCGCCCCTGAAGTCGAGCAGGTCACCGTCTTCCAGCGCACTCCCATTTGGTGCCTACCCAAGCTCGACGCCCCGATGAGCCCGCGCGTGCGCCGGGCACTGCGTTCGGTGCCCGGCGCCGAGCTCGCCATACGCTGGGCCAGTCAGGCCTTCGTGGAGGTCACCTTCGTGCTCGCCGCCCACTTCGCCGGCCAGTTCCCGAGCCTCACCGCCCGCGGCGAAGCCACCGCTCGCAAAATGCTCCGCGAGGTCAAGGATCCCGTCGTGCGCGAGAAGCTCACGCCTCAGTACTCCCTCGGGTGCAAGCGCCCGAGCTTCTCCAATGAGTACATCCCCGTCTTCAACCGGGAGAACGTGCTGCTCGAAACCACCTCCATTGAGGCGATCGCCGAGACGGGCGTTCGCACGAGCGATGGGGTCGAGCATCCGCTCGACGTGCTCGTCCTTGCAACCGGGTTCAAGGTGTTCGACTCCGGGAACCTGCCGGCATTCGAGACGCTGGGCGCGGGTGGTGTTGACCTCGAGGAGTGGTGGGATGCCAATCGGCTGCAGGCCTATGAGGGCGTGAGCGTCCCCGGCTTTCCGAACTCCTTCTCGATCCTCGGTCCCTACGCGTTCAACGGCCAGTCCTACTTCGGTTTGATCGAGACCCAGATGCGCCACATCGTGCGCTGCCTGAAGCGGGCGCGCAGCGAGGGCGCCACGCGCGTGGAGATCAAGCCCGAGGCCAACCGTCGCTACTTCGAGTCGATGCTCGGGCGCCGCCACAACCAGGTCTTCTTCCGGGGCGCCTGCTCGAACGCGAACAGCTACTACTTCGACCAGCACGGCGACGCGCCGTTCCGGCCCAGCCTCTCGCTCGAGGCGGCCTGGCGCAGCGCCCGCTTCGACCTCGACGACTACGCGTTCGCACGATGACCCGTCTAACGCGTGCAGAGTCCCAGGCGCGAACCCGAGCGCTGATCGTCGACGCGGCCACCCGCCTGTTTCTGCGCGACGGCTTCCAGGTCACCACCCTCGAGCAGATCGGCGAGGACGCAGGGTTCACCCGCGGCGCGGTCTACTCCAACTTCCCCAGCAAGACCGCGATGGGGATCGCCGTGATCGATGAGCTGTACGAGCGCATGGCGCGCGATCTCAGACATTCACTTGAGCAGACAGACAGCCTCGATGAGTGGTTTGACGTGCTCGCTGCGTGGGCGCAGGACACCATCGGCGAACCGCGGTGGACGCGCTTTGAGATAGAGCTCGCGGCATTCAGCGCTCACGACGATACCTACAAGGCCGCCACCGCCGCTCGCCACGCGCGCCTTCGCGCGGGCTGGGCCGAAGTGATCGCTGCGCGGCTTGGCGAGGACTTCCCGATCGACCCCGAGGCGCTGAGCACCATCATCCTCGCGCTCGGACTCGGCACCGGGGTGCAGCGTGCCGTCGAGCCCGACCTTCCCGGGTCGGGCTGGGTCGAGCTCTTGCGCGTGCTCGCCGGATCGATCGCCGCGGGTGCCCGATGAAGGCCGTGAACTGTAAAGAAGGCCAGTTGACGGTCGTCGATCTGCCGACGCCTGCCCCCGAAGGGGGCAGGTATTGATCGATGTCCTTCGCCGTGGCATCTGCGGATCAGACCTTCACTTCTTCGCCTGCGTCCGGCTGAGGGGAACTCCTGTCTGGGAATCCGCCTTCGTCCGTCAGGAAGCCGCGAGTAGCTGTCTTCTAGGTGGCGCCCTTGCGGCGGTTATCCTCGCGGCACAGCATCTGGCAGTTAGCTGCGTCAGTCCTGCCGCCTTCACGCCATGGGGTGATGTGATCGCCCTCCATTCCCTCGATGGGGAAGTGCTCGCCGCAAATCGGACAGATGCCCTTTTGTCTCTCGTAGGCCTCTCGCTTTTGGTTGGGCGTGAAGGCCCGAATGTTGAGGTGCTTCTCATCCCCGGCTAGCACGTAGGGATAGATCCCCTTCTTAGAGTCTGTCCGAGAAGTCGGGTCGGGGCAGGATTATGTAGCGCTTGATTGAAGCGGCAAGGCACGTCAACCCTCGCGAAAAGGAGCGTGCCTTGCCAGCCGTTGAGACTACCCCTGCGCGCCCGCTGCCGACGATCTGGGAGCTCCCGGACGATCTCTGGGAAGAGATCGAACCGATGCTCGACTGCTTCTACCCGCCCGCCCGGACAGGCCGTCCCAGGGTCGATCTGCGGCTCGTGCTCGACGGGATCATCCACCGCCTACGCTCGGGCTGCCAGTGGCGTCATATGCCGGAGCGCTTCGGACGCCCGTCAACCGTTCACGGCTGGTTTCAACGGTTCGCTGCCGATGGGTTCCTGGAGGAGATCTGGGCGTATCTGGTACGCGAGTGCGAGGAGCTCGGGGCTGTGCGCTGGGAGTGGCAGGCAGCCGACGGCGTGATGGGCAAGTCGCGGTTCGAGGGCGCCAAGCGTGGCCCGAACCCCACTGATAGAGCCAAGATGGGCACCAAGAAGAGCGTGCTAGTCGACCAGGAAGGCGGGCCGCTCGCCGCTGTTATCGACGGTGCGAACGTGCACGACACCAAGCTCTTGGCCGAGACGATCAGCGCAGTCGTGATCCCCCGTCCCGACCCCGCGACATTCGCGCAGAACCTCTGCCTGGACAAGGGGTATGACAACCCGACTGGAGAGGCGGCGTGCGCGCAAGGCGGGTACGTGCCACACATCCGCCGCATCGGCGAGGAGAAGAAGGACGGCTGGGGCCAAAAAACCCACCCCGCTCGTCGATGGGTCGTCGAGCGCACGATCTCGTGGCTACAGAAATGCCGCGCGCTTCTGATCCGCTACGACAAGAACCCCACCAACTATCTCGGCCTCATCCAACTCGCCAGCGGCCTGCTCTGGTACCGACGACGCCACCGCCTACTTCACGCTTGACACGTTCTCGGACAGTTTCTTAGCCGTCACGTCCTCATCCGCCATCAGCACGGCAACCTGTTGGTCTAGTTTCCCGGCGTCCAGTTCGGCGCCCTTGAACTCGTTGTAGAGCAGACCCCAACCTATGCCCTTCATCTCTTTACGGTAGGTCGGGAACGTAGCCTTTACCCAGGCGATGGCGCTCTGGAAGTAGAGCCAAAGCTCATTGGCGTTCGGCTTGTGCTGATTGACGGCCATGTGGTGCTCAATCTCGCCCTCGCTGATCCACTTGATGACGGTCTCCAAGTAATCCTGACGGATAGGCGACCCGTTCATGTAGTCGCTGGCGAGGCGGTAGGCAGGGCATCCACTCCGACTGAAGTACTGCTTCGCGGCAGAGACCCAGGACCCCGAATAAACCGCGTTGCGAAGCTCTTGGTCCGTCAGCTTCTCGCCCGCGATGTTGATGGTCTTGAACCACTCCAACTTCTCGCTGTCGGTGCCGCTACACAGGTAGACCATGAGCTTGTAGTCGAGGAGTTGATCGCGCTCATCGTTCTGAAGATTGTGAATGTAGCGTCCCCTGAAGGCAAAATCACCCTCCACATATTGACACACAGAGATCGTGCGCTGCTGTCCGTCAATGACCTCGAAACCACCCTCTTCCCGGACTGCCCAGTACATGACGTTGAGGGGAAAGTCCTTCGTGATGGTGTCGATTACCGCCTCGCGCTGCTTGTCCTTATAGATGAACTCCCGCTGATAGGCGGGACGGATGTCCAACTCTCCCGAGTGGCCAACCACGCCCCCTTCCTCATTGTCTTCGTAACCCTCGGCAAGGTCTCGGACAGTGATCTCCTTGAGCTCGATCTTCATAGCCGCTTGTTCCGTATCAAGATGCGCCCGTAACGCAGCTTCCCGCCCACATAGGGCCCGTCTTTCCCTGTTGAGGAAGGTATGCCTGCTAGACCCCTGATGTTACCGGCGATCAAGCCGACGATCTCAAACTGGTCAGCGTTGTGCTTGCTCAGGAAGGTGATCGGCACGCCCATGACACCATCGAAGTCCATGGGAATGTCGGCAACCTTGTTGACATGGATGGCGTCATAGTTGTCGTAACGCTGATATACCGCCTCGTCATAGGTCCGATACAAGATGAGGTCCTCGTGGCGTTTCGCGATGTCAAGGTTGGTGAACCAGCACATGTTGCCGAAGCTGCGCCACTTCTGCCCATCCTCGTCCTGCCAGAAGCGTGTGTTTCTCGGCTCGTAGTAAGCAGGCACACGGAACGCCATGTCTCCGCTGTTGTTGCCCAGCCAGATCTTGTCGGCTCGCAGCAGGACGAAAACATCCCTATAAGTGATGGCGTTCTGGCTCCCGAGGATCACGAACTTCTTGTCCTGCTCGACTAGTTGACTCAGATACTCTCGGAAGAGCGAGAAGGGCGGATTGGTCACAACGATGTCTGCTTGCTTGAGCAGCTCGATACCCCCGGCATTGCGAAAATCGCCATCCCAGTTGAGCAGCTTGATGCCAATCTCCTCAGGGTCGGGGACTTTGTTTCCACTCTTGGCGCCCTCATATTCGAGGCAGATCGCCCGCTTCGAAGTGTTTTGACTAAAGGAGTCTCTCTCTTGGCTCTTGTAGCAGGTGGTGATCAGCTTCTTGAGCGCCAGCTTCTCGAAATTGTAGGAGAAGTAATGGAAGAAGTTGCTCACGCGCGGGTCGTCGCAGTTGCAATAGACGGACTTGTCATTGAAGTGGGACTTGTAGTGGCGCAACTCCCGCTCGATGTCGGATAGCTGCGTGTAGAACTCGTCCTCCTGTCGCCTTCTGGCGTTCCCGAGACTGCGGTTGGCAGCGCCGGTCGCCACGGCTGTATCTTTCGTCGCCATAGGCGAGACTGTATCGGGCGGACTGGCGGCCTCAATGGGGCAGCCGCAAGAGGCCGCCGGCAACGCCGACGTAGGCCATGGAGGCCCGTCGTCGAGCGCAAAGGGCTTTTGCGCCGCTCTCACCCTTTGGTCGCGGACCGGTGCCCCCGGAGTGCGACCCGCGCGGCGGCTCCCGGGCGTCCCTGCGTATCGGTGGCAACGATCGTGACGGAGGTGGCGCGCGCCGGGATCGATGCCGAGGGCCGCGTCGCGGTCACGGTGTGGGTCGAGCCGTCCGCCAGCGTAAAGGCCAAGACGTAGCCCGTTGCGCGCGCTTGGCGCTCCCATGTGAGCCGTCGCCCGCGCACCGTAACTGCGCGGACCTTCGCCGGGGGCGAGTCCGTGACCCGGTAGCTGGCGAGTACGGTCGTCGCGCGGGCTGGGCGCTCGGGCCGACAGTGACGCCGACGAGTGTGCGCTTCGCGCTGAGTCCCGCCTTGGGGACATAGGCGATTCTGCCCGTCGCATGGGCCGATGTCGCGAGCAGGTCAGCCATCCCGCCGCCGACTTCGTAGATCATCAACCGCTGACCTGGAGCTGGTGTTTGGCGGAAGATCAGCTGTCGTCGGCCCCGGCTGAGCAGTCGGATCGTGCCATGGACCGCTACACGCGGCAGTGACATGGCCTGGTGTACGGACGTGATCGTCGTGTTGCTGCTGGTCAACGTGTAACGGGCAGCGCCGGCTCCGCCGAGCAGCACGTAGGTCACGTCGGTGCCGGAGTCTGGAACGATCGCGCCGAGGTCGTCGCGAACCGATGCGCCCGCGCGTGCCGCGAGGCTCAGGCCGGGCGCGGTCACGCTCACGGCGGGCGGGGCGGAGCCACCTTGGACCGCGATCACCTCCAGCTTCCCTGGCCTGTGACCCGGAACCGTAATCGGCTGACCCGCGGGGACGACCGCCGCCGCCGCGGCGGTCGTCGTGTAGGCCCCGAGGTCGCATGAGTCGTGCAGGACCTGCTGGGTACCGTCCGCGAGCACCCCCCAGCCGATCGCGAACGTCGAGCCGCCGAAGGTCACCGGCGCGCAGGCGGCGAAGCCCTTGTTCGAGAACACAACCTGCCCGGTGAGCGTCCCGAATGCGCCGAGTTTGACTTGGCCGGTCGCGTTGATGTTGTAGTTGCCTGCCGCTTCAAAGAATGTCTGCGACGTGATCGCGGCGGCCAGCCCGTAGCCGCGGATCGAGACTTCGACGCTTCCCGTGAGTGACACGAGCCCACCGGAGGTATAGGTCAGCTCTCCATGCGCAAGTTCGAAGCCGTCGACCTTCGCTACCCCCGACGCTGACCAGCGCCACGGGGTGGACAGGGCTAGTGTCAGCGACCCGTCGAACTCGACCGCGGGTGGCGCCTTGCCGATCTGTGGGCCAAGCGACAGCGCGCCCGTTGCGGCGAACTGCGGGTACGACGCTCCGCCCAGGCCAGTCGCACGAGCGGCAGATCCGCCGATCGACTGCAAGAATAAGGGCGTATCGAAGATCGGCTCGTTGATCTGCTGGACCTCTAGCGCGAACCGGCGCACACCGACGACGCGCACGCGGAAGGCGTGGGCGCCATCCGCGAGCCCGGAGTATGACTGCGGCGAGGTGCACGAGGAGAACTGGCCCCCATCGAGCGAGCATTCGAAATCAAGCCTTTGTTCCTCCGTTGTGACTCGAACTTCGCCGTGGTTTCACGCGTGGAGGATGCCGGCTCATCGACGAGGTCAACCGCCGCACCTGGTTCGTACGCCCACACGCTGCCTGCTCTCTCGGTATCGAAGAGGCTGGGATTACCGGTGATCAGATCAGCGCGCCCATCGCCCGAGAGTGCGACAGCCGAGCCGAACGCAGCCAACGTTTCGTCGCCATAGTCATCGACTTCCGAGATGGGCGAGATGAGCCGCTGCGTGTCGCTGAGGAGACCGCTCGACCCCGTGTACGCCCATGCTTCTTGGCTGCCGCCGAGCAGAGCCTCGGTGCCGTCTGCCGACAGCGCAAAGCTCTGTACCGGCTGCTTTTCATGCTCCGGATTCTCCGGTTCGATCGTCTCCTGCTCACTCCATCCGACGCCCGCGTCGGAGAACAGCCGCGCCCCTTCGCCGACCCCGCCGAGGAGCGCGGCGTTGCCGCCGGCGGCCATGTCGAGCTCGGATCCAAGTTCGCTGGTACCGGCCTCGGAGAGCTTCTGCTGCTCGACCCATCCGCCGCCGTCGGCGGCGGCGTACACCCATGCCGCGCCGCGACAGTGTTCGGTTCCGCAGGGCCCGTCCTGAGGGCCCCCGATCAACGCCTGCGTGCCATCCGCCGACATCCCGACCGTCCAGCCGAAGTAGGAGCTGGGTTCGGTCCCAGGCCCGGCGTCTCGGTCGCCGGCGTCAGCAGTTCCCCGTCCGCCCAGCTGCCCGCGTCACCGCTGTACGCCCAGACGACACCGCGCAGACCTTCGCCGAGCGGCGCTCCGATCAGCGCGGCGTTGCCGTCGCCCGACAGGGCGACGCTGTTGCCGAAGGCGCCCCCGCCGGACGGATCTTCCGGCACGAGCTTCTGGGCCTCGCTCCAGTGTCCACCCGAGCGCGTGAATAGCCAGGCCGCGCCGACGCAGTCGGTGAACCCGCAGATCCCGTCGAACGGCGCTCCGAGCATATAGCGCTGCGCCCAGGGGATCTGTGTCCTCGCGTGGGGGATTGGACCGCCGTGCCCCCGGATGAGAGACATTGGACCGAATCTCACCGGGTGCCGCTCGGCATCGCCCTTTGTCTCACCCAACTCGCCGCCTCCTCGCCTCGGCTGGGGTTCCACACCACCGAATCTCCCCGCAGATAAGCCAAAACAGCTGACGGCCAAAAACGTTCATGTCCGGCGCTTTCGTAGGGTGGCGTGTCCAACTTTCATCCCTCCGCGCCGGCTCGACGGAGGTCCGCTCGCGATCCAACTAGATCGAGAAGTCCACATTTGGTTGAGTAGTGGACATGTCAAAAACTCACGCGGCAATCTTCAGCGACGTTCACATCGGCAACAACGCCAACACCTGCTGGTACCAGAAGAGTATCCACGAGCCCTATCTGCTGGCCGCCCTCAACTGGGTGGCCCAGCACGCCGACATGTTTCAAGAGGTGGTGTTGCTCGGCGACCTCGTAGACATATGGACCTACCCACCGTCAGTAAAGCCGCCGTCGATGGCAGACATTATCGCGGCCAACCCCAACGTCCTCGGCCCGGGCGGGGCGCTGGCCAAAGTTGTGGCGGCGGTCCACAAGGTCACGATCCTGCTCGGCAACCATGACGGAACGCTCACGCAGGCCGACATCGCGGCGCTGCAGGGCGCGGTGGGGCCGGTCCAGCTGGTTGACGCCGTTCATGTCCTAACCGGCGCCTCCGGCGTCCGCACAGCACTCAGCCACGGGCATTACTGGACGATGTTCAACGCGCCCGACAGTAGCTCGCCGTGGAACACGCTCCCGGTTGGCCACTTTGTCACCCGTGCGTTCTCCTACATGATGGCCAACACGCTGAAACCCGGCCAGAACGTGGCGGAACTGCCGAACATGGGCTACCCGGACGGATTCGACATCGTCCAGTTTCTGCGGTCGCTGGGCCCCAACATGACCCCCGACCTCGCTGACATCTTGCTGGACTACGTGGCGACTGCGTCGAAAATGCCCGAGTCGCTGCCGATCGTTCTGCCGAATGGCGCCACCACGACGATCGCCGACGCCAAGCGCATCTACGCCGACCTCTTTACGCGGTGGGTGGCGAAAGAGAACGGCAGCGTGGTCAATGCGGCGCGCGCCGCATTGGCGGACGGCTCCGGCAACTACCTCGCGTGGTTCGCTCAGCGCCTCGCGATCCAGCAGAGCGCCGACCTCGTCGTGATGGGCCACACGCACACGCCGATTGGCGGCCTCACGATCTCGCCCGTCAACTACTACAACAGCGGCTTCGAGTGCGCCTCGCGCCCCGACAATCCCCCCAAGGCCTTCACCTTTGCGTTGGTTGATGTGGAAACGGCGGCGGCCGAGATCATGATGGTTAATCCCGGTACCTATGCAATCTCGGTTGCGCCGGTGCCGGCGCTGCCCTCGGTGGTGCTACCGCCGGCGATGGACTTCTCCTGCTACGTGCGGATCCGCAACGCTGGCTCGGAACCGCTCACGCTCACCGGTGTCACCGCCGCCGAGGGCTACTGGGTGGTCCCGCCGCCGCAGACGATCCCGGCGGGCGGCCGTGGCGATGCGTGGTTGCAGGATTACGCCGGGCCTCACGGCAGCGAAGGGAAGTTCACCTACACGCAGGGCGGCACAACGTTGCCGTTCAGCGTCAGCTGTCCGACCGGCTTCTACTCCAACACCGCATCCGGCGCCAACGGCAACTTCGTCGCGCGCTCCGGCTCCGGCGACTGGGGCCCGCGCGGCCAAGTGCCGAGCGCCGGTCATCCACTGCAAGTCATCTTCACTCTCGGAGGTCACTAATGCCTGCTACCTGGACTCCCACTTCCGCGCTGGCGCACGCCGTGTACGCCGCCGGGTTCGTGTATGACCCCAGCCAGGGGATCATCTACTCGCGCATGGACGCGCTGCAGCGGCACTTCGGCTACGCCTACGGTTACGACGTCGCCGCGCTGGGGATGAGCGCCGTGTTGGACTGCGAGCCGATCTTCTTCGACTACGGCGGCAAGCACTGGATGATCGAGCTGTGGAAGGGCCAGTACGGACTGGAGTCGGGCTGCGAGGTCGGTGTTTACACCCGGCCGATCGGCTCGACGGGCCCCGGGTACCTGCTGCTAGACGCAACCGTAGGGCAGCGTCCCGGGGACAATGTGGCGTCGCACAACCTCTTCTACGACTGCGCCGCCGACGCCGATATGCTCAAGCTCTCGGCGACCTTGCGCCGTGAAGGCCAAGCGCTGTTCACCCGTGGCCCCGAAACACACTGGTGGCTGACCGGCTTCAAATGGGGCGTGCTGTCGAGTCCGAGCCAGCTGTCGGTGGATGTGGCGATCACCTTGAAAGACAGCGAAATGTGTAAGGCATTCATGGCCGCGATCGCCGGTCGTCCGTACCCCAATTTGAAAGTCAACGGCACCACGGTGTCGTTCACCTTCGACAAACCCTACGCGGTGCCCCAGCCACCGCGGCCGGCCCCGATCCTCGCGGCGGTGGAAGCGGCCAACCAAAAGATCGTCAGCACCTACAACTCGATGGGGTTCCCCAACAACGATCCCAACGACGTGCAGGCCGCCTTCCTCAGCGTGGCGGGCCTCGGGCTGCTGCACCTTGTCGACCACTTTGGCCTCACCGTGTGCCAGCTCGCGCTGGGGGACGGCAAGGACATGTCGGCCGTGGTGGCGGCGCTGACCAACGGGTTCAGCGTGGCGGCCAGCACGGTTGAGAGCTGGCTGAGCGGCGTGTCGCAAGCATTTGCAGACTGGGTAAACGAAATCGAGAACTATTTCCACCTGCCGCTCGACTTCTCGTGCTACGTGGAGATCGACAACACCAAGGGCGCATCGGACCTGGTGCTGACAGGCAGCAGCGCCTCCTCCGGCACCTACAAGGTGGCGCCACCGTCGTGGATTCCGCAGGGCACGATTGCGCGGGCCGTGCTTCAAGACCCAAAACCAAGCATCCATGGGTCTGCGGGGAACGCCACCTACAACTACTGCGATGCCAACCTGGCGATGAAAACAGTCATGTACTCCTACGAATGCCCAACCGGGTTTTACCCCAACAAGGCCGCCTCGAGCCAGGCCGACTGGGCGTGCTTCGCGAAGTCCGGCAACCCCAACAATCAGTGGAGCCCGTCGGTGCCAAGCGGCGGCCACCCGTTGTTTGTGGGCTACGTGAAGGGAGGCGGGCAGCCGGGGTAGCTCGCCGCCCGGAGTCTCTGTGCCTAGCTTGCTCGCTTCGACGCGCGCGACGGATCGCGCTGTTTGTCGGGGGCCTCTTGACGCTCGGCCTGGATCTTGTAGTAGATCTCGTCTCGGTGCACCGGAACGGCCGCGGGCGCCTGGATACCCAAGCGCACCTTCACGCCATCGTTCGACAGCACCGTGACCTCGATGTCGTCGCCGATCATGATGCTCTGGCTGAGCTTGCGCGTCAGGACGAGCACAGGCCCCTCCCTATCCCTATCCCGATCCGGCCGCCGGGGCCGGCGCACCGATTACACGACCGACGCATGGACATCTCTTGTGATGTCATCATCTTAGGAGCTTAGCGCCGGCATTCAGATCAGGAGCCGCTAAAACAGTACGTGTCCGCAACCAGCGAAGCCTTGAAGCGAATAATGATCACGCCGCTTGGGAATCAGCTTGAGTCGTTGCCCTCCAAAGGTCGCCCGGCTGTGCGGTCGGTCGTGTCGCTGATGTTGGCTGCCTCGCTCGTGTTCGCGTGCCTCCTGTTCGCCGCCGGCGCGCGAGCGCAGGCCACGAACGCGGCCGCCGAAGGCTCCACGGAAGCGCCGGCTGGCGAAGTGACCCCAGAAAGCGGTATGCCTCCGGAAGAAACGCCGCCTACCACCGAACAGGCCCCGTCCACCGGCGCACAAGCCCCTGAACAAGCCCCCCCAGAAGAAACCCCGCCTGTTGACGGACAGGTGTCGTCCACTGGCGAACAAGTTCCCTCCGCAGGCGCACAGACGCCGTCGGCCTCTGAAGAAGCGGCAGCCGCGCCCGAACAAGCGCAATCCCCAGCCGAACACGAACAATCACCGTCGGCGGCCGAAGATCCTCCTACGGCCGAACAGACGCCGTCGGCCGCTGAAAACCCTCTCCCGCCCGAACAGGCAGCGTCGGGGGCTGAAGACCTTTCTCCGGCCGAACAGACGCCGTCGGCCCCCGAAGATCCTCCTACCGCTGGCGAACAAACGCCACCGACCGCCGAACAGACCCCTCCCACAGGCCAGCAAGCGCCCACCGCCGGAGAAGCTCCCACTCACGAACAGGACGCCACCGAAAAACAGGCCGGCAAGGCGGGTGGGGAAACGAGCTCGGAAAATCGGGCAGCCGAAGAGACGGGGGACTCGCAGGCGCCGGCCGGCGCTTCGGGGTCGGACCACAAAGAACCGGCAAACGAAGGCGTGCCGCCGTCCTCGAACGCTGTGACGGCTCTCGATACTGCCACGGCGATCCCGGTGCTTACCGGAGAAGAAGGTCAGGCTTCGATCACGCTGGGGGCGCTGAATACCCCGGCACGCCAGGCCGCCCAGGCAAGCCACGAGCTCGCCACGTGCGGAATCGCGACGGGCTCAGTGGGTCTCTGGCTGGACACGCCCGGAACATCGTCTGTGGCCACCATCGCTTTCGCCGCTATCTACGCATCGCCGGCGGCGATGATCGGGACAGGGACGCTGGCCCGCGATCGGGATGGTGGCTTGGCGAGCGAGAGTCACACTCCCGCCTCCGCCCCTGACCCCACCCCCGGCCCCGGCCCGGCACCGGGCGGAGCGGGCGGGGGGTCGGCCGCGGGAGGGGCCTCGGGCGCCGCCTCCGCGGCGTCTTCGGTACTCGTAAACGCCCCACTCCAAGCAGCTCCCAATGTGATGCTGCGGTTGTGTGTGTCCCAACCGTCGTGGCACACGTCTTTCTTCGCTCTGTTCCCCGAGCGACCGGGCTAGCTCCTACTCGGTCGCTCAGCGCCGCGCGGCCGTGGATCGCCCGATCCAGGCCGATTTGGTACCGGTTCGAAGATCTTTGAAAGGAGCTGTACAAGCCATGAAGCCTCATCTGACATCGTCGTCGACGATCACCAGGCAGCTAGACACTCAGGACAGGATGGCGGAAGTGCTCGCGCATCCAATCGGCGTCGGCGATCGTGCCGGCCGGGCGCAGACCGTGCACGCGGGCCCGCGCTTGACGCTCGCAAGCGCGCCCGTCTGGAGGCACAAGCTGATCTTGACTGGCAAGCTGGACCACCACACGGCGGTCGAGCTCGAGGACGAGATCGAGTGTTTGTGCGAAGAAGGCGTTACGAGCCTCACCCTCGACCTGCGCCAACTCGACGCGATCGACTCGGTCGGAGCGAGGGCGATCGCATCCCATGGCGCGACGTGCAAGCGGCGAGGACGCGACTTCGCGGTGGTGCCCGGCTCGCCTGTGGTCCACCGTGCGCTGGCGGAGGTGAGCGCGGAGAGCCTGCTCGCGGTTGAGCCTGGCGAGACAGGCGTTCATCGTCCGGCCTCCGGTGCCTCGGAGGCCTCGCCTCACGACACGTCGACCGCGATGGTCAAGAACCTGTAATTGGGCCGGCATGCAATCCACGAGTGTCCCCGGCTTTGGTCTTAGACCCGCCGCATGCGGCGGGTCTACAGGTGGGCGCATGCGCCCACCTGCGGGGCGGTGCATGCACCGCCCCGAGGGCCTAGCCACATGTGGCTAGGCCCCGTCGGCACATGTGCCGACGGCGACCTCGCACATGTGCGAGGTCGAGGCCCTGCCACCTAGCTGTTCAGGGTGCAGGATGTGCGCGAGCAGCTCCAGGCCGTCGATCAGGCGCGGTCCGGGACGCGAGAAGAACGCAGAGGCGTCAACCGCGACGACGCGCTGGGCACCGAGCGCCGCCAGCTCCCGGGCGTAAGCGCATGCCTCGGCGTGCGCTCGCGGCGTGTTGTAGCCGCAGGGCATCGCCACCACGATCTCAGGCCGCGCGGCCGCAACCTCAGCCCACGAGACGGTTTGCGAGGGCTCTCCGGGCCGCCCCAGTACATCCTCGCCGCCGGCAAGGTCGATCAGCTGTGGGGCCCAGTGGCCCGCTGCGAACACCGGGTCCAGCCACTCCAGCGCGGCGACCCGCGGGCGTCGGCGGCCCTGCACGGCACGCTCAACACGCTCGATGCGGGCGTTTGAGCGCGCCACCAGCGCCGCGCCGTGCTCCTGGCGGCCAGTGGCCCGCGCCAGCGTGTCGACATCGCGCAGCGTGTCCTCGAGTGTGTGTGGGTCCAGCGAGATCACCGTCGGGCACGACGGCATGCGCTCGGCTAGCTCGCACACCTCGTCGTAGGAGACGGCGCACACCGGGCAGAGCGCTTGCGTCACGATCAACTCCGGCTGCAGCGACCGCAGCGCGTCCTCGTCGAGCTCATAGATCGCTTCGCCGCGGCGCGTGCGCTCGCGGACCGCGGCGTCGATCTCGGCGGCGCTCAATCCGGGTGCCAGCACGTCGCGCGTCACACGCTGGCACGCGAGCGCTTGCGGAGGGTGGTCGCACTCGTGTGTTACCGCCACCACCTCTCCATCCAGCTCCAGCGCGAACAGCAGCTCGGTCGCGTGAGGAACGAGACTTGCGATGCGCATCCGCTTGACTCTAACGCCGGTGTGGGCGCTGCTCGGTGCTTGGCGCCAGCGAGCGTATGCGGATGGCGGGACCAACAGCCAGTGCGATCAGGCTGCGGCGAGTGCCTCGGACAGCGCGTCCGGGCCGACCACGACGTGCTCGGGGACCGTTACGTTGATCGCATGGTCGCGTTCGAGCAACCACTTGGCGTTGATGATCGTGAGCCCGATCACCTTGCCGTCTGCATCGAAGCGCAGTACGTGCCCCTCGGGCGTCTCCTCGCTCTCGGCAGCCGACTGGGGATCGCCGACGTGCAGATAGAGCACGTCGCCTCGGGTGTCGTAGGAGGCGTGATCGAAGGTAAGGCTGCCGATGGTCACCGTCATTGTCGCGTCGTCTGTCCTGCCGGGTCTTTGCGGTTGGCGTACGCGGCCACGATCCGCGCCGGTGTCTCGTTGAAGTGTACGACCACGAACAGCCAGCGGCTGGGGCCGACATCGCGCCTGTAGTAGCGCTCCCGTCCAGGACGGGGTCTGGACGCCGGTGATCCGGAGAGTTGACGGCCGCGACTATCTCCTGGTGTACGGGGTTGACTTGTTGAGAGTATGTGGCGGGGTGATCGGACCGGCGGGGCATGTGGGGCCACAGCGGACTCCGCTGAACATAACCCTCGTACTGTGGCAAGCGTTTGAATCTCGCGATCTGTCGTGCTGACACCGCCATTCCTTGCGCACGTACAATCCGCTCTCCATGCAGGTCTCGCTTCGTGCGATCACACGCCCATTAGGATGCGGCACCTCGACATGACGACGGCGGACGAGCAGCCGACGCTGATCGTGCTCGATGTCGCGGCGTGGGTGCGGTGGCTGGCGGACAACCACGAGGGTTCGCCGGGCATATGGTTGGGGTTGGCGAAGAAGGGCACCGCCGAGCCGACCAAGCTGACCTACGACGAGGCACTGGAGGAGGCGCTGTGTCACGGCTGGATCGACGGCCAGGTGAGGCGCGTGGATGAGCGCATCTACCGCCAGCGTTTCACACCCCGACGCCCGCGCAGCGCATGGTCGAAGCGCAACGTCGGGATCGTCGAGCGACTGAGCAGCGAAGGCAGAATGCGTCCAGCGGGGATCGCCGCGGTTGAGCGGGCCAAGGCGGACGGGCGCTGGGCGCAAGCGTATGCGGGCTCGGCCACGATCGAGGTACCGAAGGATCTCGCGGCGGCGCTGCGCGCGCAGCCGCAGGCGCAAGCGATGTTCGAGCAGCTCTCCGGCCAGAACCGCTACGCGGTGCTGTACCGGATCGAAACCGCCAAGCGCGCCGACACGCGCGCCCGGCGCATCGAGCAGTTCGTGGCGATGCTCGCGCGCAGCGAAACACCGCACCCGCAGAGACGCGCCCCGCGGAAGTGACGGCGCATGGCGCATGGCCGCGGCCGAAGTTGCCGGTCGGCCCCTCCGGAGCAGCGCCCCCGATACCGTACCCTCGTCCGTAGCTGCTCCAACTGACCGCCAACCATTGAGGAGGAGGCCCAGCGCAATGCCCACCACCGCCCAGATGATTACCGGCGTCGACTTCGTCGCCGTCCCCACGCACAACCTAGAGGCAGCCGCGAAGTTCTACGGCGAGACGCTCGGGCTGCACCAGTCGGTGTACCAGCTGGAGCGCAATTTCGCCGAGTTCGAGACTGGCAACCTCACGCTTAGCGTGATCAACGCGGAGGCGATGGGCCTCGAGCATCACCCCGTACATCACATCGCGCTGCACGTTGACGATGTCGCGGAGACCCGCGCCACGCTGGAAGCGCGTGGTGTGGCGTTCCAGGGGGACATTCTGGACACAAGCGTATGCCACATGGCGTTCTTCGCCGATCCCGATGGCAACCAGCTGATGCTCCACCACCGCTACGCCCCGCGGGCGACCGCAGACGCCTGAACCGGCAACGCTGATCCTCGACGCTGGGACGGGCGTGCGCACGGTCACGCCGCTGCTCGGCGAGCGCGCCTTCCAGGGCACGTTGCTGCTCACCCATCTGCACTGGGACCACGTCCAGGGACTGCCGTTCTTCGCCGCCGGCGACCGCGAGGATGCGCGCGTAACGCTGCTGTTGCCGGAGCAGGAGGACGGCGCCGATGCGATCGCGGTACTCGCGCGGGCGATGTCGCCGCCGCACTGCCCGATGCAGCCGGATGGGCTGCGCGGATCGTGGACGTTTTCCACGATCGCGCCGGGCGAGTGGCGGATCGCGGGCTTTGAGGTGCTGGCGCGGGAGATCCCGCATAAGGGCGGGCGCACCTTCGGCTATCGGATCGGCGACGGCCGCTCGACGTTTACCTACATGCCCGACCACTGCCCGACTGTGCTGGGGCCGGGGCCTGACGGCTGCGGCGAGTATCACCCGGCCGCGCTGGAACTGGCGGCGGGCGCCGACGTGCTGGTGCACGACGCGCAACTGCTCACCACGCAGGAGCTGGCGCTTGAAGGGCGCTTCGGGCACGCCTCCGCCGACTATGCGGTGGAGTTGGGGCGGCGCGCCGGAGCGCGCGCGGTGGCGCTCTTCCACCACCGTCCCGACCGTACCGACGCGGCCCTGGACGAGCTCGCACGCAACTTCGCGGGCACGCCGGGTGTGACTCCCCCAGCGCAGGGGGCGGTGCTCCAGTTGTGAGCGTCCCCGATGCGGTTGTCGTCGGCTCAGGCCCCAACGGGCTGGCTGCCGCGCTGACGCTCGCCCGTGCTGGGCTGGCGGTGGAGGTGTACGAGGGGGCGGATACCCCGGGCGGCGGCTGCCGCACCGCTGAACTGACGCTGCCCGGCTTTGCGCACGACGTCTGCTCGACCGTGCATCCCCTGCTCGCCGCCTCGCCTTTCTTCCGCGACGTGGCGCTCGACCTCACGCTGAAGAGGCCCGAGGTTGCCTTCGCCCACCCGCTCGACGGCGGTCGTGCGGCCGCGGTCGCCGGGTCGGTGGCGCTGACGGCGGCGTCGCTCGGCGCGGACGCCGCCGCCTACCAGCGCTTGCTTGGTCGGTTGGTCGACGATGCGCAGGAGATCGTCGCCGCCGCGTTGGCGCCGCTGCTCGCGCCGCCGGCGCACCCGTTTGCGATGGCGCGCTTCGGAGCGCGCGGCGTGTGGCCGGCGAGCGCGCTCGCCCGTACCTTCAAAACAGCGGAGGCACGGGCGCTGCTGGCGGGACTGGGCGCCCACGCGATGCGGCCGCTGAGCGCCCCTGGGACGGGCGCCTTCGCGTTGCTGCTCGGCCTGCTTGCGCACGCGGTCGGCTGGCCGGTGCTGGAGGGCGGCAGCGTCGGGGTGGTGGACGCGCTGATCGGCGAGCTGGCCGCCGCGGGGGGCACCGTCCACACGGGGCGCTGGATCGGCGACCTGGGGGAGCTGCCGCACTCGCGGCTGACGCTGCTCGACCTCGCCCCCCGCGCGCTGCTCGATCTCGGCGGCGATCGACTCCCCGCGCGCTACCGCCGAGCGCTCGGTCGCTTCCGCTACGGGCCGGGCATCTTCAAGACCGACTGGGCGCTCGCCGGGCCGGTGCCGTGGCAGGCGCGGGCGTGCCGCGCGAGCGCCACGATTCACCTCGGCGGCACGTTCGAGGAGATCGCCCGCGGCGAGGCCGATGTCGCCGCGGGCCGCCACCCCGAGCGCCCCTTTTGCATCGTCGTGCAGCCGTGCGTGGTCGATCCCTCACGCGCTCCCGCGAGACAGCAGACCCTGTACGCCTACTGCCACGTGCCCGCAGGCTCGACACTCGACATGAGCGAGCGGATCGAGCGCCAGATCGAGCGCTTCGCGCCAGGCTTTCGCGATCTGGTGCTGGCACGTCACACAGTCACGGCGGTCGACACTGAGCGCCACAACCCCAACTATGTCGGCGGCGACATCAACGCGGGGGCCGCCACGCTGCGGCAAACGATCTTTCGTCCCACCGTCGCCCTGCGCCCCTACCGCACCCCGTTACAAGGCGTCTACCTGTGCTCTTCCTCGACTCCACCCGGCGGTGGCGTCCACGGGATGTGCGGCGAGGGGGCGGCACGCGCGGCGCTGCGCGACCTGGCGCGCGGGTGCTAGCCAGCTCGAGGGAGCCGGGCTAGTCGGCGAGCTGCGGGGTGGCTTGGCCCAGGGCGATCCGCCGGCGCTCGGTCTCAGCGACCATCCGGAACTCCGGGACGCACGAGCCGCGCGCCAGCCTGCGCGGCAGCAACGGTCGCGTGCTGCGGGAGGTTGCGCACAAAGCCGCGCAGGCCGCCTCGTGCAGGGGCGTGCAACGCAGGCCGTAAAGCTCGCGCACGCGCGGTGGCAACGAGCAGAGAATCACGATGTCGTGGATGCGCTTGCCCAGCTGGCGGCTCGATGGCATCGGGATCGCAAACGCCGACGCATACCCCATGTAGTGCGCCTCCTCGGTCAGGTACAGATCGTCGGCGGCAAGCTCGCGCTCGTACCATGCGCGGAAGTCGCTGTGGGTGGCGGGTGCCGACCGCGGGGGCATCCCGAACAGCTCGGCGAAGCGCACATAGTCCTGCCACAGCGCTTCGCGCTCGGCGTCGCTCATGCGGCGCACCAGGCGCTCGTAAAACCATTCGGCGGAGTCGGCGATCACGGCGATCGTCCACAGCATCAGCTGCGGGTCGAAGGCCGAGTAGGGGGTGCCCGCCGGATGGTACGGTCCGGCGTCCTCGATCAGCTCGCCGACGACCTGCTCGTGCATTCGCCGCACCGCCCCCAGCACGCGATCGGCCTCCGCCCGCGTGCCGAAGAACACTGCCTCGAACATCTCGCCGGTGTGCGAAATGCGGCGAAAGGGCGTGCTCTTGTTGCGGGTATGCCGGCTCGTTCCAACGTAGTTCAGCGGCTTCACCGCGCCGACGCATAGCGCCCGCTGGCCGTACATCAGCCCAACCGCCTTCTGTTCGTGCACCCGCCGCAACATCGAGCTGCCGCGCGGAAAGTACCCCTCCTGCATCTCCGCCACCCTACCTCAGTCGATCAGTCGCTTGCCAAGCCGCCAGATTGCCACGCGCCACATGATCAGGGCGAACGCGATCAGCACCGCGGCGTGGCCGAGGTCGGCGAGACCGAGGCTGTCGAACACCGCGTCGCGCACGAGCTGCACACAGTGGTAGAGCGGGTTGATCTCGGCGATCGTGCGCAGCCCCGCGGGCAGGCTGGAGACGGGGAAGAAGGTGCCCGCCACCAGGAACATCGGGGTGAGCACGGCGCTGGTGATGTAGTTGAAGTTGTCGATCGTCTTTGCCACCGCGGCGATCGTCACCCCGAACCCGGCGAAGCCGAATCCAGTGACGAAGCCGATGAAGGGCACCAGCAGGATCCCCCAGGTGGGTTCCAGGCCGAACGCGAACCCCACGAACAGCGGCGCGAGTCCGTAGACGCCGGCGCGCAGCGAGATCCACAGCACCTCGGCGGTGATCAGCTCCTCGACATCCACCGGCGCAGCCAGGATCGCGTCGTAGGTGCGCTGGAACTGCCAGCGCACAAACGTGTTGAACATGCCGGGAAAGGCGGAGGAGAACAGCACTGCGGTCGCCACCACGCCGGTGGCGACGTACTGGATGTATTTGACGTGGTCGACGTGTTTGGCCAGCGCGCCGAAGCCCAAGCCGAACGCGAGCAGGTAGATCGTGGGCTGGACGATCGAGGAGAACGTCGTTGCCTTCCAGTAGCGCCCGAAGATCGCCACGTCGCGACTCATCACGCCGGCCAGCGCCGCCGGTTCCAGCCGGCGCACGCGGCGCGTGCCACGGGGGTCCGCCGGCAACTGCTGCGCGTGCGCACTCACGCGGTCGCCTCAGGTGTGGCGGTTGCGGTGCTGGGTAGCTCTCTACGGGTGCTGGGCTCGCGGCGCCCACGTGCGGTGTGTCTCACTCGATCTCCTCCCCGGTGAGCGCCACGAACGCGTCCTCCAGGTTGGCCGGACGGCGGGCGCCCTCGGGTGCCCGGCCGTTGAGCGCCTCCGCCCGCAGGATCGCCACCGCCGGGCCGCTGCGGCGGCTGCGCCAGCCGTTCGCGGCCGCCAGCGCGCTCACCTCGGCGAGGCGCTCCGGCGGCCCGTACACCTCGACCACCTGCTCGCCCGCGTGCTCCCTTACCAGCTCGGCGGGTGGGCCCTGGGCGATGATGCGCCCCTGCGACATCACCGCCACCGTGTCGGCGAGGCGCTCGGCCTCCTCGATGTAGTGGGTGCTCATCAACACCGTCACGCCATCGGCGCGCAAGCCGTCGATCAACGACCACAGCTCCTGACGCACCTGGGGGTCGAGCCCGACCGTCGGCTCATCCAGCAGCACCAGTCGTGGGCGATGGATCAGCCCGCGCGCCACGAGCAGCCGCCGGCGCATCCCGCCGGAGAGCTCGCGCACGATCGTCTCCGCTCGCGGCACAAGGTTGGCGATCCCCAACGCCCGCTCGACGGCGTCGGCCCGCTCCATACGCGGCACGCGGTAGAGGCGCGCGAACACGGTGAGGATCTGCCGGCAAGTGAGCTCCACGTCGAGGTTGTCCAGCTGCGGCACCACGCCCATCTCCAGGCGTGACTGCTTGGATTCGCGCGGTAGCTCGTAGCCGAGCACCGTCAGACGGCCCTCGTCGGCGAGCGTCTGGGCGGTGAGCATCCGCATCGTCGTCGACTTGCCCGCACCGTTGGGGCCCAGCAGCCCGAAGCACACGCCAGGCGGTACCTCCAGGTCGAGGCCGTTCACGGCGGCGATCGCGCCGTAGCGCTTGACCACGCCGCGGAGCGAGATTGCCGGCGGCTCTCCTCCGGCGCCCGCCGGGGAGTGATTGTTGTCGTATGTGCGGGGCATGCCGGCCTACTCTAGGAGGGATCTGCGAAACCCTAGGATCTGGCTCAACTAAGCCAAATCTGAGGTCCGCCGAAAGGGCCTAATCCCCCAAGCGTCGCCTCGATCTACCCCATGAGGCCCCTTTGTCTTCATGAGATCTGATTTGGCTGCGAAAGGAACTGCGAAAGGCAAGTATGTAGCCACGGCACGTACATTTCGGGCTGGGGTCGGGCTAGGTTTCTGGCTCTAATACAAGCGATTGCCCCCCGCGCTGCGCTAACAGCCGGGGAGCGTGGCACAGGAAAGGCGGAACCTTCCCTATGCAGCCCAATCGTAGGCTCTGGGTGGCGCAGCGCGCCATCGTGTTGCAGTTGTTGCGCGGCGACCACGACCAGTGTTGGACTCGGCAGGAGCTGGAGGTCGAGATCGGCGACGTGTCGCAGCGGGCGATCGTCGGGGCTCTGGCGCGTCTCGCTATCGAGGAGGTCGTCGCGTTGCACGACGAAGGTGGTTAGGGCGAGCCGGTGCGCCCGGTACTTGGACGAGCTGGAGCTGGTGACCGTCTGATGCTGACGAACAAGGACTTGGGGCGGGCGGTTCGCCGTCTGCGCCAAGGCCAGCGCCTTTCGATGGCGGCTCTCGCGTCCGAGGCTGGGGTGTCCGAAGGTCATCTCGGGAGGATCGAGCTTGGACGGGGCAACCCCGCAGTAAGTACGCTGCTCGGGCTCACGGGAGCCCTTGGCGTGACGCTCGGCGAGCTGGTGCTTGCCGCCGAAGCGGAAATGCAGAGGGAATAACAGGGAGCGCCACGCCCAGGGCTGGGGGTGGCGCTCCCAAACTTCAAGCCTTGCTCGTGGATGTAGGCGTAGGCTGCGCGCGTGGCTAACTCTTGGCGGGACTGGTTCGTCAAATGGAGCGGAGAACGTCCGGTACGAAGAGCGCTCCGCCAATGGAACTCGGCACAATGCTTGCGACGGCGGCCCTCATGCTAAGTGTCGCGGCGCTCTTGGTGGTGGTGGGGCTGGGAGAGACCCAAATCGTGGCCTCCGGAGGGAGGTCGTATGACCTTTTTGGGAACCGGTGGTTCGATGTTGGCCTGTTCATCGCGGGCGTCGGTCTGTTGTGGGGGGCGATTGCAATTGCCGCTATCGGTAGTCAGGGCAAGGCGCGACGGGAGTTCCCGGCGCTAGAGGTGGAGGTCATAGCGGGCGGCTTCAACCCCACGACGCTCCTAGCCGGGATGACTACGTCGGCGACGTGGTACTCCCAACTCATTGGGTTCCGCATCACCAACCGCGAGCTACAGCGAAGCGTCAGCCTTGAAGTGCGGCTCAAATGCGCACTCTCGCCTGGATTCGGGAACGAGAAAGAGCTACGTATGCATCCAAGCTGGCAACAGGAGCCGTCACCGCTCGGGGGTAGCCTGTCTCAGCTACGCACTCCAATCCCCGTGGGTCCGCAGAGCACCCTCACGGGCTACATGGTCTTTGACTTTGCGAACGTGTCGCCATACCTGACCGACGACCGGAAGCTGGAGCTAGTGTCGCGCTGGTTTAATTTGTTTGCAGTTAGGGTAGGTGGTGGTCATGCCTATTCCTTCTGCAGTTGCAATCGAGTTGACTGACGAAGAGCGCGCCGTGTTGGAGGGCTGGACGCGGCGGCGTAAGAGCGCTCAGGCGCTGGCGTTGAGGGCACGTATCGTGCTGATGGCTTCGGAGGGCTTGTGGTCCAACGGCGAGATCGCCGAAGCGTTGGGGGTCTCGCGGCCGACGGTGACGAAGTGGCGTAACCGGTTCGCGCAGCGTCGGTTTGAGGGCCTTGCGGACGAGCCGCGGCCGGGGAAACCGCGGACGATCACAGATGAGCAGGTCGAGGCCGTCGTGACCAAGACGCTGGAGAGCACGCCGAAGAATGCGACGCACTGGTCTACCCGCTCGATGGCCCGGGAGATGGGGATGACCCCTGATGCGGTGATGCGGATCTGGCATGCGTTCGGGCTTGCGCCACACCGCCAGGAGACTTGGAAGCTCTCCAAGGACCCATTGTTCATCGAGAAGGTCCACGACATCTGTGGCCTGTACCTGAACCCACCCGAGCGCGCCGTCGTGCTCTGCGTGGACGAGAAGAGCCAAATCCAGGCTCTCGATCGCACCGCGCCGACGTTGCCGATGCTCCCAGGCACGCCAGAGCGCGCGACGCACGACTACGAGCGGCACGGCACTTCCAGCCTCTACGCGGCGCTGAACCTCAAGAGCGGAGAGGTAATCGGCTCGCTTCACCAACGCCACCGCGCCGTCGAGTTCCTGAAGTTCCTCAAGGCGATCGACCAGAACGTGCCTGCCCATCTCGATGTGCACCTCGTGCTCGACAACGCCTCCAGCCACAAGACCCCGAAGGTCCGACGCTGGCTCACTCAGCACCCACGGTTTCACCTGCACTTCACCCCGACCAGCAGCTCCTGGATCAACCTCGTCGAGCGGTGGTTCGGCGAGCTCACAACCAAGCTCCTGCGCCGCGGCGCACACCGATCCGTCCACGCGCTAAACACCGACATCCGCCGATGGATCGAGACCTGGAACGAAAACCCGCGCCCCTACGTCTGGACCAAGACCGCCGACCAGATCCTCAACACGATCAGCCGCTACTGCCAACGAATCAACCAAACGCGACACTAGTCGATCACAACTGTGGCCGGTCGGTCCTTGTTTCCCCCGACCTTGGATCAGTACATGACTTTACTTGACACACGTACTTGTGTTTGGTATCATGCGAGACATGGCTGCACGGTCACGCAACTCCGTAGCCCCGGCGCCGTCAAGCGAATCCACGATGACGTACAGCCGGTTTCTGGGGCTATTCCCGGACAACGACGCTTGCCTGGAGTACCTGAAGGGCAAGTTCTTTGGGGATGGGACGGAGTGCCCGAAGTGCGGGCGGCCGTCGAAGTTTCACCGAATCACGGGCCGCTCGGCGTACTCGTGCCAGTTCTGTGGCCACCATGTTTACCCGACGGCCGGGACGATCATGCACAAATCGACTGTGAGCCTCCAGCTCTGGTTTCACGCGATCTACCTAATGTCCTCGACGCGCTGCGGAATTAGCGCCAAACAACTGGAGCGCGAAATCGGCGTGACATACAAGACGGCGCACCGGATGTTCAAGCAGATCAGGACGCTTCTCTCGGACGAGACGGATGGCCCGCTGTCGGGGGACGTGGAGGTGGACGAGTCGGAGTTCGGCGGCAAGCCCCGCGCGTACGAGCAGCGCGTCGGCCGGGGCTACCTGCGACGCAGCTACCGGCCGACGATCTTCGCGATGGTCGAGCGAGGCGGACGGGTGCGACCCACGATCATCCCCGACCGTGGGCTACGTGCAATCAAACGAGCAGTGCTGGCTCACGTCCTACCGTCAGCGATGCTGTTCACAGACGAGCTAGGAGCCTATGGGCCGGTCGGCAAGCAGTACCGTGGGCACCGCAGGATCAAGCACATCGCCAAGGTCTATGTGGACGGCGACACGCACACGCAGACCATCGAGGGATTCTTCGGCCTGTTCAAGAACGGCGTCCGGGGCGTCTACCACTCGATCAGCGCCGACGACTTGCAGAACTACCTGGACGAGTACGCCTTCCGCTACAACCTGCGGTTCTCAGAGCAGCCTATGTTTTGGGCGATGCTGGATCGCGTCGAGAAGCGGCCGCTAGCTTCTGCTCTGAGCGGTTCGTAGACGCCCGGTCGAGGTCGCGCAGGAAGTCCGCCTCGCTGAGCTTTTTCTGGACATTGCGCACGTCCTGCTCGGGCGGCGTCGGTTTGGTCTTGACGGGACGCTTACGAGCAGGCATCTTGTTCATGATACGAGCGGAGGGGGGCGGACACGATCCGCAGCCAACCGTCATGGCTGGCCCCCTGGGTTCTAAGGCCGGGCCGCGTCAAGTCCAAGGCGGCCGTGAACGCAAGCCAGAGTAGTACAGTGACCCTGACGCTTCATGGGGACACCGCTCAGCCATTTCCACGCAGAAAGGGAGGTGGATTCTACGGGTACAAGATTCACATGGCCGTAGACGCCGCTACAGACCTTCCTCTGGCGAGGACGGTAGAAACCGCCAAGGATTCGGAGTCGAGATTTGCGCTCTTGCTCCCTGATGAAGTGGTCGAGTGAGGGTTCAGTGTTCGCACCGCTGCGATGGATAAGGGCTACGACCCTCGGCCCTATCTACGCTCGGCCCTATCTACGATGGGTGCGAGGAGCGCAACGTGCGACCCATCATCCCCCTGAAGGAAACGACCAAAGTCGAGAGAGGCGACCACAAGCCTCCGAGGTGTAAGCACGGCGTATGGCGGTTCGCCGGAGCCAGCTACAAACACGCGGAGCAAGTAAGTGGCGTTGTCCAGAAGGGAAGTGCTCACCCGCCTCGGTCTGGAGACTTTCCCGACGCTTTTAGAACGATGCTCCGAGCATCGCCAGGGCCTCGGGTACGGTGCGGCAGTCGACGCCGACCTTCTGACAGATGCCAGGCATACGCTTGGCCCAGTTCTTAGTTGGCACGCCGCTGAAGCTTCGTCCCTCGTATGTCACGACAGTGAGTTGTCGAATCTTGGCCTCGGCGACGACGAACGGGTCGGCACCGTCTCGCATACCAGGGTTGGGAAGCATCGCCAGGATCTGGCCTGCTTCGACCTGTACTTGGATGCTCGGCTCCACGAAGATCTCCGCTCGAGCCTTCGCCCATGACGCAACGTCATCATCCTTGCGCTTGAGCTCGTTGAATACCTCACCGGGGAGCGATGATCCGCTGATCGTTCATTGCGTCATCGATGAGTTTCCAGACGCTGGGGAATGTCCTCGGCGGATAGTGGTCGCGCCAACCATTGAGATAGGCGCTCGTGTCGAAGACAAGCATGGCTACGGGAGGTCAGCTCGTCGGTCGGTGTAATGCCGTAGCGTGTCGAAGTTATTGACCTTGACTTCGAGTAGGCCTGATGCCACCGGATAGGTCAAGGCCTGGCTGTCGAGTGCGGAGAACACGAGCCGCACAAAGGCCGGACCCAGGTGCCCAAGCATATTTCGGTAGTAGTTCCCCCCGCCAGGGCTGGCTCTCTTCGTTCGCTTACCGATACTCGCAATTGCCTTCTGCGCCTCAGACTGAGGAATTAACCCTGCTCGGGCAGCTCTGACGATGGCCGCGTGCGGTGTGACCCCGAATATCAAGGCCAACTCGTCGATCGCGGTCAGCGTGTCGTGAGCTCTAATGCCGGCGTATGCCTGCTCCAATAGCTGAGATGGCATGAGCACCTCACCAGCAAATTCGTCGCACCACTGCTCTATGGCGAGATTGACTGGCTCCCGAAGTGCTGCTAGGTAGAGGTGCGCAAACTCATGGAGGACTGTGAACGCGCGTGCGCGCGGGTCGTCTTGAGTGTTGATGATGATGGCGGGCGCGACATCGTGGGTCGAAGCGAAACCCCGCATCGCGTCGGTTGGCATAGTGCCGTCCTGCATGACGAGCACGCCCATGTTCTCGACCGCATCCACCCAGTGCCGCAGTGGGGTGTAGCCGGTCGGATCGCGCCAGCTTGCCTGCTCCTCGAAGCTGATTGCGAGCAGATCACGCACGACCTCCGAGAGCCGATCGTGTTCTACCTGGAGCCGCGCGAAGGTTCCTGGCCACGGAGGGTCCTCGTCCAGCAACTCATACAACTCCGCCGCGGCATCCTGCTTCGCGCGTACTCGCCGAGCAAGTGTGACCATCGCTGGTGGCCACGGAGGATCGGGAGCACCCGGCAGACGCCGAAACTGCGCCTCCTGTGGCTCCTCCAGTGGGGGAGCTGGCAAGAACAGGGCCGCAAGCGGACGCTCGTATACGTGCGCTGCCTTCTCAGCCTGTCGGATCGTAAGAAGCTGCTTTCCCTGCTCTGCTAGAGCAAGCTTCTCGGCGCGAACACCGATCTTCCCGGCAGCGTCCTCTAGGGCGTACCCGATCGACTCCCGCGCCCAGCGCAAGATCTCTGGCTTTACGTATGCTGGAGGACTCGCAGCCACACCGAGATCGTAGAGCCGGACTGGGACTGTTGACTCGCGCCTGTCTGGGATCCTCGACTTGGAACGGCTTCCGGAGCTGTGCCAGGCGGATGACCGGCGATCCGGCTGGGCTCTGAGCGATGGAGACCGCGGGAATCAAGCCGCTAGAGGCGATCAGTTTGGTTGATCGCCTCGACTGCGTGGCTCCGCGCTTGCCGCCCGACTGGCTCCATGAGATGCTCAAGAAGGCGACCCAGGGTCGCCGCGGGGTTCGCAGGTCGTCCCGAACTCCCTGTTCGCAGATTGTTTAGCCGGACCCTTCTAGTGGCCCTCGAAGCTGCGACTCGGGGCGCGCAACCCCGGAGTCCGATGGTGCCCGATCCCACCCGATCGCGGTCGATTGCCATCATCTATGGGTGCCCAACCTCTCGCTGCGGTCGTACTCGGAGGACGATGGGCTGGCGCTGCTGCGCGTGCTGGGCGCGCCCGAGGTAGCACGCTGGCTGCTCCCCGCCGGACGCGCTCACCCCTACTCGGAGGCGGAGTGCGCCGCCCGCGCCTGTGCCGGTGCCGCGCACTGGCGGGCGCACGGGTTCGGGCCTTGGATCGTCGGCGAGCACGGCACCACGGTCGCCTGCGGCGGGCTCGACCTGCGACTGCTGAACGGTCACGCGGAGCTGGAGCTCGCCTGGGCTGTACTGCCACAAGAGTGGGGGCGAGGCATCGCCACCGCGGTCGGAGCGCAGGCGCTCGCGCTCGCGCGCGCCCAAGGAGCACGGCGCGCGATCGCGCTCACCCGGGTTGACAATCTCGCTTCGCGGCAGGTGATGGACAAGCTCGGCATGTCAGCGCAGCGCGAGCTCCGGCACGCGGGGCTGGCGCATGTGCTGTATGAGATCGAGATCGACTGACGGCGCCGCCGGGTCGGCGCCGTCAGTCGACGTTGTCGCTCGATCAGCCTTTCAACGAGTGGAATTCGCCGAGAGGACTCGGCAGGGTCGGTGTGAAGGGCACGAACGGGTAAGGCTTCGAGGTGTCGAAGCCTTCTTTTTCGGCGGCTTTCTTTTCCACGAACGGCAGCAGCGCTTCGACCGCCTGTCCGATGTGGGTAAGCAGGAGCGTGCGCTCGTAGCCGTTGTTGTTGGGCGGTGCCACCGATTCGGCTGTCTTCTGAATCCCGGTGATCTGCTCGATGGGGCCGCCATCCCCGCCTGCCACATCCGGTCCGACGACGCGTGCGAGGGTGCGGTGATCGGACTCAATACCCATGATGCGTGCAGCTGTCACCCTGAGGTCTGGGGTGCTGAAGTGGCGGACGCCCACCAGGTAGGCGGCGATGAACGCATCCTCGAGCGTCACAAGGATGTTGAGTGTCGTCTGCGCGTCGGCGAACATCTTCGGCGGGTAGTAGAAAGCAGTGAAGGCAGACGGCTTGCCGGTGAGGCTTTCCTCGAGCAGGTAGTGAGACATCTCCTCCTGGAGTGCCCCCTTCAGATAGCCCTGATCGTCGGCGGGAATGTTCTTGAAGAACGGGGCCGTGTTGATGATGTTCGTGTAGGTCGTCACCGCCAGCGCCTCCGCGATCTGGGCGGCTTTCAGGATTGCCAGGTCGCCGCCTGTCAAGCCTTTTGTCTTGCCCTTGGCAAATGCGGCGGCCGGCCCTAGTACGCCCAGGCCAGTGACACCGGCGCCAGCGACCGCCGCGCCCTTCAGGAAGCTCTTGCGTGTCGCTGCCTGTGCCCATGAGTCCTCCGGCGCCTGCTCGGCGTTGGCCTCGGGATCGTTGTGCTCGCTATACATTGTTGGCCTCCTGGTCAGGTGGTGTCTTGGCGTATGACCTGCTCGTCAAGGAGCACGCCTCATCTCGTTCTCCCGCAAGCCCTACGCAACGAGCGCGAAGACGGATCAATCAACGGAGCGTTGCTTAGAGCTGCGCGCGCCAGCCTCCATCTGGAGGATCGTCACCGCGGCGGTGCTCTGCTGACCGTCGGCAACGAGTACTTGCGGGTCTTCGGCGACTGTTCCAGCAGTCCGACCTCCACCAGCGTGATCACGTAGCGGTGGATCGTGCTCGCGCTGATCTGCAGGCGCTCGGCGATCTCCATCAGGCCCAGCGTCTGCTCCTCGGGCCCGAAGCAGGTGAGGATCGCTAGACCGCGCAGCAGCGAGCGCGAAAGCCGACGATCGTCGTACTCGGGCATGCCGACCTCCTTGATGCGGCTCAACGCGGCGGAGATCAGTGCGGCGAAGCCGGGCGCCCGGCCTGGGCCGGCGGTGCGCACGATCTCCTCGATCTGCCCGGGCGAGAGCGTGATCGAGATTTGCGGTTCGGTTGCCACGCCGCAATCCTTCCACATCTTGCAGACGGATGTCTGCGTTGCTCTTGCCGACGCTTGTCCGAAACAAGGGTATGGGGCCGATTCGGCCCAAACGCTCGGCGTAGCCGCCGCGCCGGTGTTGGAGGTGCAGCTATGTTGAGGGCATGAGCGAGATCAACGTCATCTACTTCAACGACCCTGGCTGCCCGTGGGGCTACTCGGTCAGCCCGGCGCTCGCCGTGCTGCACTGGCGCTACGGCACCCAGCTGCGCTGGCGGCTGGTGACGATCGGCCTGGCGGAGAGCACCGAGCGCTACGTCGAGAGCGGCTACACCCCCGCCCGCTCCGTGCAGGGGCAGTTGATGTTCCGCGCACGCTACGGCATGCCGTTTGCGCTGACGCCGCGCACGCGTGTGCTCGCCACCGCCCGTGCGTGCCGGGCGATCGTGGCCACGCGCATGCTGTTCCCCGGCCATGAGTTGTCGGCGCTGCGGGCGCTGCAGCTCGGATGGTTTACCACCACGCTGCTGCTCGACGAGGACGAGGGGATCGCGCAAGCGCTCGCGCAGGTCGACGGCCTCGACGTGGACGCGGTCGTCGGCATGCTCGACGACCCGCGCGTCATCGACGCGTACGAGGCCGACAAGCTCGAGACCCGCCGCGCCGAGGGCGGGCCCACGCACTTTCAGGGCAAGGCGCGCCAAACCGACGGTCCCGTGCGCTACTCGGCGCCCTCACTCGTCTTCGTCGCCGACGCGGGATCGGAGCGGGAGCGGCGTTTGGAGGCAGGGGGCTTTCAGACGATCGAGGCCTACGACGTGCTGATCGCCAACCTCAACCCAACGCTCGCGCGCGAGGCCCCGCCAGAGCAGCCGCTGGCGGCGCTGGAACGCTTCTCCGAAGGTCTGGTCACGCAGGAGGTGGCGGCGATCATGGCGCAGGGCAACACGCCACCCGATCGCCTCGCCGCGGAGCGCGCGCTGGTCGAGCTCGCGGGAGACGGCCGGGCGCGGCGCACCGCTGTGGGCGACGACGCGCTGTGGCGGGCCGCCTGAGGCCCTCAGTCTCAGCGCTGCCACCACTCGTGGAGGGCGCGCGTTTGCATGACCCGGACTTGGCCTCCACCGATCGCCGCCGGTGGGTAGCCTCCAGCGCTCGATGAGTCTCACGGTTACTCTCCCCGACGGCAATGCGCTGGAGCTCCCCGACGGGGCCACGGGCGCGGATGCTGCCGCCGCGATCGGGCCCGGTCTTGCGCGAGCGGCGCTGGCGGTGGAGATCCTTGGGTCGCAGGACACCGCGCATGTGGCGGGCGGCGATGGGGATGAAACCTCTGAGGTACGCGACCTCGCGCGGGCGCTACCGGACGGTGCGCGCATCGCGATCATCACGGCGCGCAGTGAAGGCGAGCAGGCGCTGCGGCTGATCCGCCACGACGCCGCGCACGTGTTGGCGGCGGCGGTGATGGAGCTGTACCCCGGCGTGAAGATCTCGATCGGGCCGGCGATCGAGCAGGGCTTCTACTACGACTTCGAGTTTCCCGACGGGGTATCCGTATCCGAGGCCGACTTCCCCGCGATCGAAGAGCGCATGCGTGCGCACGTGAAGGCCGCAGAGCAGTTCGAGCGTGAGGATGTGTCTGTCGCCGCGGCCCGTGAGCGCTTCCTGGCGGCCGGGCAGGACTACAAGGTCGAGCTGATCGACGACCTCGTACGAGCCGCGCAAGGCATGGACGGCGGCGGTGGGCATGGTGCGGCCGATGGCGACGGCGTAGGCGGCGGGGGCGGCGCGCACGGGGGGTCGCAGCTGGAAACAGTTTCGCTGTACACCAACGGCCCCTTCACCGACCTCTGCCGCGGCCCGCACGCCCCCTCCACAAAGACGGTGGGTGCGTTCAAGCTGCAGTCGGTGGCGGGCGCCTACTGGCGGGGCGACTCCACGCGCACGATGCTGACACGCATCTACGGGACGGCGTTCTTCACGAAGGCCGACCTGGAGGAGCATTTGGAGCGCCTCGAGCAGGCGCGCGCTCGCGACCACCGCAAGCTGGGACGGGAGCTCGACCTTTTCCAGTTCTCCGAGCTTGCGCCGGGCAGCCCGATCTGGAAGCCGGCGGGCATGGTGATCTGGAACGCGCTCACCGAGCTATGGCGCCAGGAAAACCGCGAGCGTGGCTACCGCGAGGTGAAAACCCCGATCCTGTGGGACGCCGACCTGTTCAAGCAGTCAGGCCATTGGGACACCTACCGCGAGCACATGTACTTCGTCAACGTCGACGAGCGCCAGATGGGTCTCAAGCCGATGAACTGCCCCGGTCACGTGCAGATCTACAAGGACGAGCGACACTCCTACCGCGACCTGCCGATCCGCTACTCCGAGCAGGGGCTGGTACATCGCCACGAGCTCGCGGGCGTGCTGCACGGACTGATGCGCGTGCGCCCGATCACCCAGGACGACGCGCATATCTTCTGCACCGAGGAGCAGGTGCAGGAGGAGGTGGTGCAGTGCCTGCGCTTCGGCTTTGACCTCTACCGGATGTTCGGCTTCGAGCCACGCCTCGAGCTGTCGACCCGTCCCGAGAAGCGCATCGGCGGGGAAGCGATGTGGGACCGCGCCGAGGCCGCGCTCGAGGGCGCGCTGCAAGCGGAGGGCTTGGCGTACGAACTGAATCCCGGCGACGGCGCCTTTTATGGCCCCAAGATCGACCTGCACATGACCGACTCGATCGGGCGCTCCTGGCAGCTTGGCACCGTCCAACTCGACTACTCGATGCCCGAGCGCTTCGACTTGCACTACACCGGTGCCGACAACGCCGAGCATCGGCCGGTGATGATCCATCGCGCGCTGCTCGGCTCCTTCGAGCGCTTCATCGGCATCCTGATCGAGCACTACGCCGGTGAGCTGCCTCTGTGGCTTGCGCCCGTCCAGGCGATCGTGTTGACGCTGTCGGATCGATTCGCCCAGTATGGGGGGGAGGTGGAGGAGCGGCTTCGCCGCGGGGGGGTACGTGTCGAGTTGGACGATCGCGGTGAGTCGATCGGGCGCAAGGTGCGCGAGGCGGAGCTACGCCGGATCCCCTACATGCTCGTCGTGGGCGAGCGCGAGCAGCGCGAAGGGACGGTGGCGGTGCGCGAGCACCGGGCTGGAGATACCGGCAGCGCCACACTGGATGAGCTCGTGGCGAGGCTTCTGCGGGCGAGCGAGCGCCGTCCAACTTGATCAACGACCCTTGCGTAGTGCCGCCGCGCCGTTATACTCGGCCATCTTGAGCTTCCGCACCTATTCAGAGCGCCGCGCCTGATTTTCAGCTTGTCGCGCAATCAGGACAGCTAGTGGCCGTTCCCCGCAGGTTCGACCGGCGCCCGCCAGAGCGGGACACAACCAGGGTCAACGAGCGGATCCGCGTACCCGAGGTGCGCCTGATCGACGATCAGGGTGCCCAGGTGGGCGTACTGAAGACGCCCGATGCGCTGCGCTTCGCCCAGGAACGCGACCTCGACCTGGTGGAGGTCGCGCCGGAGGCGCGTCCCCCTGTCTGCCGGGTGCTGGACTACTCCAAGTACAAGTACGAGCTGGCTCAGAAGCAGAAGCAGGCGCGCAAGCACCAGCAGCAGATCACTGTGCGAGAGATCAAGTTCCGCCCCAAGATCGCCCAGCACGACTACGACACCAAGAAGCACCACGTCGAACGCTTCCTGCGCCACAAGGACAAGGTCAAGGTCACGATCATGTTCCGCGGGCGCGAGGTCACCCACCCCGAGCGAGGCACACTGATCCTCGACAGGCTCGCGGAGGAGCTCGCGGAGCTCGGCGTCGTCGAGCAGCGCCCGATGCAGGAGGGGCGCAACATGACGATGATGCTCGGGCCCTCCAAAGCGGTGTTGGCGGGCCGCTTCGACACCTCGCACGATGGTGCACTGCCGTTGGAGGAGGCGGAGGCCACTGCTGTTCCGGAGGCCACCCCTGCGCCGCAGGTGGCCGCCACTCCGGAGGCCACTGTTGTTCCGGAGGCGACCGCTGTTCCGGAGGCCACTGTTGTTCCGGAGGCGACCGCTGTTCCGGAGGCCACTGTTGTTCCGGAGGCGACCGCTGTTCCGGAGGCCACTGTTGTTCCGGAGGCGACCGCTGTTCCGGAGGCCACTGTTGTTCCGGAGGCGACCGCTGTTCCGGAGGCCACTGTTGTTCCGGAGGCGACCGCTGTTCCGGAGGCCACTGTTGTTCCGGAGGCGACCGCTGTTCCGGAGGCCACTGTTGTTCCGGAGGCGACCGCTGTTCCGGAGGCCACTGCTGTCTCGGAGGCGCCTGTCGTGCCCGAGGCGTCCGCTGTACCCGAGGCGTCCGTTGTGCCCAACGTCACCGCTGTGTCGGAGGCGTCCGCGCCTGCGGCAGAGACGGCCTAGCCCGGAGACGGCCTAACCCCGAGGGCGGCCTGGCTCAAGCTGCGCGCGAACTGGTGCGTGAGCCCTTCATCGAGAGCATCGCCGCGTCGGCATGATGCAGCAGCTGTTCGGCGCTCGACCCGTCGTGCGGGTAGACGCTCGCGCCGAGACTCGCGCCGACTTTGACGGCCCCCGCCTGCACCCGGATCGGCTCTGCCAGCGTGAGGCGCATGCGCTCCATGAACGCCTCTACCTCGGTGGCGGGATGACGCAACATGCTGAGCAGCGCCACGAACTCATCCCCCCCGTAGCGGGAGATCAACTCCTCCTCGCGCACCGCCCCGCCCAGCCGCTCCGCCAGCGTGCGCAGCACCTCGTCGCCGGCGCGGTGGCCGAGTGTGTCGTTGACCTGCTTAAACCCGTTGAGGTCCATGTAGACGAGCGCCACCGCGCACCCTTGCCGCTGGGCGCGCGAGATCGCGCGGTCGAGCTCTTTGTGGAACAGCCTGCGGTTGGCGAGGTTGGTTAGCTGGTCGTGGTGGGCTTGATGGCGCAACTGCTCGAGGATCGTGCGCCGCTCACTGATGTCGGCAAAAGTCGCGATCGCGCCGCATGGCTGCCCATGCTCGTCGAGCGCGGTTCGCGAACTGAGCGAAATCCAGGTCACCGCGCCACCGGGCTTCAGCACCCCAATCGTCACCGAGCGCGAGCTGCGACCGGTTTGCAGCGTTTCCGCCGTGGGATGCGAGGCGAGCGGCCAGGGCGAGCCATCCTCGTGCAGGAAGTGCCAGCGACGGTCGCGCACATGGCGGGCGAGCAGCTGGTCGTGGCTCATGCTGAGGATGCGCGCGGCGGCGTTGTTGGCATAGATGGTGCGCCCGTGGAGGTCGAACACAAGTACCCCCTCGGACAGCATCTCGGTCGTGACGTACATGCGGTTCTCGAGTGTGCGCAGCTCGCTCCGGCGCGCGCACAGCTCCCCGCGCAGGCGCTCGGTGGCGGCGATCGATTGCACCAGGCGCTCGCAGGCGAGGTCCAGCGCTCGCTCGGGATCGCTGCTCCCTAGCTCCGCGACCTCGCGCAGGGCGTGGGAGATCGCGCTGGGGGCGTTGTCAGGCAGTCGTTCGGTCTGCTCGGGGAGCGGATGCACGATCGAGACTCGATCCATCAAGAGCTTTCATCGGCCGGCAGCCGCGATTTCATGACCGGGATTTGGGTCGGACGGCGACGGCTTCCACAGTGGAAGTGGTTCGACGGGGCAGGTCTGCCATAATCGCCCTCGCGATGCCCAAGATGAAGACTCACTCTGGCGCCAAGAAGCGCTTCAAGCTGACCGCCACCGGCAAGGTGCGCGGCCGGCACGCCTTCACCAGCCACATCCTGGAGAAGAAGTCGCCCAAGCGCAAGCGCACACTGGGGGCGCCCGCGATGCTCTCGGCGCACGATATGCCGCGGGTCAAGCGGATGCTGGGCGCGCCCAGCAAGAGCTCGCGCAGCGCGCCGGCCACCTCCAAGCAGGAGGGAAGTTCCTCCGGGCGGGGGGCAAGCTCATGAGGGTCAAGCGCTCCGTACACGCGCGCAAGAAGCGCCGCGCTACGCTCGAGCTGACGAAGGGCTTCCGGGGCGAGGCGCACTCCAACTATCGGCGCGCCAAGGAGGCGCTGATCAAGGCGGATACCTACGCCTACCGTGATCGGCGCAACCGCAAGCGCGACTTCAGGCGGCTGTGGATCACCCGCATCAACGCCGCCGCTCGTCAGAACGGGATGAGCTACTCCCAGTTCATGCACGGTCTTTCGCTGGCCGGGGTGGAGCTCGACCGCAAGGTGCTCGCCAACGTCGCGGTGCGCGACGCTGACGCGTTTCGACGTTTCGCCGAGGTCGCCCGCGAGGCGTCGGCTGCCTGACCGCAGGCCACCGACATCGACAGCCTCCCGGGCGCCGCTCCTTTAGGACGGCGCCTTTTTTGTACCCATGACGACCACCATCACCTCCCCCCACAATCCCCACCTGCAGGAGCTGCGGCGTTTGCAGCGCCGTCGCGAGCGCGCGCGCAGCGGCCTGTTTCTCGCCGAGGGCGAGGATCTTGTCGCGGCGGCGGCCGCCGCCGGTTGGAAGGCCGTCGAGGGCTACCGCTCGGCCGGCAGCGGGCTCGGCGAGCCGGGTTTCCGGGATGTACAGCCGACGGCGCTCGCGGCGGTTAGTGCCCTGGGGTCGGGAACACGCGTGATCGGCGTCTATGAGCAACGCTGGAGCCTGCAAGCACAGGGCCCGCTGTGTGTCTACCTGCACGGGCTGTCCGACCCGGGCAACGTCGGCACGGTGCTGCGTGCGGCTTACGCCTTCGGTGCATCATGTGTGGCGCTCGGACCGCACTGCGCCGACCCATGGTCGCCCAAGGCGGTGCGTGCCAGCATGGGCGCGATCTTCCATGTGGCGCTCGCGCGCGCCGATTCACTGGCCCAGCTGCCGCCAGAACGTCTCGCGCTAGTGCCTAACCCGCGCCCTCCCGCCCAGCCGCTGCGCGGACCCGCAGAGGGTCCGCTGACACTGCTGATCGGCGGCGAGCGCGAGGGTCTGCCGGCGGAGCTGGTCGAAGCGTGCGAGCACGTGGCGCACATCCCGATTGTGGGCGACTCGTTGAATGCGGCGATGGCGGCGACCATCGCGCTGTATGAAATGACTAGGGTGCGGGCGTCGTGATTGAACGGATCCAACAGCTGCGCATGCAAGCCGAGAGCGAGATCGCGGCGGCCTCCACCGCGGAGGGGCTGGAGGAGCTGCGGGTGCGCCATCTCGGACGCAAGGCCGAGTTGCCACAGCTGCTGCGCGGCGTGCGCGAGCTGCCCGCCGCCGAACGGGGCGCCGTGGGCAAGGCCGCCAACGAGGCGCGCGTGGCACTGGAGGCGCTGATCGAGGCCCGCGCCGGTGAGCTCTCCGGAGCCGAGCTGCGCGAGCAGCTGCAGCGCGACCGCGTCGATGTCACGCTACCGGGCGCCCCACCACAGCCGATCGGACGGCTGCACGTGATCACGGCCACGATGCGCGAGCTCGAAGACGTGTTCCTCGGGCTCGGCTTCACCGTCATGGAGGGGCCCGAGGTCGAGACTGTTCATTACAACTTCGACGCGCTCAACCACGGCCCTACTCATCCCGCGCGGGCGCAGACCGACACTTTTTATGTCAAGAGCGCTGCCGGGCCGGCGGGTGGCGCATCCGATTCCATCGGCCCCGGCGGCGGTAATGGCGGGTCGGCGGTACTCGGCAGGCCCGAGGAGCTGGTGCTGCGCACACACACCTCGCCGATGCAGGTGCGCGCGATGGAGGCGCACCCGCCGCCACTGTACGTAGTCATCCCCGGGCGTGTCTACCGGCCTGATTCAGACGCCACGCACACGCCGCAGTTCCACCAGATCGAGGGGCTGGCCGTCGACGAGGACATCACGCTAGCCGACCTCAAGGGCACGCTGCTGGTGTTCGCGCGCGAGTTGTTCGGCGAGGAACGCGACGTGCGTTTGCGCCCTCACTTCTTCCCCTTCACCGAGCCCTCCGTCGAGGTCAACGTCTCCTGCTTCCACTGCTCCGGCAAGGGCTTCTTGCGCGACGGCGCGCGCTGTTACCTGTGCAAGGGCGAGGGCTGGCTTGAGGTGCTCGGCGCAGGTGAGGTAGATCCCAACGTCTATTCCCACGTGCCAACCACGGACGCCAACGCTCCCGGTTATGACCCCGAGCGGGTGCAGGGCTTCGCCTGGGGAATGGGCGTGGAGCGGATCGCGATGCTCAAGCACGGGATCCCCGACCTGCGGCTGTACTACGAAAACGACCTGCGCTTCCTGGAGCAGTTCTGATGCGCGTTCCACTGCCATGGCTGCGCGAATACTGCGATCCCGACCTCGACGTGCAGGGGATCGAGGAGCGCTTGACGATGACCGGGACGAAGGTCGAGGCGGTCCACCACCACGGGGTGCCCTCCGTGGAGCACTTCGTCATCGGGCGGGTGCTCACCGCGGAGCGTCACCCCGACGCCGATCGGTTGAAGGTGTGCAGCGTCGACGTGGGGCTCCCCGATGGGCCTGCGACGATTGTGTGCGGCGCGCCGAACGTGGACGCCGGGCAGACGGTTGCGGTGGCACGCCCCGGCGCGGTGATGCCCGACGGCACCAAGCTCAAGCAGGCGAAGCTGCGTGGCGTGGTCTCCGAAGGGATGATTCTCTCCGAGAGCGAGCTCGAAATCGGTCCCGGCGGGGAGGGCATCATGGTGCTGGCCGAAGGCGGGTGTCTCCCGGCTTCGGTTGGCCTCTCCGACGCCCAGCTCGCGCCAGGCATGCCGCTCGAGCAGGCGCTCCCGATCGCGATCGATGTGCTCGAGCTGGAGATCACCTCCAACCGCCCTGACTGCCTCGGCGTGTACGGGGTTGCGCGCGAGCTGCATGCTGCCACCGGTTCCCCGCTCGCGCCGGTGCCGTGGGGCGATGACCCCGGCTCCGCGGGGGAGCTGTCCTGCGCTCAAGTCGAGGTCCGCTGCCCCGACCTATGCCCCCGCTTCACCGCGCGGGTGTTCGAGGACGTGACGGTCGCGCCCTCGCCGCCGTGGCTGAAGGCGCGCCTCAGCGCCGCCGGCCAGCGTCCAATCAACAACGTGGTGGACATAACCAACTACGCGATGCTGCTCACCGGCCAGCCGCTGCACGCCTTCGATCTCGATCGCGTCGCCGGGGCGCGCCTAACGGTACGGCGCGCCGCCGAGGGCGAGCAGGTGCAGACGCTCGACGGGCAGACCCGCACGCTCGACGCCGAAATGGTGCTGATCGAGGATGCCGAGGGGCCAACCTCGATCGCGGGACTGATGGGCGGCGCGCGCTCGGAGGTCCAGGCCGGCACCACCCGGGTGCTGCTGGAGGTCGCGAGCTGGAGCGGGCCCAACATCCATCGCAGCTCATGGGCGCTCGGGCTGCGCAGCGAGGCGTCCGGGCGCTTCGAGAAGGGGTTGCAGCCAGAGCAGTGCCTTTACGCCCAGGCGGTCGCGTCGCGGCTGATGATCGAACTGTGCGGCGCGACGCTCGTGCCCGGCACGATCGACGTCGGCGCCGAAGGCAAAGCGTGGACGCCGTCGGCGCCGCAAACGATCAGGCTGCGCGAGTGCCGTGTGCAAGCGATCCTCGGCGTGCCCGTCGCGCTCCCGCGCCAGGCGGAGATTCTTGGTGCGCTCGACTTCGCCAGCACGCCTTGCGAGGACGGCTTGGACGTAACCGTCGCGGCGCTGCGCCGCGAGGATGTCACCCGCGAGGTCGATCTGATTGAGGAGGTCTCTCGCATCGACGGCCTCGAGCGCCTGCCCGCCACGCTGCCCGCCAGGCGTGGCGCCGCCGGCCGGCTCACCCATGCTCAACGCGTGCGCCGCGCCGCCGAGGATGCGCTGGTGGGCCGCGGGCTGCACGAGATCGTCGGCTGGAGCTTCACCGACCCGCAGCTGCTCGACCGGCTGCTGATTCCGCCCGATCACCCACTGCGCAACGTCGTGATGCTCGCCAACCCGCTATCCGACAGCCAGTCGATGATGCGCCCAACGCTGCTTGGCTCGCTGCTGGATGCCGCGCGTCACAACGTCTCACGCGGGCGCAGCGAGATCGCGATCTTTGAGTCCGGCACGGTGTATCGCGCCGCCAGTGACGAGCGTCCTGCCGACGAGCACCACGGCCTCGGGGTGTTGCTAAGCGGGCAGATTGCGCCACGTGCCTGGCGAGGGGAGCGCGGGGGTGCGGATTTCTTCGCCGCCAAGGCTCTGCTCGCTGGGCTGCTCGATCGCTTCCACGTACGGTGGTCGGTGGCGCCTGCCGAGTGGCCGTTCCTGCACCCTGGGCGCAGTGCTGCCGTGCTCGCCTGCGCCCCGGACGGCGCCGCACGCGGCGAGGACGGTGGGGCCGACGAGCAGTCGTTGGCCGCAACGGGGACGCTCGCCGAGCGCGAGCGTCCCCCGGCTTTGGTCGGCTTCCTCGGCGAGGTCCACCCGTCGATCGCCGACACTTGGGGCCTTGAGCGCACCGCCGCATTCGCGATCGATCTTGGCGAGCTCGCCCGGGTCGCGCCCGAGATCGTCACCTTCCAGCCGTTCGGCGCCTTCCCCTCGCTGCGTCAGGACCTCGCGGTGACGCTGCCTGACAGTGTCAGTGCCGACACACTGCTTGCGCTCGTGCGTGACACCGGTGGCAAGACGCTCGAGCAGGCCGAGGTCTTCGACGTGTACACCGGCCCGCAAGTGGGGGAGGGCCGGCGCTCGCTGGCGCTCGCCCTCTCCTTTCGTACGCTCGACCGAACGCTCACCGACGAGGACATTGCACCCACGCGCGCACGCATCGTCGCCGCCCTGCGGGAGATCGGGGGTGAGCTGCGTGTCTGAACCTCCCGTTCCGACCGGCGTCCCCGCCGGGGAAGGTATCGGGCGCACTGGCGCCACGGCGCAGCGCTTCGCCGCCGGCTCGCCACGGGTACTGGTCGCCGGCGCCACCGGCTTCGCCGGAGCGCTGGCGGCGCACCTGCTCTGGCGCCATCCCCGCTTCGAGCTCGCCGGTGTCACCGGGCGCTCGGAGGTGGGACGGCGCCTGGACGACCTCTACCCCCGCCACCGCGTGCCGCTGGTCGTCGAGGAGCTCGACCTCGACCGTCACGCCACCGGTTTGGACGCTGCCGTCGTCGCCTACCCGCACGCCGCCGCGGCGCCCACCGTCGCGCTGCTGCATGAGCGCGGAGCGCGCGTGGTGGACCTCTCCGCCGACTTCCGCCTCGCCGAGCTTTCCACCTACGAGCGCTGGTACGGGTCTCATCCGCAGCCAGAGCTGTTGAGCGAGGCGGTGTACGGTCTCACCGAGTTGCACCGCGAGCGGATCGCCTCCGCCGCAATCGTCGCCAACCCCGGCTGCTATCCGACGGCCGCAGTACTGGCGCTTGCGCCACTCGCGCGCGCCGGGCTGATCGCGGACGTGGTGATCGACGCCAAGCAGGGCATATCCGGCGCCGGACGCACGTTCGACGCCACCACCCACCTCTCCTACGCCGGCGAGAACATCCTTCCTTACAAGGTTGCTTCCCACCGCCACACCCCCGAGATCGAGGAGCAGCTCGCACGACTCGGCATCGACCTGCCGGTGCAGTTCCAAGCGCACCTCGTGCCGCTCGACCAGGGGGAGCTCGCGAGCTGTTATGTAACTCCCACGCGCGCGGTCGGGGAGGGGGAGCTGCGCGCGCTCTACAGCGAGGCGTATGCCTCTGAGCCGTTTGTCGAGGTCGTAGCCGTGCCGCCCGGCACGCGCGATGTTTGCGAGACCAACTTCTGCCGGCTGTTCGCCGCCGCCGACTCCCACACCGGCAAGCTGATCGTGCTTTCGGCGATCGACAACCTGTGGAAGGGCACCTCCTCGCAGGCGGTGCAAAACCTCAATTTGATGTTCGGCCTGCCTGAGACCGAAGGATTGCGATGAGCGCGAGCGAGCAATATGCACAGGTCGGGCCGGGCGCCGATGACGCATCTGGGGGTGGCGGCTGTGAGCGCTGGTAACGACGTATGGGGCGATCGTCCTGGAGGGTGGCGCAGCCGGCCGAAGGCCGGCGAGCCGGGCCCCTCCTTTTCCGACAAAGACGGCCCGCCGCGGCCGTTCTTTGGCTCACGCTGGGTCGCGGCGCCCGCGCACGTGCGCGAACTGGCGCCCGACACGGGGCTACCGGCGGGTTTCCGCGCCGCGGGCGTAGCCTGTGGGATCAAGCCGAGTGGGAACACGGACCTCGGCCTGCTGATCTGCGACGCGGAGCACCCCGTCAGCGCCGCGCGCTTCACCGCTAGCAGCACTGCCGCTGCGCCGGTGCTGGTCAGCCGCGAGCGCTGCCGGCTGGATGCCCTGCGCGCGGTGCTCGCCAACTCCGGCTGCGCCAACGCCGCTACCGGCAAACGCGGGCTGGACGACGCCGCCAAGACACAGGGCGCCGCCGCGATCGCGCTTGGCGTGCAACCCGAGGAGGTGATGCTCGGCTCCACCGGTGGGATCAGCTGGTACCTGCCCGTTGACGCAGCGCTGAAGGGGATCCTCGCGGCGAGCGGGCAGCTGCGCCGCGAGGGGGATATCGACTTCCAGCACGCCATCCAGACGACCGACGCGTTCGAGAAGCGCGCCAACCTCGAGCTGCAGTTGCCCTCCGGGACGGTGCGGCTCACCGCCCAGTGCAAGGGAGCGGGCATGATCTCGCCGAACTTCGCCACGATGCTCTGCTTCGTGCAGACCGACGCCGCGATGCAGGCTCACACCGCCGACCTGCTGCTCGGCGTGTGTGTCAAACGCTCGTTCGATCGCTGCTCGGTGGACGGCGATCTCTCCACCAACGACACCGCGGTACTGATGGCCTCCGGCGCCAGCGGCGTGACGATCGTCCCCGAGAGCGAAGATGAGTTGCGCTTTGGCGAGGCGCTCGACGCACTGCTACGCCAGCTCGGGATTTTGATGGTCGCCGACGGCGAGGGCGCGGCGCGGATCGCTCGCGTGGTGGTGCGCGGGGGCGGCGCCGAGCAGGTCGAGGCGGCGGCCCGCGGGGTCGCCAACTCTCCCCTGGTGAAGGCCGCTTTGCACAGCGCCGACCCCAACTGGGGGAGGCTCGTGATGGCGGTGGGGGCCGCACTGCCCGGCGCCGCTCCGCTGTCCGTGGACATCTCGCTGGAGGGCATCCTCGTGTGCTCGGCCGGGGCTGCGATCGACTACGACGCCGACGCGCTCGCGCAGGCGCTGCGCAAGCGGGAAGTCGAATACGAGATCACATTGCCGGGCGACGGCGCCGAAACCGAGGTGTTCTTCTCCGACCTCTCGCACGAGTACGTGCGGATCAACGCGGAGTACACCACGTGATGCGCAACGTCGCCACGCTGCTCGAGGCGCTGCCCTACATCCGCGAGTTCCACGGCAAGACCGCGGTGATCAAGTACGGGGGCGCGGCGATGGAGGATCCCGCGTTGCGCGAGGAGTTCGCCCGCGACGTAGTGCTGCTCAAGTACGTCGGGCTCAACCCGATCGTGGTGCACGGCGGCGGGCCCGACATCACCGCCTACATGGAGCGTCTAGGCCTGCCCGTGCGATTTGTCGGCGGCCTGCGCGTCTCCGACGAGGCCACCGTCGAGGTCGCGAAGATGGTGCTGGTAGGCAAGGTCAACAAGGAGATCGTCGGGCGCCTGTACCGTCACGGCCAGCCGGCGGTCGGGCTGTGTGGCGACGACGGCGCACTCTTCCGAGTCGCCCGCCGCACCGCGCCGGGCGGCGAGGACATCGGCTTCGTCGGGCGCATCGAGCGTGTCAACGTCGACATCCTGCAGCACATCGCGCGCGACTACATCCCTGTGATCGCCTCGGTAGGCGCGGACCGCGACGGGCGCTCCCACAACATCAACGCCGACGAGGCCGCGGGTGCGGTGGCGCGGGCGCTGGGTGCCTACAAAATCGTGTTCCTCACCGATGTCCCTGGTTGGCTGGCCAACCCCGAGGACCCCGCAACCCTGATCGGACAGGCCAGCGCCGAGCGGGTGCGCGACGCGCTGCCGGCCCTAGATGGAGGGATGCGCCCCAAGCTGCAGGCGTGCCTGGAGGCGATCCAAGGTGGCGTCAGCTCCGCCCACATCATCGATGGGCGCATTCCCCACTCGCTGCTGCTGGAGCTGTTCACCGACGCAGGGATCGGCACCAAGATCGAGGCCGCCCCATGAGCACGTATGGCTGCGCTGGATCGGCGTCCTCGGTCGCTCGCGTGCATAGCACGCCACGCCCCCTGCGTCCTTGCCCAGCTTGCCCTACGTGCTCATGGAGGTGTTGGGTATGAGCCTGGCCGAGTTGCAGGAGATCGAGGCGGTCAGCCTGATGCCCAACTACGCGCGCTTTCCAGTGGAGTTCGTGCGCGGTGAGGGAGCGCACTTGTGGGATGCCGAGGGTAACGAGTACCTCGATTTCCTCTGCGGCATCTCGGTGACCAACGTCGGGCACTGCCACCCGCGCGTGGTTGAGGCCGTGCGCGAGCAGGCCGGGAGACTGATGCACGCCTCCAATCTCTTTTACACCGAGCCCGCGATGCGCCTGGCGCAACGTCTGTCGCGGGGGAGCCTGGGAGGCAAGGTATATCTCTGCAACTCCGGCGCCGAGGCCAATGAGGCCGCGATCAAGCTTGCCCGCAAGGCACGTCCCGGCGGGGAGATCATCTCTGTTCACAATGCCTTCCATGGGCGCACCTACGGCGCGCTCTCCGCCACGCCGCAGGAGTCAAAGCAGGCGCCATTCGCGCCACTGGTAGCCGGCTTTCGCGCGGTTGCCGCCGAGCCCGACGTGCTGCGCGAGGCGATCGACGAGCACACCGCCGCGGTGCTGCTGGAGCCGATTCAGGGCGAGACCGGCGTCAACGTGCTGTCCAATGAGTTGCTGCGCGCCGCGCGTGCCGCCTGCGACGAGCACGGCGCCGTGCTGATCTTCGACGAGGTGCAGTGCGGCATGGGTCGCACCGGCTCGCTGTGGGCCTTCGAGCAGGTCGGCGTGACACCCGACGCATTCACCGCCGCCAAGGCGCTCGGCGGGGGTCTGCCGATCGGCGCACTCGTCACCGGCGAGCGACTCGCCGACGTGTTTGCCCCCGGCGACCACGGCTCAACTTTCGCCGGTGGCCCGGTGATCTGCGCTGCTGCGCTCGCCGCGCTCGGGATTATCGAGGACCCAGTTCTATTGGCACGCGTGCGCGACCTCGGCCTGCGCCTCGCCGCCGGCCTGGAGGGCCTGCCGCACGTGCTCTCAGTGCGCGGGCGTGGCCTGATGCTCGCCTGCGAGCTCGACATCTCCGCGCCGGAGGTCGTGCGCCGCACGCTGCTGGAGCAACGGTTGATCCTCAACGCCACCGGTCCCACCACGGTGCGGTTGCTACCGCCGCTGATCATCGCCGAGGCCGAGATTGACGAGGCCGTGAGGCGGCTTGGCGGAGTGCTCGCCGGATGAGCTCGATGGATGTCGCGCGGGGTGCAGGCTCGACAGGTGGCAGGACGACAACGCGACTGACGGCGTGACGGATAAGGTCTGCGCCCGTGAGTAGCGACGCCCGTACCTCCCCTCCCCGCACCGCCTCCTACGAGGCCGACCCCGAGCAGGTGCAGCGCGTGCTGCTGCTGTACTCCGGCGGGCTCGACACCAGCGTGATGCTGAAGTGGATCCAAGACCAGTACGACGCCGAGGTGGTGTGCCTCACCGTCAATCTCGGGCAGCCCGGCGAGGACTATGCGGTGATCGAGGAGAAGGCCCGGCGGCTGGGTGCGCTGGAGTGCCACGTGGTGGATGCGCGCGAGCAGTTTGCCCGCGACTTCATCGCCCCGGCGGTTCGCGCCAACGCCATCTACGGTGGCGGCTATCCCTTGTTCACCGCGCTCGGGCGGCCGCTGATCGCCCAGCTCGCGGTCGAGTATGCCCGCCGCAGCGGCTGCGACACGATCGCGCACGGCTGCACCGGCAAGGGCAACGACCAGGTGCGGATCGAGGCGACGGTTGCCACGCTCGGCCCCGAGCTGAAGGTGATCGCGCCGGTGCGCTCCTGGCAGATGGGCCGTGAGGAGGAGATCGCATACGCGCGCGAGCACGGCATCCCAATCAAGGGCGGCGCCGAGCAAACCCCCTACTCGATCGACGACAACCTTTGGGGTCGCTCCTCGGAGGGGCGCTGGATCGAGGATCTGAGCCAAGCCCCCGAGGACGATGTCTTCCAGCTCGTCACACGGCCGGAGGAGGCGCCCGACGAGCCTGAGACCGTCAGCATCGGTTTCGAGCGCGGCGTGCCCGTGGCGTTGAACGGCGAGCGCCTGGAGCTCGTGGAGCTGCTCGAACGTGCCGCCGAGATCGGTGCCCGCAACGGCGTCGGGATCGTCGATCACATCGAGGATCGCATCGTTGGGCTGAAGGTGCGTGACATCTATGAGGTGCCCGCCGCGGCGCTGATCCTGCCCGCCCACCAGGAGCTGGAGCGGTTGGTGGGCACGATCCACCAAAACCAGTTCAAGCCCCAGCTCGACCGTCAGTGGGGTTACCTCGTCTACGCCGGGCTGTGGTGGGAGCCGCTGCGGCGCGACCTCGATGCCTACATGGAATCGGTCAACGAGCGCGTCACCGGCACGATCGGCCTGAAGCTCTACAAGGGCCACGCTCGCGTCATCACACGTGAGTCGCCCAACGCCGTCTACGACGCCGCCCTCGCCTCCTTCTCGGAGTCCGGTGGCCTTTTCTCGCAGACCGCCTCGCCCGGCTTTATCGAGCTGTGGTCGCTGCAGTCGCGCATGGCGTGGCGAATGCGCGAGCAGGAGTAGGCGTCCGGCGGCACACATACCCTGTAAGGGTGATGCCAGAGGGAGATGAGGCGTCTAGTCGGCGCCTCCCGCCGGAAGAGGAGGGCGACACGCTCGCCGAGCGCCGTGCCCGTCGTGCCTGGCTCGGCGACGCCGCTCTGCTGCGACGCGCCGAGGCGGCGGAGGCGTCGGTGCGTACGCTTGAGGCCCATCTCGCCGATCTGCGTCTGCGTCAGGCCGAGAGTGAGCGCGAGCGCGAGCACATCACTGCGCAGCTGGCCGAGCGTGAGCTTGAGCTGCGACGGGTCAAGCAGCGCGAGTACGCCGAGCAACAGCTCCGCGTCGAAGCTGAGGAGGTTGCCGTACGTGCCCGTCGTGGTCACCGCGCCGAGCTCGACCGCTGGCAACGACGCGTGGAGGCGGCAGAGGCCGCCGCACAGCGCGCTGAAGCGCAGCGCGACGCGCTCACCGCCCGTCTCGCTGGGGTGAACGAGAGCTGCGAGCGCCTGCGAGATGGCATCCTCGCGCTACAGGGCGTGGCCGCCGAGTTGCGCGCCACCTTCGAGCGCGACCATCGCCTCGCTCAGACGCGGATCCGTGAGCTCGAGAGCGCGCTTGAGCGTGCTCGTGCTCGCCCCCCCGAGCCACAGCGCTACAAGGCGCAGGAGTCACAACGCTCCGAGGCGCAGGAGCTACAACGCTCCGAGGCGCAGGAGCTACAACGCTCTGAGGCGCAGGAGCCACAACGCTCTGAGGCGGAGGAGCCACGGCGCTCCGAGGTGGAAGAGGCACAGCGGCGCGAGGAGATGGCCGGGGCGCTTGCCGCTGCGGTTGCGCGGCTGCGGACTCGTGTGGCGCTTACGCCTGAGTCGCAGGGGGAGGAACAGCCCCCCGCCGCGGCACTGGCAACCCCGTCGCCCGAGCGACCAGCTGCTGAGGCATTCGAGCGACCCGCCGTCGCGGTGCCCCAGCGACCCGCTGCCGCAGCGCCCGAGCCACCCGCTGCGGTGCCCCAGCCACCCGCTGCCGCGACGCCCGAGCCGTCGGCGACAGTGAGCACATCCAGTGCGCAACCCGGCTCGTCCAAGGTGTCAACCGTGATCGTGGTGCCACGTCTGTTCCCCGGTCACGGGCGCTCCGCCCGTCGGTTGGCGCCTGCGGTGCGGCGCGTTGCGGTGCGGCTGGCCAAGTGGGCCGACCGCGCTCAAGCGCCCCAACGTTAGCGCTGGAGCGGCGGGCGGCTGTCCGCCGCTCCCGAGCCTAAGATCCACATTCGGTGTCCAACCCCTCCTGCGCCCATCTGCACGTCCACTCCGAGTACTCCCTGCTCGACGGTGCCTGCAAGATCGAAGCGCTCGCCGAGCGCGCCGCCCAGTTCGGGCAGCCCGCATTGGGTCTCACCGATCACGGTGTGATGAACGGTGCGGTGGAGCTGTACAAGGCCTGCAAGAAGCACGACATCAAGCCGATCGTCGGCTGTGAGATCTATTTCGTCGACGACCACACCGCCACCGGGTCGGGCGGGACTCAGAAACGCGAGCGTAACCACCTGACGCTGCTGGCGGCCAACGACACGGGCTACCGCAACCTCGTCAAGCTGTCCTCGGCGGGCTTCTTGGAAGGACTGCAGCGCGGCAAGCCGACCGTCGATCTTGCCCAGGTGGAGCGCCACTGCGAAGGTGTGATCGCGCTCACCGGCTGCCTCGCCTCGCGCTTCTGCCAGCGGCTGCTAGACGATCGCCCCGACGATGCGCGCGCACACGCGGATGACTTGCTGCGCGTATTCGGGCCGGAGAACGTCTATTTCGAGGTCCAGAAGAACGGTCTCGCCCCGCAGGACAAGTGCAACGAGGGGATCGTGCGCATCGCACGCGAAGTCGGCGGCACGCTGGTTGGCACCGGCGACGTGCACTACCTGCGCCGCGAGGACTACGAACACCACACCGCGCTGCTGTGCGTGCAGACCAAGAGCACGCTCGCGGCGCCGAAGATGACCTTCGACACGAATGAGTTTTACCTGCGCGACAGCCAGGAGATGGCCGCGGCCTTCTCCGAGTGGCCCGAGGCGATCGCGAGCACGCTCGAGATCGCCGAGCGCTGCTCGGTTGAGATCGAGCTCGGCAAGCAGCTGATCCCCAGCTACCCCACTCCCGACGACAGCGGCGAGCGCGAGTACTTGCGCGCCCGCGTCCAGGAGGGGCTGCGCGATCGCTACGGCGACCCACCGCCCGCGGAGGCGCTCCAGCGCATGGACATGGAGCTCGGCGTGATCGACCGAATGGGCTTCAACGCCTACTTCCTGATCGTGTGGGACTTCGTCAAGTACGCCAAGGAGAACGGGATCGCGGTCGGCCCCGGCCGTGGCTCCGCGGCCGGCTCGATCGTGGCCTACTGCCTGGCGATCACCGATGTCGACCCGCTCGAGTACGACCTGCTGTTCGAGCGCTTCCTCAACCCCGAGCGCGTGTCGATGCCGGATATCGACATCGACTTCTCGGTGCGCGGGCGCGAGCGCGTCATGAAATACGTGACCGAGAAGTACGGGCGCGAGTCGGTCGCGCAGATCGTCACCTTCGGCAAGATGTTCCCACGTGCCGCCACGCGCGACGCGGCGCGGGTGCTCGGCTTCGACTACGGCACCGGCGATCGGCTCGCGAAGCTGATCCCCGACCCGATCATGGGGCGCGCGCCGTCGTTCGAGGAGTGCCTGAAGACCGGCCAGCCACTGCGCAAGGCCTGCGACGAGGAGCCGATCGCAAAGCAGATCATCGATGTGGCGCAGGGTCTCGAGGGGATCGTTCGCAACTCATCGATCCATGCCGCGGCGGTCGTGATTGCAGACCGTCCGTTGACCGACATCGTGCCGCTGCAGCTCGCCGACGCCGGCACCGACGAGAACGGCGAGCGCGTGTTCCGCACCGTCACGCAGTTCTCGATGAAGCCAATCGAGGAGATCGGCATCCTCAAGATGGACTTTCTTGGGCTGCGCAACCTTGATGTGATCGAGGACGCGCTCGACATCATCGAGCGCTCGAGCGGCGCACGACCGGACATGGCCACGCTGCCGTTGGACGATCCCAAGACGTATCAGATGCTCGCCCGCGGCGACTCGATCGGGGTCTTCCAGTTCGAGTCAGAGGGCATGCGCGAGGCGCTGAAGAAGGTGCGCCCCGACGAGTTCAACGACCTCGTTGCGCTCAACGCGCTGTACCGCCCCGGGGCCATGGACCAGATCCCTGTCTACGCCAAGGGCAAGCACAACCCGGACGCGATCAGCTACCCGGACGATCGCCTGCGACCGATTCTCGAGTCCTCGATGGGAGTCATCCTCTACCAGGAGCAGGCGATGCAGATCTCCAAGGAGATCGCCGGCTTCTCTGGCGCCAAGGCGGACGATCTGCGCAAGGCGATCGGCAAGAAGAACCGGCAGGCGATGGCGGCGCTGAAGCCGGAGTTCGTCGAGGGCTGCCGCGCCTCCGGCACCAAACCCGAGGTGATCGAGTTCCTATGGCAAACCAACGAGAAGTCGGCCGACTACTCCTTCAACAAGTCTCACGCCGCCTGTTACGGCCTGATCGCCTACCGCACCGCGTGGCTGAAGGCCAACTACACCGCGGAGTACATGGCGGCGCTGATCTCCTCGGTTATGTCGACCAAGGACAAGGTGCCCTTCTTCGTGGCGCGATGCGAGGAGATGGGGATCGAGATCCAGCCCCCCAACGTCAACCTCTCAGACCATGAGTTCACTGTGGAGGCCGCCGGAGAGGAGGTTGCAGGGAGTAGGACGGGCGCGGACGGGCCGCAGAGCACGATCGGCAACATCCGCTTCGGTTTGGACGCTGTCAAGGGTGTCGGTTACCAGGCGGTGGAGTCGATCAAGCGGGCGCGGGCTGGAAGTCCATCCGCCCGGCCGTTCACCTCGCTGTGGGACTTCTGCGAGCGCGTGGACAACCGCACCGTCAACAAGAAGGCGATCGAGGCGCTCATCAAGTGCGGTGCGTTCGGATCCACCGGCGCCACTCGCAAGGGCATGCTCGCCGTACTCGAGCAGGCCCAGGCAGCCGGGCAGAAGGCCCAGCAGGACGCGCAGATCGGCCAGGGCTCGATTTTCGACCTCGCAGGCGGAAGTGACGCGAGTGGATTCGGCGGGGCCTCCGGCGACACGAACCCCGACGGGACGGGCCAGCCCCGGCCAGGGGCCGGCCTGATGCGTCCGAGTCATCCCCCGATCCCCGCCGAAGAGTTCGATCAAGCAGAGTTGCTCGCCGCCGAGAAGGAGGCGATCGGGCTGTTCGTCTCCGCCCACCCGCTCAAGCCGGTACGCGAGGCACTGCGCGCCCGCGCCGATTGTGCGCTGGCGGCGCTGGGTGGGCGACGCGACAAGGATTGGGTCACCGTCGGCGGGATCGTCACCGAGTCCAAGCGCATCCGCACACGCAACGGCGATCACATGATGTTCGCCACGCTCGACGATCTGGAGGGCTCCGTGGAGATGCTGGTGTTCGGCAAGGCACTCGCCGAGCACGAGGCGGTGCTCGCCGTCGACCAGGTGGTGCTGGTAAGGGGACGCGTCGATCACAAGGAAGCCGGCAAGACCTGCCTAGTGGTGCAGTCGGCGGAGAGCTTCGCTCCCAGCGAGCGGGAGCTGGAGGAGGCCCGCGTGGCGTCAGCGCGCGCGGCGAAGCCGGCACAGCCGGTGTGTCTACGGATCGATGCCGCCAAGCTGCCGGCGAGCGCGATCGAAGAGCTCAAGCACGTGATCGGCAACTTCCCCGGCACCGCCGAGGTGGTGCTCGAGATGGACACCACCGCGGGCTTTCGCCGGCTGCGCCTCGGCGAGGCTTACAGGGTGGAACCGACGCCCACGCTCCGAGCGGAGCTGGAGCAGGTATTGGCCCCAGCCTGCCTGGCCGTCGCCTGAGGGCCGCCCTCAGGACGCTGTGCGGGTCTACTTGCGAGCCGTGCGCTTGCGCCGCGCCTGCAGGCCCCGCTTGCGCAACGCCATCGCCAGCGCGACCTCCTCGGCGGTAGGGCCGCCATCGCCCGGGGTCTCCAGTACGCAGGGCAGATCCTCAAACGGGGCGGCGGAGAGGAAGGTGGCGCAGCCGCGCTCGCCCAGTTCGCCCTCGCCGACGTTGGCGTGCCGATCGCGGTTGGAGCCGAGCGCGCCCTGGGAATCGTTGAGGTGCAGGGAGCCCAACCGCTCCAAGCCGAGCTTTGTTGCGACCTCCTCCAGCAGCGCGTCCATGCCCGCGGGCGCGCGGATGTCATAGCCGGAGGCAAACAGGTGGCAGGAGTCCAGGCACACCCCCAGCCGCTCGCCGGCACCGGCGGCGTCGATCAGCGCGGCAAGCTCGTCGATCGAGCGCCCCAGCGTGCCGCCGGCGCCCGCAGTGTTCTCCAGGTGCAGAGCGCAGCCCTCGCTCTCGGCGAGCGCCTCGGCGATCGTGGTGCCCGCGCGCGCGATCGCCTCGCCGACATCGCCGGTCTTCGCCGAGCCCGGATGCAATACCACCCCGCTGGCGCCGATCTGAGCGCCAACGCGCAGCGAATGGGTCAGCGAAGTGAGCGATTTGGCGCGAATGTCGGGGTCGTCGCTGGCGCAGTTGAGCAGGTACACGGCGTGGATCAGCACCGCGTCGACCGGGCTGGCGGCGAGCGCCTCACGGAAGGCAGCGACATCCTCCTCGCGGTAGACGGTGGGCCGCCACATGCGCGGTGACTGGTTGAAGATCTGGATCGCGCGGCAGCCGCGCTCGATCCCCCGCTCGACCGCTTTGGGTAGGCCGCCAGCCGGCGAGACGTGCGCTCCGATTAGCATGGCGGGCATCTTATGCGCGTAAGGTTCGCTCCATCCCCGACGGGGGCCCTGCACATCGGCGGCGCCCGCACCGCCCTGTTCAACTGGCTGCTGGCGCGCGGCAACGCGGGCACTCTGGTGCTGCGCATCGAGGACACCGACCGCGAGCGCTCCACGCCCGAGAACGTCGAGCAGATCCTCGACGCGCTGCGTTGGCTGGAGCTCGACTGGGACGAGGGGCCGATCTTCCAGACCGAGCGCACCGAACGTCATCAGGAGGCGCTCGCCGCGCTCCTGGCGGGCGGCCATGCCTACCGCTCGGGCGCGACCGCCGATGACGTGAAGGCCTACAAGCAGCTGCATGGTGCCGAGCGCGGCTTCCGTGGCACGGCCGAGGCGGAGGGCGCCGTACGCCTGCGCGTACCGGACGAGGGCGCTACGGTCGTCCACGATGTGATCCGCGGCGACACGCGCTTCGAGCACGTCCACCTCGACGACCCGGTGATCGCCCGCGCCGACGGCTCGGTGCTCTACAACTTCGCCGTCGCGATCGACGATCTCGACGCACAGATCACGCACGTGGTGCGCGGCGAGGACCATCTCTCCAACACTCCCAAGCAGTTGCTTGTGCTCGAGGCTACCCGCGATGCCGGCTTCGCGACCGACGCTGCGTTGCCTCTCTATGCGCACCTGCCATTGCTGCATGGCCCCGATGGCAAGAAGCTCTCAAAGCGCCACGGCGCGGCCTCCGTGCAGGAGTTGCGCGTCGCCGGTTACCTGCCGGAGGCGGTGCGCAACTACCTGGCGCTGCTCGGCTGGGGCGCGGGAGACGACGCCACGGTGATGTCCACCGAGCAGCTCGTCGAGCGCTTCGCGCTGGAGCGAGTCAGCCGCAACCCCGCGCAGTTCGATGAGACGAAGCTGCGGTGGCTGAACGGCGTGTACATCCGCGAGCTGCCGGTGCCGGAGCTTGCGCGGCGCATCGCCGAGTACCTGGCGCGAGAGGGTCGGGGTGTGGTGGGGGATGGTTTGAGCGGGCAGGCCGCCGATCGGTTCACCGCCGGCGATGGTGAGCGCTTCGAGCGGGCGGTGGCGATCAGCCAGGAGAAGATCCAGACACTCGCCGACTTCTGGCCGCTGGCGGGGTTCTTCTTCGAGGGGCCCGCCGATTGGGAGTCCGACGCCGCCCGCGGCGCACGCGAGCGGTGGTTGGGCGAGCAGGGGAGAGCAACACTGATGCAGACGCGTGCGGCGCTTGCGGAGTGCGACGAGTTCACCGAGGATCGCCTCCAGGAGGCGCTCGCAGGGGTGCAGCAGCGTCTGGGTGCGAAGCCGCGTGATGTCTACCAGCCGCTGCGGGTGGCGCTTGTTGGCACCTCGATCTCGCCGGGGATCTTCGAGAGCGTTGCGCTGATGGGCCGCGAGGAGACGCTGCGACGCATCGATGCGGTGCTTGCGCGCACCGGCCAACCGTCCAGCGGCACTTGAAAAGAGTCGAACACGGCCGATTACAGAGCCACACCTGCGGCCAAATGCCTCAACCGAACGTCCATGTCTGCCGATAGGCCACTTAGAGGGTGGCGCAGTCGGCCGAAGGCCGGCGAGCAAGCCCCTCTTTTCTCATATCAGGCGGCCCAACGGATTGGGCGGCGAGCGATTCCAAGGTAGGTGCGCAGGAGCATGCAGGCAACAGCCACCACACAGCAGCGGCGGGCCAAGGAGCGGCCAGGCGCGGCAGGCGAGTCCGCTCCCTCAGGGAGCGCCCGCCATCAGAACGAGGGCCACGGTAGGCGCCTGACGCAGGCGTTCGAAGCACTCGAGGCGTTCCCGGCGCTGGCGGAGTCGCGCAAGCGGCTGCTGGCGGTGATGTCCAAGGACCACGTGGCGACGGCGGATGTCGTGACGGCGGTGGAGTCGGATGTGGCATTGGTGACGGCGGTGCTGCGGATGGCCAACCAGGCGCAGGGCCCGCGCGGTCACGTCGACACGGTGGTGGCGGCGGTGGAGCTGCTGTCCCCGCAAACGGTGCAGGCGCTGGCGGCGAGGGTAAGAACGTTTGACTTCTTTGAGCGAGCGAGCGTGTGGGATGCGGCACCCGAGCGTTTCAGGCTGCACGCCCTGTCGACCCAGCATGCGGCCGATCGGGTGGCGGCGGAGGTCGGGTATGAGAACCGCGATCGTCTTACCGTCACAAGCTTGCTGCACGACATCGGCAAGCTGGTGTTGATGCACGCCTACCCCGGATATCCGGCGCAGGTGCACCAGGGCGCACAGACTCCCGAGCAGCGCATCCACCAGGAGCGCCGCGAGCTGGGCGTCGACCACGCGCTGGTCGGCGGGGTGCTGGCGCGACGCTGGGGTATGCCGGTGTCGATCGCGACCGTGATCGAACGCCACCACAGCCCGGAAGCCGCGGGGGAGGCCGCCTTTGTGCGCCTCGCCGACATGCTTGCGCACTACACCCAGGGCGCGCCCGTGTCGCCGGCGGAGATGTTGCGCACCGCGCGCATGGTGGGCCTCGGCCCGGAGGAGCTGCGCCGCGTGATGTATGAGCTGCCGACCGCCACCAACCAGCGCCAGCGCCACGTCGATCCCTGCCCGCTGTCGGGCCGCGAGCTGGGGGTGTTGCAGCGTCTCGCCGAAGGCAAGGTGTACAAGCAGATCGCCCACGAGCTGACGCTCTCTACCAGCACGGTGCGCACGCACCTGCACAACATCTACGGCAAGCTCGGGGCGGTGGACCGTGCGCAGGCCGTGTTGATCGCGACCGAGCGCGGTTGGCTGTAGAGGGTGGCGCGGCCGGCCACAGGCCGGCGAGCCTAACTCCTCTCTGCGCATTCGAACGCGTAGCATCGCGCAGGTGAACGCGCGATGATCTCGATCACCAGCAAGTCCCCCTACGCGGTGCTGGCGTTGGCGGAGCTGGGCCGCAGCGCGGGCAAGGGGCCGGTGCCGATCGGCGAGCTGGCGCGCCGCCGCGAAGTGCCGGTGCAGTTTTTGGAGCAGCTGTTTGCGGTGTTGCGCCGCGCCGGGATCATCAGCTCGCAACGGGGCGTCAAGGGCGGCTACACGTTCGCGCGCGACCCCGCCACGGTGAGCGTGCTGGAGGTGGTGGAGTTGCTCGACGGCCCGCTTGGGCGCGACTCCGAAGGGGTGTTTGCCGATGCGGCGCAGGCGGCGCGCAAGGTGCTCGAAGACACCACGATCGCTGACGTGATCGAGCGCGAGGCACGTGAGGCTGGCGCGAGCATGTACCACATCTGACGGCCCCGTAGTCCCCGCGGCACACCCGAGCCATGCGCCCACTATTGTCGTGCGCGGATGTCCGAAATCCCGATCAACATTGCGGCACTGGTGGGGGAGACGCCGCTTGTGGGGTTGCCGCTGCTGTTGGATGAGCGCCAGCAGGAGCGCGGGGTGGAGCTGTACGGCAAGCTCGAGTCGCGCAACCCCGGGGGGAGCGTGAAGGACAGGATCGGGGTGGCGATGATCGAGGCGGCGGAGGCGGAAGGACGAATCGAGCCGGGCCGCACCACGATCGTCGAGGCCACCAGTGGCAACACGGGAATCGCGCTGGCGATGGTGTGCGCGGCGAAAGGGTACGAGCTGGTGCTGACGCTACCGCAAGGGATGAGCCGCGAGCGCGAGAGCCTGCTGAAGCTGTATGGGGCGAAGGTGAGGATCACCGAGTCGCTGGGGGGGATGAGCGAGGCGGTGGCGGCGGCGCAGGAGCTGGCGCGCGGGGACGACGTGTGGCTTCCCGACCAGTTCTCCAACCTCGCCAACCCACAGGCGCACCGACGTACAACCGGCCCCGAGATCGAACGGGCGCTCCAGAGCCCACCGGACGTGCTGGTGGCGGGCGTGGGCACCGGCGGGACGATCACCGGCGCGGGGGGCTACCTGCGCGAACGCAACCCACAGCTGCGGATCGTCGCGGTGGAGCCGCAAAGCTCGGCGGTGCTGTCCGGCGAGAGGCCCGGCCCGCATCGCATCCAGGGCATCGGCGCCGGCTTCGTGCCGCCGGTGCTCGAGCGCGAGCTGCTGGACGAGGTGATCGCGGTGTCCGACGACGACGCGATCCACACCGCTTGGAGCTGCGCGCGGCGTACCGGCCTGCTGGCCGGCATCTCCGGCGGCGCAGCGCTGTGGGCGGCGCTGCAGGTTGCGGCACGCCCGCAGTGCGCGGGCAAGCGGATCGTCGTGATCGTGCCCGACTCGGGCGAGCGGTATGTGTCGCAGGCGTTCTTCGCGCCGTAGGGTTTCTGTTTTTGGATGGGGACCCCCACAAGGGGGGTCTGGGGTGGGTTACGCGCGACTGGCTCGGCCGTGATGGGAGCGCCAAGAGCTGACGCTACCCTGTGGGGATGCTCGGGCTGGGCACCTTCGCGGGGGTTGTCAAGGAGCTGCGCCGGGATGTGGCGGCGGCGCGTGACCGCGATCCCGCCGCGCGCGGGGTGGGCCCCGCGGAGATCGTCGCGACCTGGCCTGGTATCCACGCACTGCTCTCCCACCGGGTTGCGCACGCGATGCACGAGGCGGGGGTGCCGCTGCTGCCACGCACGCTGGCGACGTGGACGCGGACGGTGACCGGTATCGAGATCCATCCGGCGGCCAGCATCGGCAAGGGCCTGTTCATCGACCATGGCGCGGGCGTGGTGGTGGGTGAGACCGCCACAATCGGCGACGACGTGACGCTCTACCAGGGGGTGACGCTGGGAGGTACGGGCTTCGCCACCGGCAAGCGCCACCCGACGGTGCAGGACAACGTGACGATCGGCTCGGGCGCCAAGCTGCTGGGGCCGATTACGGTTGGCCACGGCGCCAAGATCGGTGCCAACACGGTGGTGATCACCGACGTGCCGCCCAACTCCACGGTGGTGGGCAACCCTGGCCATCCGGTGCGCGTCGACGGCCGCCGCCCAGAGGGGCCGGATGCCGACTGGATCCACCTGCCCGACCCGATCGCGGAGGCGATCGGTGGTCTGTCCAGCCGCATCGGCGCGCTGGAGCGCGCGGTGAGCGAGCTCTCCGGCGGGCGCATCGAGCCGCCGGCGGCGAAGGTGAGGCCATTGCGGCCGGTGAAGGGCCCCAACCCCGCGGGTGGGTAGGACGAGGCCGGCGGGTTTGGCTGACGGACGCGTGGCTCGGGACGTCCGGCAGCCGGGGAGCGAGCGCCGATCGGCACCAGGACACAAGTCCCGGACACTGTTCGCCGACACGCGTTGAGGTGGCCATCTGCCGCTGCTCAGCTTTGAGATGCCCGTGCCGATACCCGTAATGGCCGATGGCCCGCCTGTGGGCGTGCGGGACCAACGACAAGGGGGCACGATGCGCAGACGAATTGGAGTAGTCACGGCGATTGGCGCTGTGGTGGCGCTCGGAGCACCCGTCGCTGGCGCGACCCCGACGTGGCTGGCAGCGAGCCCACTGTCGCAATCCGCGGCCGAGTCTGCCGACACGGCGATGGGATCGGGCGGCGGCGCGGCCGTAGCGTGGTTGGGACCCGGACAGGTTGTGCAGGTCGCCACACGCCAGCCGCTCGGAGGCTTCTCGTCTCCACTTGACCTCTCGCCGACCGGGGAAAACCGCGCTCCCCAGGTGGCCGAGGACGCCGCGGGGGACGCGACCGTCGTCTGGTACACCTTCGGGTCGAATTTCCTCGTGGAAGCCGCCACCGTGACAAACGGGATGCCCTCGACCCCGGTGACGCTCTCCGCGGCGGGAAAGAAAGCCCTATTGCCGACGGTCGCTATGAACGACCGGGGGGATACCGTCGTGGCCTGGACGCGCGGCGAAGGCTCCGACGGGGTCGTCCAGGCGGCGTTCCGTCCGGCCGGCGGGAGCTTCGGCGCCCCGGTGAACCTCTCCACCGGCGGCGAAAGCGCCACTGCGCCGAGGGTCGCGATCGACGACGCCGGTGATGCCACGGTCGTCTGGGATCGGTACAACGGCGTCCACGAACTCGTGGAAGAGGCAACGCGACCGGCGGCGACCGGCAGCTTCTCCAAAGCGGCGGTGCTCTCCAACGAAGCCGAATCTGCGATCCAACCGTTCGTGGCGATGAACGCCGAGGGCGACACGGCCGTCACCTGGGCCGCCTCCAACGGCGCCACTCAGGTAGTTCAGGTCGCGGTGCGGCCCGCCGGTGGGACATTCGACAAAGCCGTGAGTGTGTCCGCCGAAGCAGCGAACGCGGCGTTCCCCCAGGTGGCCCTCGATGGCCGCGGGGATCCGGGCGTTGTGTGGACGCTTGAATTGGGCGGTGATCTGATCGTCCAATACGCGGCCGGAACATCGGCGGGAACCTTCCCGACGGTTCAGGACCTCGCGTTTGAGTCGTGGGCCCCCAGCATCGCCGTGGACTCAGCCGGCGACACGCTGGTCAGCTACGGCAACGCGCTGAGCTACAGCGCCTTTGCGATCGTGCGTCCCGCCGGAGGCAGGTTCGGCGAGCCCCAGGAAGTGTCCCCAGCCGGACAGACCGTTAGCCCCAACGGCGAGAGCGACGAGCAGGGGCTCAACGCGGCGATGGACAGCAACGGCGACGGCGCGGTCGGCTACACCATCCAGGGCAGCGAAGATCTCCCCGAGGTGAGCCTGCTCGACGCGGGAGGGCCGACCCTCAAGAGCGTGTCGATCCCGGCAACCGCGACCGTCGGGACGCCCGTGAGCTTCTCGGTGGCGCCGGTTGACCAGGTCGATCCGACGCCCGGTGTCTCGTGGTCCTTCGGCGACGCCTCGATCGCGAGCGGGGAGACCGTCACACACACGTTCGCCAACCCCGGCACCTACAGCGTGTCGGTGACGGCCACCGTCGCGCCCGGCGACTCCGTGACGCGCACCGGCACGATCGCAGTCGCGGCTGCGGTGCTCCCGGCGGTCCCCGCATTCCACGCGGCGACGCTCGGATCGGCGACCGTCACCGCCGACAGCCACGGACGGGTGCGCCTGAAGGTTGCCTGCCCGGCCGGCGGAGCGGCGTGCGCGGGCGCGGTGACGTTGACGCTGCCCGCCACCGCGAGTGGGCTGGCGGTGGCGGCCCGTGCGCATGGTACCCCCGTGACCCTCGCCGCCGGCGATGCCCCATTCAGTGCGACGGCCGGGGGCTCGACAACGGTGAGCATCGCTTTGCCAACCACGGTGTTGGGCCTGCTGAAGCGCCACCGCCATCTCACGCTCACAGTCGCGCTCGCATCGCACGGGGCCACCGGCCAGAGCGCGAGCACCAGTGGCAAGGTGCTCGTCAAGGCGTACGCAAAGCCGAAGCGGGCGAAAGGGAAAAAGAAGAAGAAATAAACGCGCGGCTTTCAACGCGCGGGCTTGCATCCGTACACGTAAACGTCAACCGATTGCCACTGCTCTTCGCCCCGGTGCCCCATGCGGGACGTAAACGTCAACCGATTGCCACTGCTCTTCGCCCCGGTGCCCCATGCGGGACGTAAACGTCAACCGATTGCCACTGCTCTTCGCCCCGGTGCCCCATGCGGGCATCTCAGCTCAGTCTCAGTAGTACACGCACCGGCAGCGATGTCGCGGGCGCGCCTTGTACTCGGGGGCCTGCCCACGGTTCCACAGGCGGTGGTCGAGCACCCGCGGGGCGATCCCGGTGCGCGCTGAGATCAGCTCGCAGGCGTGGACCGCGCAAGCGCGTATTTCCCGCTCGGGCCCGCCCGGGGGAAGCAGCTCGCCGGCGTCGATGCGGGCGGCGAGCGACTCGTCGTAAAGCAGCACTCCTTCGCAGCGCAGCACGTGGGGAACGAGGTTGTCGGCGAAGATCGTCAGCCGGTCGAGGTCGGCGAAACTCGCAACCCCCGCCAGTGTGAGGTCGGCGGCGACGATCTGGGCGCGCTTGTAGAAGCCGCGGTCGTCGAACATCGCCATGCCGCGCGCCAGCGCTTCGGCCAGCCGCTCGGCCGAGCAGCCGCACTCGGCTACGAGGTCCAGCGCGCGACGCTCGCCGAGGAAGCGGCCCAGCTCGTGCAGCGCCTGGGCGTAGAGGCTGATCAGCTCGTGGTCGGGCCGCTGGCCCAGGATCCCGGCGAGCGTGCGGGTATCCACCGCGCGCAACCACGCCGCGTCGAGCGCGCACCCCTCGCCGGCGGCTTGGCGCGCGCGCACGTAGTCGGCGAGCCCCCACGCGACCGTGAAGTAGCCGCTGACCGGCTCCCCGCCGTCGAGGCGCTTGCGCAGCGTGGGAAACCAGCCCGAGCCGAAGTTGATCGCGTCCAGCGCCAGCAGGTAATCGGCCACGTCGGCAGGCTCGCCCTCCAGGTAGTGACGTACCGGGTCCAGCGTCGCGGCCGACTCCTCCGGCGCCGGCGCGGCGATCTTCTCGAGGGCCCCGTCGTCGGCGATGGCGTCGGTGTCGATCCGCACCCATTGCGCGTGAGTGGCGATCTGCGCGCAACTTGAGCGCACCTCTTCCAGTAGCTGCATGGCGCAGACGTTAGGCCACCGGGTCGCAGTCGGGGGTGGGGGTGGGTCGAGGCTAGGTGGTGACCGGGGTGGACGGTGGTGGCAGTGGCTCGCCAATCCGCCCGCCGAGTCCGCAACTATGCTGAAGACGATGCCCGAAAACCCTCACGCCGCGCATATTCAGGAGCTTCTGGAGGGCCTCAACGAGCCCCAGCGCGAGGCCGTCACACATGGTGAGGGGCCGCTTTTGATCCTTGCCGGGGCGGGCTCGGGCAAGACGCGCGTGCTCACCCACCGCCTCGCCCACCTGATCTACACCGACCAGGCGCAGGCGGGCGAGATTCTTGCGATCACGTTCACCAACAAGGCCGCCCAGGAGATGCGCGAGCGGGTCGAGCGGCTGCTCGGCCGCAGCACGCGCGGCATGTGGCTGATGACCTTCCACGCCGCCTGCGCCCGCATCCTGCGCGCCGAGGCCGAGCGCCTTGGGTATACGCGGCAGTTCACGATCTACGACCAGGCCGACGCGCGCCGACTCACCAAGCGCTGCATGGACGCGGTCGGTGTCGATCCCAAGCGTTACACGCCGGCGGCGATCCACAACCAGATCTCCTCGGCGAAGAACAAGCTCACCGACGCCGCTTCCTACAGCCAGGCGGTTGGCTCCCAGTTCGAGGAGATGGTCGGCGAGGTGTACACGTTGTACGAGCGCGACCTGCTGCGGATGAACGCGATGGATTTCGACGACCTGCTGTTCCGCACGGTCAACCTGCTGGAGCTCTACGAGGAGGTGCGCGTGCGCTACAGCGAAAGCTTCCGCCACGTGCTTGTCGACGAGTACCAGGACACCAACTACGCGCAGTACCGCTTCCTGCAACTGCTGGTGGGGGGTGGCCGCCGGGCGCCGGCGCGTGGAGAGCGCGTCCACGTTCCCGGCCACCGCAATCTTGCCGTGGTGGGCGATGACGCGCAGTCGATCTACAGCTTCCGCAACGCCGACATCCGCAACCTCCTCGACTTTCAGGAGGACTTCCCCGACGCGCGCGTGGTGAAGCTCGAGCAGAACTACCGCTCCACCGAGACGATCCTCTCCGCCGCCAACGCCGTGATCGCCAACAACCGCGGCGGGATCGCCAAGCGCCTGTGGAGCGATCTCGGTACGGGCGAGCCGATCTGCGTGGGCGAGCTCGAGGACGAGCACGCCGAGGCGCGCTTCATCGTCGGCGAGATCGAGCGTCTGCTGGAACCGGACCCCGCCCACCCCGCCTCGCGCACGGAGATCGCCGTGCTCTATCGCACCAATGCGATGTCGCGCGTGCTGGAGGACACGCTCGTGCGGCGCGAGATCGCCTACCAGGTGATCGGGGGCACGAAGTTCTACGAGCGCGCTGAGATCAAGGATGCGATCGCCTACCTCTCGTGGCTGGCCAACCCGTTCGACGTGGTCAGCTTTACGCGTATCGCCAACTCGCCGCGACGCGGCCTTGGGCAGACCTCGCTCGGACGCATCGTCGCCTACTCGGCCACGCTCGGCGTCTCGGTGTGGGAGGCCGCCGCCGCGCCCGATCGGATCCCCGGCCTCGGCGCCGCCGCGGTGAAGGCGCTGCGGCGCTTCATGGACACGATGGAGGATCTGCGCATGCGCGCGGGTATCGCCTCCCCGGACGGGCCGGCGGTTTCGGGTGAGGCTGTCCAGGGTGGTCGATCGAGCGGTGACGATGGAGCGCAGGGCGGGTCGACGGCTGTGGGCCGGGCGCCGCAGGACGTATCCGTGGGGGACCTGCTCGAGGCGGTGCTCTCGCAAACCGGCTACATCGAGGCGCTCGAAGCCGAGCACACGATCGAGGCGCAGGGGCGGATCGAGAACCTGGAGGAGTTGGTCGGGGTGGGGCGCGAGTTCGACGCCAACGCCGAGCAAGAATCTGGCACGCTCGACGTGTTCTTGCAGCAGATCGCGTTGGTCGCCGACGCCGACTCCCGCAGTGAGGACGAGGGGCTGGTGACGCTGATGACGCTCCACAACGCGAAGGGCCTCGAGTACCACACGGTGTTCATCGCCGGCTGCGAGGATGGCGTGTTCCCACATTCGCGCGCCTTGGACGAGGGCGGGCTGGAGGAGGAGCGGCGTCTCTTCTATGTCGGAGTCACCCGCGCGATGCGCAAGCTGTACCTCACCTACGCGCGCCGCCGCACGGTGTTCGGCTCGGCGACCTACGGTTTGCCGAGCCGCTTCCTCGACGAGATCCCCGCCGAGCTCACCAAGCGCGAGCCCTCGCCGCTGGTTGTGGCGAGCGCCGCCGGCGGTGGCGGGCTCGGCTGGTCCAATGAGCCGGGTGCGCGTCCATCCAACCGCGCGCTCGTGGGGGTCGGGAGCTGGCAGGCCGCGGCTCGCGCCGCCGCCTCCCACGTGCCTACGGGCGGTATCACGGCGGCCCGTGGGCCGGGCACGAGCGGCGGGGATTCCTTCCGTTTGGGTGAGGATGTCACCCACGCTTCCCTCGGCGAGGGCGTCATCACTGCTGTGGAGCCCCACGGGGTGATCGTCGTGCGCTTCGCTCGTGACGGCACCGAGCGCAAGCTGATGTCCGAGCTCGCCCCGGTCACCCGCCGGTAGCATCTGCCCGTCATGAGTGCCACGATCATTGACGGGAAGGCGATCGCCGCGCGCGTTCGCGCACAGGTGGCGCAGGACGTGCGCAGATTCGTCGAGCGCACCGGGCGCCCGCCCGGTCTGGCGACGGTGCTGGTCGGCGAGGACCCCGGCTCCGCTGTCTACGTGGGAGGTAAGCAGCGCGCTTGCGCGGAGGTCGGGATGACGCCCTTCGACAAGCGGTTGCCCGCCGACGCCACCTTCGCGCAGGTGACAGAGCTGCTCGAAAGCCTCAACGCCGACGACGCCGTCAACGGAGTGCTGTTGCAGTTGCCGGTGCCCTCGCACCTCGAAGGCCCAGCGCTGACCGGATTGATCGACCCAGCCAAGGACGTGGATGGCCTAACGCCGATCAACGCCGGCCTGCTGTCGCTCGGACGGCCCGGCCTGCGGCCATGCACCCCCCTGGGTGTGATGGAGCTGCTGGGGAGTGTCGGTGGTGGGGGGAGGGATTTGATTGAAGGTGCAGAGGCGGTGATCGTCGGCCGCTCCAACCTCTTCGGCAAGCCGATGTCACAGCTGCTGCTGGCCGCCAACGCCACCGTCACCGTCTGTCACTCCCGCACGCGCGACCTGGCGGCCGTCTGCGCTCGTGCCGACATCCTGATCGCCGCGCTCGGCCGCCCACGCCTGGTCGGCGCCGAGTTCGTCAAGCCCGGGGCGGTGGTGGTCGACGTCGGCATCAACCGTCTCACACCCGAGCAGGCCGGCAACACCAGCGGTCTCGTCGGCGACGTCGATTTCGCGGCAGTGTCGCCGCTCGCCTCGGCGATCACCCCGGTCCCCGGCGGCGTCGGCCCAATGACGATCGCGCTGTTGTTGCGCAACACGCTCGAGGCCGCACGCCGCCAGGCGGGGATGGAGCAGGCGTGAGGGGGCTGGTGCGTCGTGTGCGGATGGGTGGGCGCGATCGGTTTGCGTTCGATCGGTTTGCGTTCGATCGGTTTGCGTTGTCATGCGGGATTGGGCGGGCCCGGTGAGCCTGCGCCGCCTGCGCTCCGGGGAGCTGATCGCGTTGGCGGGAGCCATCTGCCTGATTGTCGCGCTGACGCTGCCGTGGTACGAGAACGCGCAGGGCAAGCTCTCCGCGTGGGACACCTTCGGCGTGGCGGTCGCGCTGCTGATCCTCGCCGCCGGCAGCGCAATCGCGCTGGTGCTAGCCACGGTCACCGAGCGCACCACCGCGATCCCCGTCGCCGCCGCGGTGTGGAGCACGCTGTTCGGGATCCTCGCGACGATCGCGGCCTTGGTGAGACTGTTGGAGCGACCGGATCACGCGACCATGCTGTGCTCCGGGGCGTGGTTGGCACTCGTCGGCGCGCTGCTGGTGCTGGTCGGCGGCTGGCAGTCGCTGCGCGACGAACGCACCGGCCTCTACCCGCCGGACACCTCGCCGCCGCGCGAGGCGCCGCCGGCCGGTACATAGAGGGTGGCGCCGCCGGGCCTCTCTTTTTCCGTCAGAATCCCCGCCCGATGATCGATCGCGATGAGGTTCTGCACGTGGCGCGTCTGGCGCGCCTAAAGCTTGACGAGGACGAGGTCGAGTCGATGGCACGCGAGCTATCCGGCGTGCTCGACCACATCGCCAAGATCGGCGAGCTCAACCTCGATGACGTGCCTGCGACCTCGCACGTGGTGGAGGTCGTCGGCCGTCTGCGTCCCGACCAGCCGCGCGAGTCGTTCCCGCGCGAGGTCGCGCTCGCACAGGCCCCCGCGGTCAGCGATGGGGGATTCTTGGTCCCCAGCCCGCAGGCATGAGCGCCCAGGACCTCGTCGGACTTTCCGCGGCCCAGGCGGTTGCGGCGATAGCGGCGGGGGAAATCAGTCCATCCGAGTTGTTCTCCGTCTACCGGGAGCGAGCGGCGCGGGATGACCTGAACTGCTTCACCTGGGTTGCCGAGGGCGTGCCCGCCGATCCGAGCCAAGAGGCTGCCCTGCGCGGCGTGCCGCTGGCCGTCAAGGACCTATTTTGCACGGCAGGCGTACCTTCGCAGTCCGGTTCACGCATCCTCGCCGGCTATCGCCCGCCCTACACCGCCACCGCCGTCGCGCGGCTGGCGGCGGCCGGAACACCACTGTTGGGCAAGACCAACCAGGACGAGTTCGCGATGGGCTCCTCCAACGAGAACTCCGCGTTCGGCCCGGTGCTGAACCCGTGGGATCGCACGCGCGTGCCCGGCGGCTCCTCGGGGGGCAGTGCCGCCGCCGTCGCTGCCGGCCTCGCCCCCTGGGCGCTCGGCACCGACACCGGCGGCTCGATCCGCCAGCCCGCCGCGCTGTGCGGGATCGTCGGCCTCAAACCGACCTACGGCGCCGTCTCGCGCTACGGCATGATCGCGTTCGCCTCCTCGTTGGATCAGGCCGGGCCGCTCACGCGCGATGTCACCGATGCGGCGCTGCTGCTACGCCACATGGTTGGGCTCGACGAGTGCGATGCCACGTCGCTCAGCTTCCCGGAGGAGATCGTGTTGCCCTCAGCCGAGCGCCTGGATGCGGGGGGGCGCCGAGGCAGGGTGCGATTGGGTGTCCCGGCGGAGCTCACCGGCGAGGGGGTCGACCCAGGGGTGCTCGACGCATTTCGCGCCTGCTTGGCGCGTGCTGAGGAACTCGGCGCCGAGCTCCACGAGGTCCGTCTGCCGCACGCTCCTCACGGCCTGTCCGCCTACTACGTGCTCGCCCCGGCCGAGGCCTCCTCCAACCTGGCCCGCTTCGACGGCGTGCGCTACGGGCTACGCGCCGATGGCGCCGACGACCTGCTCGACCTTTACACCCTCACCCGCCACGACGGCTTCGGTGCCGAGGTCAAGCGGCGCATCATGCTCGGCACCTACGCGCTCTCCGCCGGTTACTACGACGCTTACTACGGCCGTGCGCAGCGCGTGCGCACGAAGATCGTCGCCGATTTCGATGCCGCCTTCGCGGAGGTCGACTTCATCCTTACGCCCACCTCTCCCACTGTTGCCTTCCCGCTCGGGGAGCGCACCGGCGACCCGTGGTCGATGTACGTCAACGACTTCTGCACCGTCCCGATGTCGCTCGCCGGCATTCCCGCAATCTCGATCCCCGCCGGGATGGCGCCCGACGGCGCCGGCGGTGAGCTGCCTGTCGGCTTGCAGATCGCCGGACCGGTGTTCAGCGAGAACCGTCTGCTCGACGCCGCGTATGCGCTGGAGCGGGCGATCGGCTTCGATGGGAGCGCCGCGCGGCAGGGGGCCGGCGCATGAGGGCTCTTGAGGAGGGATGCGGATGGGTGGATGGCATGAGTGAGTGTGAGGCATGAGCGCCGTTGAGTACGAACCGGTCATCGGCCTGGAGATCCACATCCAGTTGGCGACTGCCACCAAGATGTTCTGTGGCTGCGAGCTCTCTTTCGGCGATCCTCCCAACACCCACACCTGCGCGGTCTGCTTGGGTCTGCCCGGCAGCTTGCCGGTCGCCAACGCGCGCGCCGTTCACTTCGGGTTGATGATCGGCTTGGCGCTGGGCTCCGAGCTCGCGCCGCGCTCGATCTTCCACCGCAAGAACTACTTTTACCCCGACCTCCCGAAGGGCTACCAGATCTCCCAGTACGACCTTCCACTGTGCAGCGGCGGGAGCCTGGGGGAGGTGCGCATCCACCGTGTGCATCTCGAGGAGGACGCCGCCAAGCTCGTACACGTCGGCGCCTCGGGGCGCATCCACGGATCGGATGCTTCGATCGTCGACTTCAACCGCGGCGGCACCCCGTTGGCGGAGATCGTCACCGAGCCCGACCTGCGCTCCGCCGAGCAGGCGGGCGAGTGGCTGCGGTTGCTGCGCACCACGATGCGCGTGCTTGGCGTCTCCGACGTCAACATGGAGGAGGGCTCACTGCGCTGCGACGCCAACATCTCGCTGCGGCCCGTCGGCAGCGAGCAGCTGGGCGTGAAGACCGAGCTGAAGAACATGAACTCCTTCCGCTTCATCGAACGCGGCATCCGCGCCGAGGTCGCGCGCCAGGAGGCGGTCCTGCGCGACGGTGGTGTGGTGCGCCAAGAGACGCTGCACTTCGACCCCGCCTCTGAGCGCATCACCTCGCTGCGTTCCAAGGAGGAGGCCCACGACTACCGCTACTTCCCCGAGCCCGACCTGCTGCCGGTTGCGATCGACGACGCAATGCTCGACGCTGCCCGCGCGGCGCTGCCGGAGCTGCCAGCCGCGCGCGCCGAGCGCTTCGAGCAAGCCTTCGGGCTGTCCGCCGACAGCGCCCGCCTGCTCGCCTTCCGCGCCGAGCTCGGCGACTACTTCGAGGCCGCTGTCGGCGCCGGGGTCGATCCTGCGCCGCCGCCCCAGACGCTCGCCAACTGGGTCTCGGGCGATCTGCTCGCGCGGCTTGACGACGGCCAGGATCCCGGCGCCTGTCGCGTGGAGCCCGGCGCGTTGGCGGGACTGGTTGGCCTCGTTGCCGCCAAGCGCATCAGCGTCGGCGCCGGCCGTCAGGTGCTCGACCGGCTCGTCGCCGAGGGGGGCGATCCACAGGCAATCGTCGCCGCCGAGGGACTGGCCGCGATTGACGGCGGCGATGAGCTGGCGTCGATCGTCGCCGAGGCGTTGGCCGCGCACCCTGAGGCCGCCGCCAACGTGCGCGCCGGCAACGCCAAGGCGATTGGGCCGATCGTCGGCCAGGTGATGCGTGCGACCAAGGGGCGTGCCGACGGCGGCGCGGTCACGCAGCTGGTGCATGAGCAGCTGGGCATCTGAGCCTGAGCAACTGCAACACCGCATTTGCGCGCATCTTGGACTTCGGGCCAAAGGCAATATTGCCCCCGGCGGGCAATATGCTGGCTATGAACCCTCCACGTCCAACCCAATCATCCGGCCGGCGGTTCCTCCTGCTGCCGGAGGATGATCTTAGGAGCCCTGCTCACCCCGCCCAGCGGCCGGCAGTAAAGCGATTTCGCCTCGCCGGTATCGGACGGGGAGGGCGGGATCTCCGTCCCGACGGCACCGATCTCGCGGCGGCGCGCATCGCGGGGGAGCTCGGCCGTCTTCGCACATACGGATAACTAAAAACGACCGATCAAGTAGCTCCGAGGATCCCCGAAGCTTGGTCCAAGGGTGTCGGAGTCCTCGAGAACTCGCCTTCGCGGCTCCCCTCGACCGCGGACTGGCGGAGCAGATGCGTGCGGCCGGGCCGGGGTGTCGAGCTCCTGCCCGGCCGTATCGCACCGCTCGAGTGGCCACAACCTGGCATCCCTGCCCGGCTTCGCTGTTCGGGTCGCTGCCTGGCGTCGCCGCTCGGCTTCGGTGTTTGGCGTCCTGCCCGGCTTTGGTGTTCGGCGTCGCTGCTCGGCGTCGGTGTTGGGCGTCGCGGCGCGGCTGGCCGTACCGTCTTCGAGCGCGATATTCCGCAACCTGATCGCACCTCACCTTGCGAGCGCTACCATCCTGTTAGGTACATGAGCGGCGAATCCCCCACAACCTCCTCTTCCTCGCGCTCGCTGGGGCGTACGGTTGTCGCTGGCCTGATCGTGCTGCTGGCTGGTTATGTGCTGCTGAAGATCGTGATCGGCATCGCGCTTGCGATCGCGCTCCCGGTACTCGCGATCCTCGCGGTCGTCGCCCTCATCTGGGCGCTGCGCGTCCTCTTCTGAGAAGGACACTCCGACGCGATGGGGTACGTGGTCATCGCTCTCTTTTTTGGGCTCGCGGGCGGGATCGTCGGCCGTTTCAAGGGCAGCTCGTTCATTTTGTGGTTTCTGATCTCGGGGGCCGTGCCGGTGTTCGGCTTGCTCGCTGCGATTGCCTACCGCATGGAGAGCAACGAGCTGCGCCGCCGCTGTCCCCGCTGCGGGCGCGTCACCAAGATCTACGACGCACTCTGCACGCGCTGCGGCACCGAGCTCGAGTGGGTGGGCGGGGATCCGGAGCAGACGCTTCCGCCGGAATCGTGGCGGCCGTCCTCCGCGGCGCGAGGCTGAAACACCGGTACAGCCAACATTAGGGAGCCCAAACCGGCGTGGGCTCTATAAAACGTGCATGGACGCAGACGCCTCGCCGCTGGTCACGCACAGCTCGTGGATTGCTCGGCTGATCCACCGCGCCGGCTTCTCCAACGAGCGCGATTTCGTGCTGCGCGTCGTGCAACCAGCACTGGTGGGAATGATCGATGGCACCGTTTCCTCGCTGCCGCCGATCTTCGCCGCGGCGGTCTCATCTAATTCGCGCGTCGCGCTGCTGGTCGGCTTCTCGACGGCGCTGGGCGCCGGCGTGAGCATGGGCTGGTCGGAGGCGCTGTCAGACACAGGAGAGCAAACCGGGCGCGGCTCGGCGGTCGTGCGCGGCGCGATCACCGGTGGAATGACCACCCTGGGGGGGATCTTCCACACGCTGCCGTTCTTCATCTCCAATGTCCACAAAGCGTTGTTCATCGCGGGAATCGTCGTGGCCTTCGAGCTGTTCGCGATCGCCTGGGTGCGCAAACGCTTCCTGCGCGTCTCGATGCGCTCCTCGCTGCTGGTAGTCACCGTCGGCGGTGCAATCGCGCTGGCGATCGGGATCGCGATCGGCTCCGCCTAGCGACGCAAAACCCGCTGGTACACTGCCTTTTTGACCCGTTTCGAGTGGATTGGAAAGGCGGCTGGATTGCATGCGCGCGGTTGACGCACTGATGGAAAGCCTCAAGGCGGAGGGGGTTGAGGTCGTCTTTGGTCTGCCCGGCGGCGCCAATCTGCCCACCTACGACGCCTTCGTCGATGCCGGCATTCGTCACATCCTCGTGCGCCACGAGGCCGGCGGCGGCCACGCCGCGGAGGGATACGCGAAGGCCACCGGCAAAGTCGGCGTGGCGTTTGCCACCTCCGGTCCTGGGGCGACCAACCTGATTACGCCGATCTGCGACGCGATGATGGATTCCGTGCCGGTGGTTTTCATAACCGGCCAGGTGCGCACCGAGCTACTCGGCACCGACGGCTTTCAGGAGGCCGACACGATTGGGATCACGATGCCCGTCGTGAAGCACTCCTTCATGATCCAGCACCCGCTGGAGATCCCGCGTGCGATTCACGAGGCCTTCCACGTCGCCTCCACGGGCAGACCGGGCCCGGTGCTGGTGGACATCCCACAGGACCTCTCGCGCGCCGAGATTGCCTATGAGCCCGTCACCGACATACGTCTGCCCGGCTACCAGCCGACACTGGAGGGCAACCAGAAGCAAATCCGCCAGGCCGCCAAGGCGCTCGCCGCCGCGCAGCGTCCCGTGATCTACGCCGGTGGGGGCGTCGTCAACGCCAACGCCTCCGCTGAGCTGGTCGAGCTTGCCGGCTGCGACCGCTTCCCGGTCACATGCACGCTGATGGGCCTCGGTGCCCTCCCCGCGCGGATTAGCGGGGAGCTGGGGGAGGGCGGGCTTGGGGAACTTAATCCCCAATGGCTTGGCATGCTCGGCATGCACGGTACCCGCACCGCCAACTACGCGATGGACGAGGCCGACCTGATCTGCGCCGTCGGCGCGCGCTTCGACGATCGCATCACCGGCAAGCTGTCCGAGTTTGCGCCCCGTGCGAAGTTCATCCACATCGATGTCGACCCGGCGGAGATATCGAAGAATGTGCCGGCGCACATCCCGATCGTCGGCGACGCCCGCAACGTTTTGGCGAAGCTCGCGATCGAGTATCGCGCGCTCGGAGCTGACCCCGCGCGCCTGGCGGAGTGGTGGGATCGCATTGAAGGGTGGCGCAAGCAGTACCCGCTCAAATACGAAGACAGCAGCGACGCCGAGATCAAGCCCCAGTACCTGATTCAGGCACTGCATGAGGTCACCGGCGGCGAGGCGATCATTGCCAGCGACGTCGGCCAGCACCAGATGTGGACCGCCCAGTACTACGACTTCCCAGCGCCGCGGCGCTGGATCAACTCCGGCGGCCTCGGCACGATGGGCTTCGGTCTGCCCGCCGCGATGGGTGCCGCCGTCGGCTGCCCCGATCGCCTCGTTTGTTGTGTCGCCGGGGACGGCTCAGTGCAGATGAACGCCCAGGAGCTTGCGACCTGCGCGCAGGAGCAGATCCCGATCAAGGTGTTCATCATGAACAACGGCTACCTCGGCATGGTGCGCCAATGGCAGGAGCTCTTTTGGGACGGCCGCTACTCCCATGTCGACATGGGCAAGTTTCCCGACTTCGTCAAGCTCGCCGAGGCCTACGGCGCCACTGGGATGCGCTTCGAGGACAAGCACACGTTGGTCGACGACATCAAGCGCGCGATCGCAACGGAGGGCCCCGTCGTCGTGGACGTGCGCGTCACCCGCGAGGAGAACACCTATCCAATGATTCCCGCTGGTCAGGCCGCAAGGGAGATGGTTGGCTGATGGCTGAACCAGCCACCAAGGCGCCGCTCAACCTCGCTGAGCTGGAAACCTCCGGCAACCTGCGCACCGGGCGCAAGCACGTGCTGTCGATCCTCGTCGAAAACAAGTCGGGGGTGCTGACCCGCATCGCCGGTCTGTTTGCCCGCCGTGGCTTCAACATTGACACGCTCACCGTCGGCCCCACCGACGACGAGCGCGTCTCGCGCGTGACGCTCACCGTCGATGGTGCGCTGCACCCGATCGACCAGGTGACAAAGCAACTGCACAAGCTCATCAACGTGCTGAAGATCCGCGACCTCGATCCTGGCGACACCGTCTCGCGCGAGCTGGCGATGTTCAAGGTCGCAACTGACGGGGCTCAACGCGGCGAGCTGATGCAGATCGCCGAGATCTTCCGCGGCAAGGTGGTGGACGTCACCAAGCGCTCGATCATCGTCGAGATCACCGGCACCACCGAGAAGATCCAGGCGTTCGAGGACATGGTGCGGCCGTTCGGCCTTATCGAGATGATGCGCACGGGTGAGATCGCGATCGCCCGCGGACGCAGCGAGACGTAGGGCGGCGGGCCTCAAGCCAGGCCCTCAAGCCAGGGCCTGAAGCCAGGCCCTCAAGCCAGGGCCTGAAGCCAGGCCCTCAAGCCAGGGCCTGAAGCCAGGCCCTCAAGCCAGGGCCTGAAGCCAGGCCCTCAAGCCAGGGCCTGAAGCCAGGCCCTCAAGCCAGGGCCTGAAGCCAGGCCCTCAAGCCAGGGCCTGAAGCCAGGCCCTCAAGCCAGGGCCTGAAGCCAGGCCCTCAAGCCAGGGCCTGAAGCCAGGCCCTCAAGCCAGGCCCTCAAGCCAGGGCCTGAAGCCAGGCCCTCAAGCCAGGGCCTGAAGCCAGGCCCTCAAGCCAGGGCCTGAAGCCAGGCCCTCAAGCCAGGGCCTGAAGCCAGGCCCTCAAGCCAGGGCCTGAAGCCAGGCCCTCAAGCCAGGGCCTGAAGCCAGGCCCTCAAGCCAGGGGCCTCAAGCCAGGGCCTGAAGCCAGGCCCTCAAGCCAGGGCCTGAAGCCAGGCCCTCAAGCCAGGGGCCTCAAGCCAGGGCCCCAAGCCAGGCCCTCAAGCCAGGGCCTGAAGCCAGGCCCTCAAGCCAGGGGCCTCAAGCCAGGGCCTCAAGCCCGGCTTCCAAGCTATCTCGGGGACGCGATACGCTCATGGGGTGCCGTGAGGCCGCTCTCCCTGGATGGCTCGCACAAGGACCCCCAACCAGACGCCGCACACTGCCCCCCGCTCGTTGCCCGCGCTGTCGGGGGCTTTCGCCCTCGCCGAGGTCGACCGCGAACGCTTGGATGCGCACCTGCAGCTCGCGGTCAAGCGCGCGCGGCGCAGCGGCCGCCAGACGCTGGCGGCGCTTACGGTGGCACTGCCCGACGAGGTCGACCCCAGTGCCGTTGTTGCTGCCTCTCGGATCGCGGGCGAGCCGTGGTTTCTCTTAGAGCAGCCCGAGCGCGGGGCGCGCGTACTGGCCGCGCTCGGCGAGGCGGTCTGCTTGACGGCGACCGGGCCTGAGCGCTTCGCCACTGTCGCCGACCGCTGGCGGGCGCTCGCCGCCGCCGCCGTCAGCGACCCGCCTGATGAGTCCGCCGACGGCAGCTCGACTAGCGGTGGCCCAATCGCGCTGGGCGGCTTTGCGTTCGCCGCCGAGGGTGGTGCCGACCCGGCTTGGGCCGGGTTTGCCCCTGCCTCGCTGGTTGTGCCACAGGTCACCTTCACGCGCGAGCGGCGCTCCGGCGCGCGCGCGACGGCGACGGCGACAGCGGGTGTGCGTGTGCGTATGACGCTGTGCGCGCTTGCCGCCCCCGACGACACCGCCGAGGAGCTGCTCGCTCGCCTGGAGCGACGTGTCGGTGGGCTGCGCGAGGAACCGCTACCACTGCTCGATCCCGCGCCGACAGGTCGCTACCGGATCGCAAGCGCGATGCCGCCCGAGCATTACGAGGCCGCCGTCGCGCGCGCCGTCGAGCTGATCCGCTCCGGGCAGCTGGAGAAGGTTGTGCTCGCGCGCGAGGTGCAGGTGCACGCCCCACGAGACCACGATCCAGCTGCGCTGTTCGGGGTGCTGCGTGAGGGCTTCCCCGCGTGCACGGTGTTCTGCGTGGGCCGTGGCGATGCCGCGTTCGTCGCCGCCAGCCCCGAGCTGCTGGTGCGCCGCGAGGGCCACCGCGTTAGCACGCTCGCGCTCGCCGGCTCGATGCGCCGTAGCGCCGACCCCGCCGTCGACGATCACCTCGGCGAACAGCTGATGCACTCCAGTAAGGACCGCGAGGAGCACGCGATCGTGATCCGCCGGATCGAGCGCGCTCTGCGCCAGCACGCGCTGTGGACGGCCGCTTCGCCGGAGCCAATGCTGGTGAGGGTCGCCAACATCCAGCACCTCGGCACCCCGATCCGCGCCCAGCTCGCGCAGCCGCTCGACGTGATCGAGCTGCTCGAGCTGATGCACCCCACACCTGCCGTCGGCGGCGAGCCGCTGGAGCGCGCGCGGCCTTTGATCCCCGCCCTGGAGGGCCTTGACCGCGGCTGGTATGCCGGCCCCGTCGGCTGGGCTGACGCCACTGGCGACGGCGAGTTCTGCGTCGCCTTGCGCTGCGCGTTGCTGCGTGGCCGCGTCGCCCGATGCTACGCCGGCGTAGGCGTCGTGCGTGACTCCGACCCTTCGGAGGAGCTGGCGGAGACCGAGGTCAAGCTAGCGGCACTCTTACCGCTACTGGCGGGGTGAGGTACACGCGTTGGCTGCACCTGTCCACGCGGCGACGAAGTAGCATGTTGTTGACGCAAGTGTGAGAGCAGAGCAGCAAGGCATAAAGCCCCAATCGCGCAATTTTTCTGCAATAATGTAGCTCTGATGCAGGGTCGGGTAGCACATCACGCATCAATGCTGCTCGCGTTCCGCGCTGAGAACGCTCGGTCGTTTCGCGACCAGATCGACTTCTCGATGATCGCAACCTCCCGGTCCGAGCCGCAAGTCGTGCGTGAGATCAGTTGGCAAGAGTCAGGCCGGCCGATCAAGGTCGTTCCAGTAGTAGGTATTTTCGGCGCCAATGCCTCCGGCAAGTCGAACTTTTTGGAGGCGATGGACGACATGCGAATGTACGTTCTGGAGTCGTTTCGGCGAGATCTACGCTCGGGCGAGCGATGGCCGTTTCGTCTGGATACCGAGGCTGAGCGACGCCCGTCGCGTTATGAAATCGATCTCGTCCTTGACGGCGTTCGCCACGAGTACGGGTTCGCTCTTGACGGCGAGCATATCTTGGAGGAGTGGGCTTTCCGGTATCCCCGTGGTCGGCCCGCCCTTTTGTTTGATCGCAAGGGCGAGCAAGTCGAGGCCGGGTCGGCCGGGCGTAGCGAAACACGCACCGTAGAGAGGCTTCTACGTCCCAACGCTCTGTTCCTTTCCACGGCGGCGGCGGCAAATCACTCGCTTCTTCTTCCCCTGCATACTTGGTTCCGTCGCAATCTCCGGTTTGCCCGCAGTGGCAACCGCCCCGGTAGGCAGGCATTTACGATCGAGCAGCTAAAGCACGAGGACAGACGCGAGCGCATTTTGAGCATGTTGCGTGCGGCCGACTTCGGAATCGTAGATGCCAAGGAGCATGAGCTTGCCATCGATCCGCTCGTAGAGGAACAGATGAAGCGTGCAATTCGTGAGATCCTAGGAGACGAGGACCGGCCCGACAGCAACGAGGCCGATCCGTCGCTCAAGCTCAACGCCATTGGGTTTACGCTTGTTCACCAGGGCGCGAAGGAACCGGTGGAGCTCCCGCTGGAGTGGGAGTCGATGGGAACTCAGGTCTGGTTGGGTCTCATTGGTGCTGTTGTAGCCGCGCTTTCCGACGGCGTCGTCCTGCTCGCGGATGAGCTCGACGCGAGTTTGCATCCTACTCTGGTTGCGCAGTTGGTGAGACTGTTCCAAGGCTCTCACACAAACCCTCACCGAGCCCAACTGGTTTTCAATGCCCACGATCCGACGATGCTCGGTGACTCAAACGAGAATAGTCTTCTTGGGCGCGATCAGATCTGGTTTACGGATAAGCAGGCCGACGGAAACAGCCGTTTGTATCCCCTCACGGACTTCAGCCCACGGAAGAATGAGGCCATTGGACGTCGCTATCTTGATGGCCGATATGGCGCTACGCCAATCCTGTCTCAACGAGACTTTGACAGCGCCGTCGAACTGCCGCTCCCAACCGATTAGACGTGGCAAGGCACCGCCCACGAGGAGCACCATGGCCGCGTGCTGTGCCACAGCAGCAGATGCTGCAAATTCTGGTTTTCGTTGAGGGGGCGCGAACAGAGGACGGCTACTTTAAGCATTGGTGGCGCCTCAACCGACGCAACGTGATCGTTACGATCGATGAGTTCACAGGTGCTGCTCCGCTGTCATTGGTCGAACGGGCCGTCGCGGTGAGAAAGCGGGAGATGCTGGATGCTCGGCGTGGACGTGGACGGGCTCACGACGAGATCTGGTGTGTGTTCGATGTCGATGAGCACCCGAAGTTGGGGGAGGCAATACAACTTGCTGAAAGTAACGGCATCAAGGTGGCGGTCACACACCCTTGTTTCGAGCTTTGGTTAATACTGCACTACAGAGATCAAACAGCCTATATCGAGCGCGCTCGCGCGCAACACCTCGCAAAAGAGCTTCTCCGATGCGGAAAGACGCTCAGCCCGCAGGCGCTCGGTGAATTGGTGGTCCGTTACCCCGATGCGGCGAAGCGCGCGAAGCATCTCGACAAGATGCACGCCCGCAACGGTAGCCAAGCACGGAGCAACCCGAGCAGCGAGGCTTGGAAACTCGTCGACAGGATCAGAGACTTCCGCGTTACCTAAAGGATCATGAGGGTTAACCGTGCCAGATCGGCGCGCGGTCGGAGACGACGGCCCGCCAGCCGTTCGGCAGGCGTGTGGGAGCGACACCCTGCGGGGTCTCCGGCGCGAGCAGGCAGTACTCGGGGGCGGGGCCGAACACGAGCGCTCGGCGCCACAGGCTGGTGTGCGCCGGGTCGATGCCGTCCGCGAGCAGTTGCGCCAGCTCGCCGCACGGCTCGCCTGGGGGGCGGGAGACCCACACGGCGTGCGGCGCGTCGGCGAGGTCGGCGTGGCCCTCCAGCAGGCCGTACAACCCGCCCGCGCCGGTGCCGAAGTGTCGGGCGACCCCATCGTGCGCGCCGCGGTGGCCGTGCGCCACGGCCGCCTCGTTCAGTACGCCGAGGGCGGTGAAGTCGTCGAGTAGATACCAATCCTCGTAGGTGGCCTCTAGCGGGGAGGCCAGCCACGGGCACTCGGCGAGACGCAGCACCGCCGAGCCGCGCAGGCCGGCTGGCGGGGCGTGGTGCAATGAGCGGTGAAAGCGCTCGCAGGCGTGCTCGTATGCCTCGCGCTCGACCCCGTCGGCGGGGCGGTGCCATAGGAGGTAGGCAAGCATCGGGTGTCTCGAGCTCCGTGGGGAGCTCAGGCTCCTCTATCCAACACGCCGGCGACGGCCTCCCACGCGCGGCGGTGCAGCGCCACGTTCTCCGCGCGGTCAGTGCGGACCTCGATGATTCCCGTTCGCCGTGGGCGCTGCGTCAGGGCTTGCTCCAGCGCGGTGCGGAAGGCAAGTACGTCGGTTGCGGTCTCGTGCTCGAGGCCGTACAGCCGCGCGGCGTGCGCAAAATCCAGGCCGGGGGGGGTGGCGATGTGGCGAGTGTATATGTCCTCCTGGGTTGCGGCCACGGGCAGGAAGTCGAAGATGCCGCCGCCGCCGTTGTCGATCAGCACGATCGTTAGATCGAGCTGCAGGCGCCGCGCCGCGAGCAGGCCGCCGATGTCGTGCGCGAGCGCCACGTCGCCGATCAGCAGGATGACTGGACCCCCACCCGCCCCGCTGCTTGCCGCGGCGGCTCCGAAGGCGCTGGAGACGGTGCCATCGATGCCGTTGGCGCCACGGTTGCACAACACGCGGGGCGGGTCGGCGCGCACCGGCCAGAAGCTCTCGATGTCGCGCACCGGCATCGAGGAGGCGACGAACAGTGTCGCCCGCTCGGGTAGCAGCACGCCTAGCTCGGCGGCGACCGTCGGCTCGCTGAGGCCGCTCGCGCCGAGCACCCCGAGCAGCGCCTCCGCCGCGCGCTCGTCGGCGCTGCGCCACGACTCCAGCCAGTCGAGGTCGGCGAGCGCGAGGGACGGCGTCGTGAGCTGGGCATTGGACGCCGATCCGTTGTGCCCACGGAGCTCGCCGGTCAGCTCGTCGAGCGCTCGCACGGGATCGAGGGGAAGCGAGCCGCTGAGCAGGGCCTCGGGGTCCTGCCAGTCACCGATCGGGTCGAGTAACACTTGCGGCACGTCGCGCAGGCCCAGCAACCATTGACGCAGTGGCTTGGAGGTTGGCAGTGCACCTACGCGAAGCACCACGTCGGGGCGCATCTCCGCGGCAAACCTGCCGTCGCGCAGCAGTGCGTCGTAGTGCGCCACGGCCGCGTCACCGCACCGCGCGCCCGAAAGCGGGTCGGCCAGCAACGGCCAGCGTGCCGCGGCGCAGAAGTCCGCCGCGGCTTTGAGCGGGGCGCCATGCTCGGTGCGTCCAGCCACGACCACACCGCGTGTGCAGGAGGCAACTAGCGCTGAGAGCTCCGCCATCGCGCTCGGAGCGTGCAGGTGGGCAGCGGTCCGGCGCACGTACGGCCCACCGTCGGTCCTGCCGGTCTGGTCGCGCGGCAGAGCCTCGCCGTCGCTGCTTACCAGCGGCTCCCGCAGCGGGAAGTTGAGGTGCACCACCCCGGGGCGGCCTTCGAGCGTGCGCCAGTAGGCGCGGCAGGCGAGGGTGCGGATCCAGCGCAGCCGCTCGTCGCTCGCCTCGTGCGTGCCCACCTCGAAAAACCACTTGGCGGCGCTCCCGAACAGCTTGACCTGGTCGATCGTCTGCCCGGCGCCGTTCTCGCGTAGCTCCGGCGGGCGGTCGGCGGTGAGGATCAGCAGCGGCACGCCCGCCTCATGCCCCTCGATTGCGGCTGGCAGCAACTCCGCCGCGGCGGTGCCCGAAGTGCACGTCACCGCCGCCGGCAGTCCCGTCGCTTTCGCGAGGCCCAGCGCAAAGAAGCCGCTGCAGCGCTCGTCGATATGCGAATGGCAGCGCAGCCGTGGGTCGCCGGCGAGGCTCAGCACCAACGGTGTGCAGCGCGACCCGGGCGAAGTGCACGCGTTGCGTAGCCCGCAGCGTGCCAGCTCGTCCACGAATGCTCCTAGCAGCAGGTAGGTGTCGGTGGCGGTTGGGGTCATAGGATCGCGGTGTGCCCGAGAACGTCCTCCTGCTGCACGGCTTCGGCGGCACCAAACGCACCTGGGACGGCGTGGTGGGGCTGCTCGACCGTGAACGCTATCGCCCTCTCGCCCTCGACCTGCCTGGCCACGGCGCGGCGGCGGACGCGCCGCGGCCGATTTCGTTTGCCGGGTGTGTGGAGCACGTGCTCGCCGCCGGTCCCGAGCGCTTCGCGCTGTGCGGCTACTCGCTCGGTGGGCGCGTCGCTCTGCACGTCGCGCTGGCCGCGCCCGAGCGGGTGACGCGGCTGGTGTTGGTGGGCGCCAACCCGGGGATCGAGAACGCCGCCGAGCGGGCGGCACGCCGGCGCTCTGACCGGGCGCTCGCTGAGGATCTCGAACACAAGCCCTACGAGGAGTTCATCGAGCGTTGGCGCACCCAACCGCTGTTCGCCGAGGACCCCCCGGCGGTGGGGGCGTTGGCGCGTGCCGACCAGCGCCGCAATCGGCCGGATGCGCTGGCCGCCGTGATGCGGGGCCTTGGCACCGGGGAGATGCAGCCCCTGTGGAATCGCCTCACGGAGCTGTCGCTGCCCGTCACTGTGCTGGTGGGCGAACGCGACGCGAAGTTTCTCTCTCTGGGCCGGCGGATGGTGGAACTGCTGGCGGACGGGGAGCTCCTCACGGCGCCCGGCGGTCACGGCCTGCCACTGGAGAATCCCGCGGCGGTCGCCCGGGCGGTGTCGGGCGACAGGTAGGCGACCCGCGAGTTCCAACTGTGGGCCCCGGCGGTCCCGTTCGACGTGCTCGGGGCCCACGATCTCATAGGGTCTTAGCTTTTAGGCTTAGCTTTTAGGTCTTAGCTTTTGATGTTCATCCTGCTCGTTCTGCCGCACCAGAAGTATCCCCAGAAGCAGCTGACCTTGACGACATAGGCCGCGTTCAGCCCGGCGGTGCCGGTCTTGAACTTCACACCCACGTTGCACCAGTCGCGGACGCCCAGCACTTCTTCGTCGGAGGTTGTGAACGGGTTTCTGCAAACGTTGACGCCTGCGCCACCCATTGCTTCGACGATTTCGAAGTTGGTTTCGTTGCGCACACCGCCTTCTTCGATCCACTCTTCTTTGAGGTATGCGGTGGAGAGCCCAACGTTTTCGATCTTGATTTCCTTTCTCGTGTTGGCTCCCAAGCCGGTGAAGTTCAGTTCGGTCCCTCCACCGACGGCGGTCAGCGCGTCCTGCGAGATTTCGAACTCTCCGAAGCCTTTTTTCGATTCCAGATGAACTTTCTCAGTGCTCGTGAATGTCCCCGCTGCTCCGTCGATTTTCAGGTGGTCGTTGGCCGTGGTGCAAACAACTTCGTGTTCAGTCAACTTTTCTTCGCCTTTGGGAAGTGCGCACGTTTGGGTCCCCGTCACGGAGTAGGTGCCTTTGAGAGCGCAGGTTTCTTTTTCCTTGCTTTCAAGCACGATTGTCCCAAATGTTTCACCCGTGAGCGGTTCGAACTCGTCTTCGACGGCCGTTTCGCCGGCGACCAACTTGTCTTTGGCTTCGAGCTTGATGGGTTCTTTGACCTTGCAGCTCGCCGCACTTTCATCCGAACAGCCTTTGAGTTCGATTGTGGCGGTGCTCTTTCCTTCAGGTTTGAGGGTGCCGGAGAGAGTATCTTCGTTGCACGTGATGGACACTTTTATTTTGAGGACTTCGGTGCTCAGGGTAGATTTTCCGCTGCTGCCCTGAAGATTCGTGATTGCGGAAACGGTTTCCGTTTCGACGAAGTACTGCGCCGCGGAAGCCGCGCTTGGCAGGAAGCCGACGAGCATGATGGTCGACAGCAGCCCAATCAACCATGCCTTGATCTTGTACGACATTTATTCGTCTCCTTTAGTGGGGTCTGTAAGAGTGCGCCTCTTTAGACTCACGGCGCAGGCGGGATCATAACTCCACATCGCCGGCTAATTCAGCTCAGGCGATTGGGCCGGATGACCCCGACCCTGGCGCGTCAGCTCAGGCGATTGGGCCGGATGACCCCGACCCTGGCGCGTCAGCTCAGGCGATTGGGCCGGATGACCCCGACCCTGGCGCGTCAGCTCAGGCGATTGGGCCGGATGACCCCGACCCTGGCGCGTCAGCTCAGGCGATTGGGCCGGATGACCCCCACCCTGGCGCGTCAGCTCAGGCGATTGGGCTGCCTGACCCCCAACCCCGGCGCGGCGGGCACCGCGATGCGGCCGTTCCGCACAGGCAGCGGGTTCTCGAGGTCGGCGAACAACCCGAGCGTCGCCAGGCCGCACGCCGGCAGCGGGCCACGTGAGGCGAGCGCGGCGGCGGCGTGCAGGGCAGCGGCGACGCCGAGTGGCCCGTCAAAGCTCGAAGCGAGGTAGACCTCCGCGCCAGATGCCCGCACGAGTGCAGCCGCGGCCAGCAGGCCGGCGATGCCGCCGCAGCGGGAGATCTTCAAGCACACGGCGTCGGCGACACCGGCCCCGAGCGCGCCGTGCTCGGCCGCGGTCTCGTCGATTGCCACGCGCGCCGCTACGCGCTCGCGCACCTCGCGCACCGCCTGCAGCCCGTGCGTGGGCTCCTCGACGAGCTCCAAGCCGACTGGGGTGAGTATCTCGATCGCGCGCACCGCCTCCTCCACGTCCCAGGCGCCATTGGCGTCCACGCGCAGCGCCACGTGGGGGCCCACGGCGGCGCGCACCGCCGCGACGCGGCCGGCGTCGTCGCCGACCCCTACCTTCACCTTCACGCATCCATATCCCAGCGCCGCCGCATCCATGGCTTGCGCGGCAGCGCCCGCGCGGTCGGTGGCGCCCACCGTTGCATTGACCGTCACCTCGGCGGCAGGGTCGTCGGTGAGTAGTGCCGCCACCGGCTTGCCGGCGCGCTGTCCAGCACGGTCCCACAGCGCGAGATCGATCGCCGCGAGCGCCGCGGGGAGATCGTCCACACGCCGGCACGCCTCGACCAACTGCACACCAGTGGCGCCCGCCGATTGCATCAGCACCGGGCGGTATGCCTCCAATGCGGTGCGCACCCGCGCGAGGCCGACGCCGTCGTAGGGCTTGAGCGGAGCCGCTTCGCCAAAACCGGTGGCGCCGTCGGGGTCGGTGAGCGTCACAGTCAGTATCGGGCGCTCGCGTAGGACGCCGTATGAGGTCTCCAGCGGCGTGCGCAGGGGCAGCACGTGCTCGGCGATGGTTAGCTGCATCCGCTAGTGTCGCGTTTGGTTGATTCGTTGGCAGTAGCGGCTGATCGTGTTGAGGATCTGGTCGGCGGTCTTGGTCCAGACGTAGGGGCGCGGGTTTTCGTTCCAGGTCTCGATCCATCGGCGGATGTCGGTGTTTAGCGCGTGGACGGATCGGTGTGCGCCGCGGCGCAGGAGCTTGGTTGTGAGCTCGCCGAACCACCGCTCGACGAGGTTGATCCAGGAGCTGCTGGTCGGGGTGAAGTGCAGGTGAAACCGTGGGTGCTGAGTGAGCCAGCGTCGGACCTTCGGGGTCTTGTGGCTGGAGGCGTTGTCGAGCACGAGGTGCACATCGAGATGGGCAGGCACGTTCTGGTCGATCGCCTTGAGGAACTTCAGGAACTCGACGGCGCGGTGGCGTTGGTGAAGCGAGCCGATTACCTCTCCGCTCTTGAGGTTCAGCGCCGCGTAGAGGCTGGAAGTGCCGTGCCGCTCGTAGTCGTGCGTCGCGCGCTCTGGCGTGCCTGGGAGCATCGGCAACGTCGGCGCGGTGCGATCGAGAGCCTGGATTTGGCTCTTCTCGTCCACGCAGAGCACGACGGCGCGCTCGGGTGGGTTCAGGTACAGGCCACAGATGTCGTGGACCTTCTCGATGAACAATGGGTCCTTGGAGAGCTTCCAAGTCTCCTGGCGGTGTGGCGCAAGCCCGAACGCATGCCAGATCCGCATCACCGCATCAGGGGTCATCCCCATCTCCCGGGCCATCGAGCGGGTAGACCAGTGCGTCGCATTCTTCGGCGTGCTCTCCAGCGTCTTGGTCACGACGGCCTCGACCTGCTCATCTGTGATCGTCCGCGGTTTCCCCGGCCGCGGCTCGTCCGCAAGGCCCTCAAACCGACGCTGCGCGAACCGGTTACGCCACTTCGTCACCGTCGGCCGCGAGACCCCCAACGCTTCGGCGATCTCGCCGTTGGACCACAAGCCCTCCGAAGCCATCAGCACGATACGTGCCCTCAACGCCAGCGCCTGAGCGCTCTTACGCCGCCGCGTCCAGCCCTCCAACACGGCGCGCTCTTCGTCAGTCAACTCGATTGCAACTGCAGAAGGAATAGGCATGACCACCACCTACCCTAACTGCAAACAAATTAAACCAGCGCGACACTAGCCGATGCCGCCGCTGGCAAGGATCCCGGCGGCGAACAGCAGGCAGAAGACGAGTTGCAACAGCCCGGTGCGCGCCAACGCGCCGTTCAGCGAGGGGCCGTCTAGGCGCGTGCGCACCGTGCGCGTCAGCGATATCGCGAGCGGCAGTGCCACCCAAGGGAGCAGCAGCCAGGCGCTCATCGAGCCGAGCGGCCACGGCAGCGGCGCGGTGAGAAACGCGATCGCGAGCATTGCGGTGTACAGCGTGCGGGTGCGCCGCCGGCCCAGTCTTACTGCGAGCGTGCGCTTGCCGGCGCGGCGGTCGGTGTCGATGTCGCGCACGTTGTTGACGACGAGGATCGCGCTTGCGAGCAGGCCCACCGGCACCGCACACGCGAAGGCCTGCCACGGCAGGTGCTCCACCTGCACGTAGTAGGAGCCTGCCACCGCCACGATCCCGAAGAAGAGGAACACGAACAGCTCTCCCAACCCTTCGTACCCGTACGGGCGTGGCCCGCCGGTGTACAGGATGCCGGCGAGGATCGAGGCCGCGCCGACCGCCAGCAGGCCCCAGCCGGCGACGGAGATCAGGTAAGCGCCGCATAGCACCGACAGGCCGAACGTGACATAGGTGGCGATCAGCACCTGCTGGGGCGGCACCAGCCCGCCGGCGGTGACGCGCACCGGCCCGAGGCGGTCCTCGGTGTCGGCGCCGCGCCGCGCGTCGGAGTAGTCGTTTGAGAGGTTGGTGCCAACCTGGATGAACACCGCGCCGAGCAGCGCCGCGACGAACGCAAGCGCGCGGAAATGGCCGTCGCCCAGCGCCAGCGAGGTGCCCACCAGGACGGGCGCGATTGCCGCGGGCAGGGTGCGCACGCGCGCTGCCATCACCCAGATGCGCACCGCGCTTGCCTCCTGGTGGGCCGCGACCGCGGACACCGGGCTACGCCCTCCGCGGGAACTTCGAGAAGTCGGGGGTGCGCTTTTCGCGGTAGGCGTCGCGGCCCTCCTGTGCCTCCTCGCTGCCGTAAAACAGCAGGTTGGCGTCGTGCGCAAGCTGCTGGATCCCGGTGAGGCCGTCCTCCGCGGCATTGAACGAGGCCTTCAGCAGGCGCAGCGCAAACGGGGAGAGCGCCAGCATCTCGCGGCACCAGGAGACGGTCTCCTCCTGCAGGCGCTCCAGCGGCACGACCGTGTTGACGAGTCCCATCTGAAGTGCTTGTGTGGCGTCGTACTGGCGGCACAGAAACCAGATCTCCTTCGCCTTCTTGGGGCCGACCAGGTTGGCGAGTAGCCCGGCGCCGAAGCCGCCGTCGAAGGAGCCCACGCGCGGGCCAACCTGCCCGAAGCGGGCGTTGTCGGCGGCGATCGTGAGGTCGCAGACGAGGTGCAGCACGTGACCGCCGCCGATCGCATACCCGGCGACCATCGCCACCACGGGCTTGGGCAGCCGGCGGATCTGCACATGCAGGTCGGTGACGTGGAAGCGGCCCGGGCGGGTGGGGTCGGGATTGCCGGCCTCGTCCTCGGCGAGGTAGCCGGAGTCACCACGCACGCGCTGGTCGCCGCCGGCGCAGAACGCCAGCGGGCCCTCGCCGGTGAGCACGATCGCCCCGACCTCAAGGTCCTCGTGGGCTTGTGTGAGTGCGCGGGAGATCTCGATCACGGTCAGCGGCCGGAAGGCGTTGCGCACCTCGGGGCGGTTGATTGTGATCTTCGCGATCCCCCCGGGATCTGACTTCTCGTAGCGGATGTCGGTGTACTCGCCGGCGGTGGTCCAGGTGGTAGGCATGCGCGAAGGCTAAAGGACCCCGCCCACCCGCGCAGCCGGCTGGAAGCCGGCGAAGCCGGCCCCTCTTTTTCGGTCTAGCCTGTGGGCATGGCGGTTGAGGCTTGGCTGGAGCGCGCGGCGGCGGCTGACCCCTCGGCGGTTGCGGTGCGGACTGCGAGCGGCGCTTGCTCCTACGCGGAGTTGCTCGCGCGTGCGCGGGCCGGCGCGGAGGAGTTGGTTGGGCGCGGCGCGGCGCGCGAGGAGCGGGTGGCGATTGCGCTGCCGGCGGGTCTCGACTTCGTCTGCGCGTTGCACGCCTGCATGCTGTTGGGGGCCGTCGCGGTGCCGGTCGATCTGCGCCTCGGCGAGCGCGAGCGGGCGGCGGTCGTGGACGGCGCGGTGGTGGTTGTGGATGAACCGCTGCGCACCGACACCGCACCCGGCATCGCCGCCGGCGCCACCCACGAGCTCGACGCTGTGGCCGCGGTGATCCACACCTCGGGAACGACCTCAGCACCCAAGCCGGTGGAGCTGACCTACGGCAACTTCCTATGGAGTGCGCTTGGCTCGGCGGTCGCGCTTGGGCTCGACGAGCATGAGCGGTGGCTGTGCAACCTGCCGCTCTCGCACGTTGGAGGGCTCTCGATCTTGATGCGCAGCGCGATCTACGCCACCACGGCGGTCGTGCACGAGCGGTTCGATACGGAGTTGACGCTGCAAGAGTTGAACAGGCCCCCAGGTGAGGCCGTCACGCTCGTTTCGCTGGTGGCCACGACGCTGACGCGCCTGCTGGATAGTGGCTTTGAGCGCCCGACTGCCGGCTCCACCGGTGAGCGCCCGACCACCGGCTCCGCCGGCGGTGCCTTGCTGCGCTGTGCGCTCACCGGCGGCGGCCCGGTGCCGTCGGCGGTGCTGGAGCGCGCGCGCGCCGCCGGGGTGCCGGTAAGTCTCACCTACGGCATGACGGAGGCGTGCTCGCAGGTGACGACGTTGCCGCTCGCGGGGCTGGTGAATGCGTCTGTCGGGGATACCGCCGCTGGCCCGCCATTGTTCTGTACGCGCGTGCGCACCGCGCCCGACGGCGAGATCGAAGTTTGCGGTCCGACCGTCGCACGCGGCGCGGCCGGCGAGGATGGATGGTTGCGAACCGGAGATATGGGTAGATTGAACGATGAGGGAAACTTGTACGTAACGGGACGCAAGGCCGACACGATCGTCAGCGGGGGAGAGAACGTGGCGCCCACCGAGGTGGAGGCGGTACTCGAGGAGCATCCTTGGGTGCTGGAGGCGGCGGCGATTGGCCGCGCCGACGAGCGCTGGGGCGAGGCGGTTACGGCGCTGGTGGTTGTGCGCGACGGCGCGCCGCCGCTGACCGATCCAGGATCGGCGGAGGAGTTGCGCGCGCACTGCGCGGCGCGGTTGGCCCCCTACAAGGTTCCCAAGCAGGTGGCGCTGGTCGATGGTCCCCTGCCGCGCACGCGGTCGGGGAAGCTGTTGCGGAGGGAGCTGCGATGAGAGCCAACGCCGGCTCATCGGGCCGCGGGGCCGCGTCGGGGGGTTCCCTTGATGGCACCCATCCCGCGGAGGAGCATCGGCGCCAGAGCGCTGTGCATTGGGAGGAGGCCGCGAGCGGCTGGGTGCGTCGCCAAGACGAGATCCGCGCGCTGGGGGCACCGGTGTCGCACTGGATGGTGGAGGCGATCGAGCCGCAGCCCGGCCAGCGCGTGCTCGAGCTGGCGGCCGGCCTGGGGGAGACCGGCCTGCTGGCCGCCGAGCTGGTGGCGCCCACCGGCGGGGTGATCCTCTCCGACCAAGCCGAGGCGATGCTCGACGGCGCTCGCGTGCGCGCCGGGCAGCTCGACCTCACCAACGTGGAGTTCCAGGTGTGGAACGCCGAATGGATCGATCTGCCGGTGGCAAGCGTCGACGCGGTGCTGTGCCGCTGGGGCTACATGCTGATGGCCGACCCACTCGCCGCGCTGGCCGAGACGCGCCGTGTCCTACGCCCGGGTGGACGCCTCGCGCTCGCCGTGTGGGACGCGCTCACCGCCAACCCGTGGGCGCTGGCACCACGGTTGGAGCTGCTGGAGCGCGGGCTCGCTCAGCCCACGGGTCGCTCCGCCACTGCCGCAGTGCCCCCGAGCGCTACCACCGGCGCGGCGCAGGCGCGGGGAGCGGGCTCCGCTCAGGAGCACATTCCGGGCCCGTTTGCGCTCGGCGACAAGGAGCAACTGCGTGCGCTACTGCAGGAAGCCGGCTTCACCGACATGGTGATCGACGCCATCGATGTGACACAACTGCACTCGGGCTTCGACGCCTTCTGGGAGACGATGCTCGATATCTCACGCGAGCTGCATGACCTCGTGCTCGCCCGGCCGCAGGCGGAGATCGAGCAGATCCGCGCCTCGCTTGCGGCGCGCCTGGCGCAGTACACGGCGGCCGACGGCACGCTCCGGATCCCCGGCCGCTCGCTGGTGGCCGTGGCTTTCGGATAGCCTGCGCGCCATGCTCTACGACGACGACGCCAACCTCTTTCTGCTCGACGGTAAGACCGTCGCAATCATCGGCTACGGCTCCCAGGGCCACGCCCATGCGCTCAACCTCAAGGACTCAGGCGTGCAGGTGGTGGTAGGCCTGCGCGAGAGCTCTCCCTCCGTTGCGCAGGCACGCGAGCAGGGTTTGGAGGTGCTGAGCGTCGTCGAGGCCACGAGCCGTGGCGATCTCGTGATGATCCTGCTGCCCGACGAGCTGCACCATCAGGTGTGGGAGGCCGAGATCGCCGACGGCATCGCGCCAGGCAACATGCTGCTGTTTGGCCACGGCTTCTCGATTCACTACGGCGAGGTGACACCACCGCCGGGCGTGGACGTGGCGATGGTTGCGCCGAAGGGCCCCGGCCACCTCGTGCGCCGCCAGTTTCTCGAAGGCAGCGGCGTCCCCGGTTTGATCGCGGTCGCCCAGGACGCTTCGGGCAACGCGCGCGCGCTGGCGCTCGCATACGCCAAGGGGATCGGCTGCACCCGCGGCGGTGTGATCGAGACGACCTTCAAGGACGAGACGGAGACAGATCTGTTCGGCGAGCAGGCCGTCCTCTGCGGCGGCGTCTCCGAGCTCGTACAAGCCGGCTTCGAGACACTGGTGGGGGCCGGCTACGACCCCGAGATGGCCTACTTCGAGTGCCTGCACGAGGTCAAGCTGATCGTCGATCTGATGTACGAAAAGGGCCTTGCGGGGATGCGCTACTCGATCTCCAACACCGCCGAGTATGGCGACTACACGCGTGGCAAGCGCGTGATCACCGAGGAGACCCGCGCGGCGATGCGCAAGATTCTAGGCGAGATCCAGTCCGGCGACTTCGCACGCGAGTGGATCGCCGAGAACCGCGCCGGGCAGGAGCACTTCAAGCAGATGCGCGAGGAGCAAGCCAACACGCAGATCGAAGCGGTGGGCAAGGAGCTGCGCTCGCACATGGACTGGATCCAGACCTCTTTTTGAGCTGCCACCAGGCGGTCGGGGTTAGCGGAATGCACCCCATCGATCCGGCACAGGACGATGGTGAGGCGTCCACAAGATGGTCACATCAATCCTCCTCTGAGGTTCGCTAAACTCGCGCCTGTCGCGACTGGCGCAGCAGCGAGGTGGAAGCGACCACCGGGAAGCGACACAAGCAGTACCGCCGCGCGCCTGGGCACCTCCCGATCCATAACCTTCGAGTGCGAAGCGAGGAAGCCCATGACCAGCACCAGCGCAGAGCAGCAGTTGACGATTCCACCCGAGCTGAAGCCGGCTGACGGACGCTTCGGCTGCGGTCCCTCGAAGGTCCGGCCGCAGGCGCTCGCGCGGCTCGTCGAGGCGGCACCGATGGGGACCTCGCACCGGCAGAAGCCGGTGAAGGCGATCGTCGGCGAGATTCGCACGGGCCTGCGGGAGTTGTTCGGTGCGCCCGGTGGCTATGAGGTGGCGCTCGGCAACGGCGGGGCGACGGCCTTCTGGGATGCCGCCGCGTGCGGGCTGATCGAGCGCCGCTCGCTGCATCTGACCTACGGGGAGTTTTCCGCGAAGTTCGCCGCGGTGGCGCGCGAGGCGCCGTTCCTCGGAGAGCCGGTGGTGATCGCGGCGGAGCCCGGCGACGCGCCCGACCCCGCACAGGTCGGGGGCGCCGCTGTGGAGGCTGCGGTGGACGTGGTCGCTTGGGCGCACAACGAGACATCCACCGGCGTAATGGTCCCGGTTGTGCGGCCGGCGAGCGACGCTTTGGTGTTGATCGATGCGACCTCGGCAGCGGGCGGGCTGCCGGTTGATGTGAGCCAGGCAGATGCTTACTACTTCGCGCCGCAGAAGAGCTTCGCCGCCGACGGTGGGCTGTGGGTGGCGCTGCTGAGTCCCGCCGCACAGGAACGGATTGCCAAGCTCGCGAGTATGGAGATGCCCGCCCACCTGGGCGGGGATGCGGCGTCTGCCCACCTGGGCGGGGATGCGGCGTCTGCCCACCAGGGCGAGGATACGGCGTCCGCCCACCCGCGGTGGATCCCGCAGTCGCTCTCGCTGAGCACGGCCCTCGAAAACTCGCTCAAAGACCAGACCTACAACACCCCGGCGGTGGCAACGCTGTTTCTGCTCGCCAACCAGATCCGCTGGATGCTCGACGGCGGCGGCCTCGACTGGTGCGTGTCGCGCACGACGGCCTCCTCTGAGTACCTGTACGGCTGGGCCGAGCGCACCCCGTACACGACTCCGTTCGTCGCCGACCCGGCGAAGCGCTCACTGGTTGTGGGGACGATCGATTTCGACCAGGCCGTCGATGCCGCCGCGGTCGCCAAGACGCTGCGAGCTAACGGGATCGTTGATACCGAGCCTTACCGCAAGCTGGGGCGCAACCAGCTGCGAATCGGAATGTTCCCCGCGGTGGAGCCGGCCGACGTGCAGGCGCTCACCGCCTGTATCGAGTGGGTCGTTGAGAGGAGTGCGTCATGAGCGAGGCTCGTCTAAAGGTGTTGGTGAAGGAGAAGATCGGCGACTCGGGCGTGGAGCTGTTGCGTGAACATTTCGACGTCGACCTGGGCTTGGATTGGAACGACGAGCAGTTGGCGCAGCGGATCGGCGACTACCACGGCATCCTGATCCGCTCGGCGACGAAGCTGACCGCGGATCTGATCGACAAGGCCACCAACATGCGCGCGATCGGGCGCGCAGGCGTGGGAGTAGACAACGTCGACGTGGAGGCCGCCACCAAGCGCGGGATCGTGGTGGCCAACGCGCCGCAGTCGAACGTTGTTACCGCCGCCGAGCACACGATGGCGCTGCTGCTGGCGCTCGCACGCAACATCCCGCAGGCGTACGTGTCGCTGACGGCGGGCAAGTGGGAGCGCTCGAAGTTCTCCGGCGTGGAGCTGTACGAGAAGACACTCGGGATCGTCGGCTTCGGGCGGATCGGTCAGCTGGTGGCGGCGCGCGCGCGCGGTTTCGGGATGCGGGTGCTCGCGTTCGACCCGTTTGTCAGCGCCGAGCGTTATCGCGAGCTCGGCGTCGAGAAGGCCGAGAACAGCGAGGAGATCTACGCGCAGGCTGACTTCATCACGATTCACCTCCCCAAGACCGATGAGACCAAGAACTGGCTGGACGCGGAGGCGTTCGCACAGATGCGCGATGGCGTGCGGATCCTCAACGTCGCGCGCGGCGGGCTGATCGACGAAGCGGCGCTGCAGGATGCGCTCGACGGCGGCAAGGTGGGGGGGGCGGCACTCGACGTGTTTCCCTCCGAGCCAACCACCGAGCACCCGCTGTTCGGCTACCCCAACGTGATCGTCACTCCCCATCTCGGAGCCTCCACCGCGGAGGCGACCGACCGGGCCGGCTACCAGAGCGCCGAGCAGGTCGTGGCGGCGCTCACCGGCGGCGTCGTCTCCACCGCGGTCAACATCCCCGCGATCGGCGCGGACGACATGGAGGTGCTCGGCCCGTTCCTGCCGCTCGCCACGCAACTCGGGCGTCTGGCGATGGCGCTTGCGGAGGGCAGCTCAGTCGAGCGGATCGAGGCGGCGTTCATGGGCAGGATCGCCGACTTCGACACGCGTCTGCTGACGCTCGCGGTGATCCAGGGGGCGCTGCAGGGTCGCACCGAGGAGCAGGTCAACCTCGTCAACGCCCCCTCGATGGCCGAGGAGCGCGGGATCGTCGTCGAGGAGAAGACGGTCTCTGAGGCGCAGGACTACAACGAGCTGATCCGCGTCACCGTGATCGCCGGCGGCGAGCGGGTGGCGGTCGCCGGCACCGGCATCGGCCCGCACCGCGTGCCACATCTCGTCGAGGTGCAGGGCCGGCGCCTGACGGTCGAGCTGGAGCCGTTCGTGACGGTCTTCCGCTACGCCGACCTGCCGGGCATGATCGGCCGCGTGGGCACGATCTTCGGCCGCCACGGCATCAACATCTCCTCGGCTGCGGTTGGGCACACGCGGAATGGGATGCCCGCCCACCCCTCCCACGCCACCGAGGGCGAAGATCAGCGCCTTGCGGCGATGGTGGTCACCACCGACGCGGCCGTGCCTGCCGAGGTCGTCGGTGAGATCGTCGCCTCGGAGGGGTTCGTCGGGGGCTGGGCGGTGGTGCTTTCCTGAGGCCGTTGGTCGGCACTGGTCGATCTCCAATCGACCAGCAGAGCGCGCTTCGCTGACTTGCTTGGTCCGCTTGGCCCTCGACCTGCTGGACTCTGGTGCAATGATCGTGGTCCGCTTGGCCCTCGACCTGCTGGACTCTGGTGCAATGATCGTGATCCGCTTGGCCCTCGACCTGCTGGACTCTGGTGCAATGATCGTGATCCGCTTGGCCCCCGACCTGCTGTGCCCTGGTGCAATGATCGGCTTGTTGAGATGAGGTAGGGTAACGGCGGGATGAGGGTCGTCGAGATCACCAAGCACGGCGGACCGGAGGTGCTGCAGGTCCGCGAGCGGCCCGATGCGCCGCTCGGCAAGGGCAAGATACGGATTGATGTGGTCGCGGCCGGCATCAACTTCGCGGACGTGATGGCGCGCATCGGTATCTACCCGGACGCTCCGAAGCCGCCGTGCGTTGTGGGCTACGAGGTGGCTGGCACGATCACCGAGTTGGGAGAGGGCGTGGAGGACTTCACCAGCGGGCAGCGGGTGATCGCGAGCACGATGTTTGGCGGTTACGCCTCGCAGGTGGTGGTGCCGGCGACAGATGTCGTGCCACTGCCCGACGCACTGAGCTTTGAGCAGGGCGCGGCGCTGCCGGTCAACTATGGCACGGCGTGGGCGGGCCTGATCGGTTATGGCAACCTGCAGCCGGGCGAGCGGGTGCTGATCCATTCCGCCGGCGGCGGCGTGGGGATCGCCGCGACGCAGATCGCCAAGCACGTGGGCGCCGAGGTTTACGGCACGGCCTCGCCCGGCAAGCATGCGCGGATTGTCGAACTGGGTGTCGACCATCCGCTCGACTACACCAAAGCCGGCTGGGAGCGGGGGCTGCCGAAGTTCGACCTGATCATGGACGCGGTCGGCGGCAAGAGTTTGCGGCGCGGCTACAACCAGCTGCGCGCGGGCGGTCGCCTGGTTGCGTTCGGCGCCTCGGCGGCCGTCTCCGGCGAGAAGCGCAATCTCGTCTCCGGGCTCGGCACGCTACTGCGGATGCCGCGCTTCAACATGGTCAAGCAGATCTCCGAATCGAAGGCCGTGATCGGCCTGAACATGCTCAGCCTGTGGAAGGACCACGGCACGCTCGCCCCCTGGATCGTCCCGCTGCGGGAGCTGATCGACAACGGCACGGTGCAGCCAGTGGTGGCGGGCTCCTTCAGCTTTGAGCAGGCCGGCGAGGCGCAGCGGATGATTACCGAGCGTCGGAACATCGGCAAGGTCGTGCTGACTCCCTGACTCGTTTGGCATCGCGTTGCGGCGGTGCTACCCTGCGCGAAGCATGTCGTTGCAGATCTCGATTCGACTTCTCCTCCTCCCCCCTCGGGGGGAATAGCGCGTGGCGGCCGCCTAGCCGCAAACCGACCTGGAGGAAGCACGAAAGAGATCTAGTAGAAGGAGATGAGCGACATGACGAGCACGGGCACACCCGGGGAAGTTGAAGGAGCAGAGGGCGCGGATCGCCGCGTGTTGGTGTTCGATACGACGCTGCGCGATGGGGAGCAGTCGCCGGGGATCGCGCTGAACACGCAGGAGAAGCTAGAGATCGCCCACCAGCTGGCGCGGCTGGGCGTCGATGTGATCGAGGCTGGCTTTCCGATCACCTCGCCCGGCGATTTCGAGGCGGTGCAGGCGATCGCGCGCGAGGTGGTCGATCCGGCGCCGCCGATCATCGCCGGACTGGCGCGCACACATGTGGCGGATATCGACGCGGCTTGGGAGGCGGTCAAGGATGCCGAGCGGCCGCGTATCCACACGTTCGTGTCTACGTCGGACATCCACATCGTTCACCAGTTGCAGAGCACGCGCGAGGATGTGAAGGGGCAGGCGCGTGCGGCGGTCGCCCACGCGAAGGGGTATCTGGAGGACGTGGAGTTCTCGCCGATGGACGCGACCCGCTCGGAAGTGGAGTTCACCGCGGAGGTCGTGAGTATCGCGATCGAGGAGGGCGCCACCACGATCAACATTCCCGACACGGTGGGCTATGCGATGCCACATGAGTTCCAGGCGTTTTTGGCACGCCTGTATGAGCTGGTGCCGGCACTGCGTGAGGTGGTGCTGTCGGTGCACTGTCACGACGACTTGGGCCTGGCGGTGGCGAACTCATTTGCCGGCGTGTTGGCGGGTGCACGTCAGGTGGAGTGTGCGATCAACGGGATCGGTGAGCGCGCGGGGAATGCGTCGCTCGAGGAGATCGTGATGCTGCTGCGCACGCGCTGCACTGACATTGGCGGGCTTGACACGGCTGTGAACACGCGTGAGCTGGCACGTACGAGCCGCTTGGTGTCGCGTTTGACCGGGTATGCAGTGCAGCCGAACAAGGCGATCGTGGGCCGCAACGCATTCGCGCACGAGTCGGGCATCCACCAGGACGGCGTGCTGAAGGAGCGCACAACGTACGAGATCATGGACGCGACCACGGTCGGCTTGGAGACCAACTCGATCGTGCTGGGCAAGCACTCCGGCCGCCACGCGCTGCACGATGCGCTGGAGCAGATGGGCTTCAAACTGGATGGCCAGGCGCTGAACACGGCGTTCAAGCGCTTCAAGGAGATCGCCGACCGCAAGAAGGCGCTGACGGCGATGGACCTGGAGGCGCTGGTGACCGACGAGCTGCGCGGCGAGGAGATCGCCGGGTATGCGCTTGAGTGGTTTGAGGTACAAGCCTCCTCGCGCCGGCCGCCGCATGCGACGGTGGCGGTGCGGTTGCCCGACGGCGAAGTGGCGGAGGGCTCGTTCACCGGGGACGGCCCGATCGACGCGACGCTGGCGGCGATCAACGCAGCGACCGGGGTGCGCCCGGAGCTGCGGGATTTCAAGATCGGTGCGGTCACCGAGGGCCAGGACGCGCTCGGCGAGGTGTCGGTGGTGGTGGAGCTCGACGGCCGTTCCGGCTCGGGGCAGGCGATCGCGACCGACATCATCGAGGCGGCCGCGCGTGCCTACGTGCGTGCGCTGTCGGTGGCACGCGCCCGGGCGCTACAGCCCGAGGATGCGGTTGGGCTGCCAACCACCGCCCCTTAGTTTGAATCCGCCCGTAAGTTGGAGACATCCCCGTTCGTTTTGCTCGCGCGCGAAGCGATCGCATCGGCGTGCGCCGGCGCGATAAAACGCAGGCGCCACGCCGAATCGTGGCGTCGATACGTCTGACGATAAAGCCAACCGGTCGATCGCATCCCGTTCGCCGCGGCGACCCTCTGATACAAACGCCCGCCGAGGGAGCAGGCATGTGGCGTTTGGGAATGCGGGAGCAGTGCGAAGACTATGAACAATGTCAAAGTCACGCTCGTTGTCGGTTTCGCACTGCTGGTCGCAGTGGGCGTCTTCACGCTCACACGGTCCCCGCCGCGTATCGTGCGGGTCGTTGGCCGAGAAGTCGTGGGGCGTGGAGAAAACGAAGCGATCGGTGCCATCGACAGCGATGTCACTGTCTGTCAGGCGAATGAAGTTCTGCCGGCCGGCGTGTCGGGCGTGCGCATCTGGCTACGAGCTTTCTACGGTACGCCGGTACACCTAGCCGCATACGCGGGCTCGCGACTACTCACACAGGGCGCGGTCGGCGCGGCCTGGACAGGTCAGTCGGTCACGGTGCCAGTCGACGCGCTGGCTCGCAAGACCTCGGGTGTCACCCTCTGCCTCGCGCTTGGGCCCAACAGCGAGACGATGATCTTGCTCGGAGCAAAGGCGCCGCGGCGGGCGAGGGCGGTACTGGTGAGCGGCGACACGCTTGCGCCGCAGCTCGCGGCCGGAGGGGGAGAAGCGCTCGGAGGCCGGCTCGGCATCGAATATCTCGCGCCTGGTCGCGGCTCGTGGTGGTCGCGCATCCGTTCGGTGGCGAGGCGCCTCGGTCTCGGCCGGGCGTTTGCCGGGACGTGGATCGCACTGCTGGCGGCAGCCCTCGCGGCCGCCGCCGCGACGCTCGCGGTATGGGGCGCACTCAGGGAGCTGTCATAAATATGCCGGATCTGCGCTCGGCATTGCGGCGAGTGCCTGTGACCGCCTGGGTTTGCGCCGCGGTTGCATTGCTGAACACGGCCGCATGGTCGATCGTTACGCCTCCATTTCAAGGCAAGGACGAGGTCGACCATTTCCTCTATGTAGCGCAGCTCGCCGAAACCGGAACGCTCCCCAGCAGTGACCAGGGCTCCTACTCCGCCCAGGAGGCCCTGGTCTTGAAAGGCTTGCATTACTACGAAGTGCGATTCGCGCCCGCCACGCCCTCTATCTCCTCAGATGCCGAGCAGCGAAAGCTCGAGCAGGACGCGAGTGCCAACTTCTCGACCAACAGCTCCGGTTACGCGGGGGTCGCGGCGTCTGAGCCGCCGCTGTACTACGCGCTGCAGGTGCTGCCCTATGTATTGGGTAGCGGCAACACACTTGTCCAGTTGCAGCTGATGCGGCTGCTCGGAGCGCTGTTCGCGGCGGCCACCGCGCTGCTCACCTTCCTCTTCCTCCGCGAACTCCTGCCGGGCGCGCCGTGGGCGGCCGGCGTCGGCGCCCTGTGTGTCTCCCTGCAGCCGCTGCTCGGATTCATCTCTGGCAGCGTCAACCCCGAAGCGATGCTGTACACGGTCGCCGCGGCGATCTTCCTGTGTTTGGCGCGCGCATTTCGCCGTGGGTTCACCCGACGGCTGGCGTTCGCGCTCGGGCTGTTGATCGCCATCGGGTTCATGACCAAGATCAACTTCGTGGGGCTTGCGCTCGGCGTATTCATCGGTCTGGCGGTGCTCGCCGCGCGCGAGTCGCGCTCGCGAGGTCGCGAGGCGCTGTGGTCACTCGCGATCGCCACGGGCATCGGCATCGCCCCGGTGGCGCTCTACGCGCTGCTCAACGCGCTCTCGCACCGCTCGGCGTTCGGCTCAGCCTCGCTGCTGTCCAGCGTGCTGGCGGGGAAAGCCCTGTTCAAAGAGCTCAGCTACGTGTGGGAGATGTATCTGCCACGGCTGCCGGGCATGGTGGCCTATTTCAAGGGAATTACGCCCTACAGGGAAGTCTGGTTCGATCGTTCGGTTGGCTTGTATGGCTGGATGGACACCACGTTCCCGACGTGGGTTGACAACGTCGCGCTGCTGCCGGCAGCGGCGGTCGCGCTGCTCGGCGGCCGCGAGCTGCTCGTCCGTCGGGCGGCGCTCAGGGCCAGGCTCCCCGAGTTGGGCGTCTACTGCGCGATGGTCGTGGGCGTGCTCGCGGTAGTGGGACTGTCCTCCTACCACGACGATGTGGTGGTGCACGAATTGGCGTTCGGGGAGCCACGCTATCTGCTGCCGCTGTTGCCGCTGCTGGGCGCCGTATTGGTGCTCGCGATACGGGGCGCCGGGAGCAGATGGGCGCCCGCGGTGGGCGCGGCGTTGGTGGTTTTGTTCGTGGGGCACGACATTTTCAGCCAACTGCAGGTGGTAGCCCGTTACTACGGTTAGCCGCCCCGGACCGACGCACGTCCGTGATAAGACATGTGTATGCCTAAGACGCTGTTTGAGAAGATATGGGAGGCGCACGAGGTGGCGCCCGGACTGCTGTACATCGATCTGCACCTGGTGCACGAGGTGACAAGCCCGCAGGCGTTCGACGGGCTGCGCTTGGCGGGCCGCAAAGTACGCCGGCCCGACCGCACACTGGCGACCGCTGACCACAACACGCCGACCGACGGCACGCCCAATGCGGCGGCGATCAAGGAAGAGCTCTCGCGCGTGCAGGTGCAGACGTTGGAGCGCAACTGCGCCGAGTTCGAGGTGCCGGTGTATTCGCTTGGCGACAGGCGCCAGGGCATCGTGCACGTGATCGGCCCCGAGCTGGGTGTGACCCAGCCGGGCATGACGATCGTCTGCGGCGACTCGCACACCGCCACGCACGGCGCGTTCGGGGCGCTGGCGTTCGGGATCGGCACCAGCGAGGTCGAGCATGTGCTGGCGACACAGTGCATGGTGCAGCATCGCCCCCGCTCGATGCGGATCCGCTACGAGGGTGAGTTGGGCTTCGGCGTGACCGCCAAGGACCTGATCCTGGGCACGATCGGCCAGATGGGCGTCGGCGGCGCAAGCGGCCACGTGGTCGAGTACGTTGGCCCGGCGATTCAGCGTCTGAGCATGGAGGGGCGGATGACGGTGTGCAACATGACAATCGAGGGCGGCGGCCGCGCGGGGATGGTGGCTGCGGACGAGACGACGTTTGCGTGGTTCACTGAAAAAGAGCGCCCCGGTGCGCCGCGCGGCGCAGAGCTCGAGGCGGCGTTCGAGCGCTGGCGTGAGCTCTCCAGCGACGCCGGTGCGAGTTTCGACCGCGAGCTCGTGGTGGACGCCGCGGCGCTCTCACCGCAGGTGACATGGGGCACGACGCCGGCGATGGTCGCACAGGTCACCGACAGCGTGCCCGACCCGGCGGAGCTCGCCGATCGGGCTGAGCGCGAGGCGGCCGAGCGGGCGCTGCATTACATGGCGCTCGAGCCGGGCACGCCGATCGAGCAGATCGCGATCGATCGTGTGTTCATTGGCTCGTGCACTAATTCGCGGATTGGCGATCTGCGCGCGGCCGCCGAGGTTGTCGCCGGCCGCAAGGTTGCGGCGAGCGTAAACGCGATGGTGGTGCCGGGCTCCCAGCAGGTGAAGGCTCAGGCCGAGCAGGAGGGGCTTGACCGGATCTTCCGCGACGCCGGCTTCGATTGGCGTGTGGCGGGCTGCTCGATGTGTCTGGGCATGAACCCCGACATCCTGGAGCCGGGCGAGCGCTGCGCGTCGACCTCTAACCGCAACTTCGAGGGCAGGCAGGGCCGCGGCGGCCGGACCCATCTGGTATCGCCGCAGATGGCTGCAGCCGCCGCGATCGAGGGGCATTTTACGGATATCAGGAATTGGAGCTGACGATGGAGGCAATCGAGACGATCTCAGGGCCGGTCAGCTACCTTGACCGCGCCAACGTGGACACCGACCAGATCATGCCCAAGCAGTTCCTCAAGCGCGTTGAGCGTTCGGGCTTCGGGCAGTTCCTGTTCTACGACTGGGCGAAGGAGCCGGGCTGGGATCTGCCCGCCAACCCGATCCTCGTCGCGGGCGAGAATTTTGGCTGCGGCTCCTCGCGCGAGCATGCCCCTTGGGGCCTTGAGGACTACGGTTTCAGGGCGATCGTGGCGCCTTCGTTTGCCGACATCTTCTACTCCAACTGCACGAAGATCGGTCTGCTGCCGATTGTGCTCGACGATGCGCACTGCCGCGCCCTGGCGGCGGCGGGAGCAGGGCAGGTGGATCTGCGCGCGCAGGAGGTGCGTTACCCCGGCGCCGACGGTCAGCTCGTGTCGGTCGCGTTCGAGATCGACCCGGAGACGCGCCGGCGGTTGCTGGAGGGCCTTGACGACATCGCCGTGACGCTCACTCAGGCGCCGCTGATCGCGGCCTACGAGGCGGCACACCAATGAGCCAGCGGATCGTGCTGCTGCCTGGCGATGGGATCGGGCCGGAGATCATGGTGGCGACGCGCGCGGTGTTGAACGCGGTCGGTGAGTTCGAGCTCGACGAGCGGCCGATCGGCGGCGCCTCGATCGACGCGCACGGTGAGCCGCTGACGGCGGAGACGCTGGCTGCGTGTAAGCGGGCCGACGCGGTGTTGCTGGGCGCCGTGGGAGGGCCGAAGTGGGATAGCACCGATCCGGGCAGGCCACGGCCGGAGCGGGGCCTGCTGGAACTGCGCCAGGGCCTTGAGCTGTACGCGAATGTGCGCCCGGTGCGCCCGCTGCGCCAGCTCTACGACGCCTCGCCGCTGCGACGCGAGCGGATCGAAGAACGTCGACCTGCTGGTGGTGCGCGAGCTGACCGGCGGGATCTACTTCGGTGAAAAGACTCGCACCCCGGAGATGGCGAGCGACCTGTGTTCCTACACGGTAAAGGAGATCGAGCGGGTGGCGCGTACGGCCTTCAACGCGGCGCACACGAAGGTGACGAGCGTCGACAAGGCAAACGTGCTGGAAACATCGCGGCTGTGGCGCGAGGTTGTGAGCGGCGTGCAGGATCGCGAATACCCGCATGTGGAGCTCGAGCACATGCTGGTGGACAACGCGGCGATGCAGCTGATCGCCAACCCGCGCCACTTCGATGTGCTGTTGACCGAGAACATGTTCGGGGACATCCTCTCCGACGAGGCGGCGATGCTGACGGGCTCGATCGGGATGCTGCCGAGCGCCTCGCTGGGCGACCGCGACCGGTCGGAGACCGGCAGGCAGGCGCCGGGGCTATATGAGCCGGTGCATGGCTCCGCACCCGACATCGCCGGGGAGGGGATCGCCAACCCGCTGGCGATGTTCCTGTCGGCCGCGCTGATGCTGCGCAACAGCCTTGACATGGATGAGCAGGCGCTGGAGGTAGAATCTGCCGTGGAACGCGCGCTCGACGACGGCGTGCGCACCCCCGACCTGGGAGGCGCTGCCAGCACGGCCGACGCGACGCGGGCGGTGCTGTACTACCTCTGAAAAGACGATCGACGCACACGAGACAGGAGCTGAAGGACCTTGGAACCCACCGACCTCATCTGGATGAACGGAGACTTCGTCGCTTGGGAGGACGCCAAGGTCCACGTTCTCACGCACGGCTTGCACTACGGCACCGGTGTGTTCGACAGCATGCGTTGCTACGACACCGAGCTCGGACCGGCGGTGTTCCGCAATGTCGATCACCTGGAGCGCCTGCATCGCTCGGCTGAGCTGTACTACATGCCGGTGCCCTACAGCGTGGAGGAGCTGCGGGTCGCGGCGCTGGAGCTGGTTGCGCGCAACGGCCTGAGCTCCTGTTACATTCGCCCGCTTGTCAACCGCGCCTATGGATCGATGGGCCTCAACCCGCTCGACGCCCCGGTGGACGTGACGATCGCCTGCTGGGAGTGGGGTACGTATTTGGGTGAGGAGGGGATGCGTCACGGCGTGCGGGCAAAGGTGTCCTCGTGGCGGCGGATCAGCCCGGACTCGCTGATCCCGCACGCGAAGGCGTCGGGGCAGTACCTGAACAGCGTGCTCGCGAAGGTGGAGTCGGTGAAGGCCGGCTACGAGGAGGCGATCTTGCTCGACGACCATGGCCACGTCTGTGAGGGCACCGGCGAGAACGTGTACGTGGTGCACGAGGGCGAGATCGCGACGCCCGGCCAGCACAACTCGATCCTCGACGGGATCACGCGCCGCTCGGTGATCCAAATCGCCCAGGACCTTGGGTACACGGTGGTGGAGCGCAACGTGGCGCGCGCCGAGATGTACCTCGCCGACGAGGTGTTCCTGTCGGGCACCGCGGCGGAGCTGGTGCCGGTGCGCGAGATCGACGACCACAAGATCGGGACCGGCGAGCCGGGTGAGGTGACGCGGGTGCTGCAGGCGGCCTTCGACGACGCGATCCATGGCCGCACTGAGCGCTACCGCGAGTGGCTTGACCCGGTGCACGCAACCGACCTGGAGACGCCCACCGGCGAGGCCTCGGCGCCCGCCGCGCACTCGCAGAGCGCCGCCGCGAGCGGCTGAGCCAATGCCCAGAATCGAGCTCTACGACGCGACCCTGCGCGACGGTATGGGCGGCGGCGGGCTCAGCCTGACGGCGGACGAGAAGCTGCGCGTCGTGCACGCGCTCGACGCGTTGGGTGTCGACCTGATCGAGGCCGGCTTCCCCTCCTCCAACCCGAAGGAGCGCGCGCTGTTTGACCTGCTCGAGCACGAGTCGCCCGCACACGCGGAAATCGTCGCGTTCGGGATGACCCGCCGGCGTGGCAGCGAGGCGGAGGCCGACGAGGGGCTGCGCGTGTTGGCGGAATGTTTTGCCCCGGTGTGCACGCTGGTGGGTAAGGCATCGACGTTGCACGTCGAGAAGGTGCTGCGCGTCTCGCGTGAGGAGAACCTCGCGATGATCGAGGAGTCGATCGCGTTCTTGGTGGCGAGCGGCAAGCGCGCGTTGCTCGACGCCGAGCACTTCTTCGACGGTTACGCGCTTGACCCCGACTACGCCCTGGAGTGCGTGCGCGCGGCAGCGCGTGGGGGGGCGGAGCGGGTGGTGCTGTGCGACACCAACGGCGGCTCGCTGCCGGCGTACGTGGGCGCGACGGTGGAGGCGGTGTGCGCCGCCCTGCCGGAGGTGGCGCTGGGGATCCACACGCACGACGACTCGGGCTGCGCCGTGGCGAACACGCTGATGGCGGTGCAAGCGGGCGCCGGCCAGGTGCAGGGCACGATCAATGGGATCGGCGAGCGCACCGGCAACGCCAACCTAGTGACGATCATCGCTGGTTTGCAGCTGAAGCTGGGGTTGCAGGTGCTGGAGGCCGAACAGCTGGCGCGCCTGACCGATACCGCGCACTTTGTCGACGAGCTGCTCAACCGCGTGCCAAACCCGGCACAGCCGTACGTGGGCAAGCATGCGTTTGCGCACAAGGCGGGGTTGCACGCCGCGGGCGTAAGCACCGATGCACAGACCTTCGAGCACGTAGAGCCCGCACTGGTTGGCAACGACCGCGAGGTGTTGGTGTCAGAGCTTGCGGGTAAGGCGACTGTGATGGAGAAGGCACGTGAGGCGGGGATCGAGCTCGATAGCGAGGCCGCGCAGCGTACGACCGAGCGCGTCAAGGAGCTCGAGCACCGCGGCTTCCAGTTTGAGGCGGCAGACGGTTCGTTCGAGTTGTTGATGCGCAAGGAGGCAGGTGAGTATGAGCCGCTGTTCCGCTTGGAGTCATGGCGCGTAACCGTCGAGCAGCGCGCCGACGGGGCTGTGGAGACCGAAGCGACGATCAAGATCTGGATTCCCGACCCCGATGGGGGCGAGGAGCGCCGCTATATGCGTACCGCCGAGGGCAACGGCCCGGTGAACGCGCTCGACAATGCGCTGCGTGCTGCGATCGGCGAGACCCACCCACACCTACGCGAAATCGAGCTGGTCAACTACAAGGTGAGGATTCTTGACGAGGACAAGGGCACCGACGCGGTGACGCGCGTGCTGATCGACGCCTCCGACGGCCAGCGGGTGTGGGGCTCGATCGGGGTGTCGGAGAATCTGATTGCGGCCTCGTGGGATGCGCTGGTGGACTCACTGGAGTCGGGGATGCAATCGGCGGCACGCATCCTGTGAGTGGCGAGCGGACAGTCCCGTTGACCGGGGAGGAGGAGACGATCCCGCTGGCGCGACCGACGTTGGGCGCCGCTGAGGAGCGTGCGGTGCTCGAGGTGCTGCACTCCGGCGTGCTTTCGCTGGGCCCGAAGGTGGCGCAGTTCGAGCAGGCATTCGCTGCGCGCGTCGGCGGCGCGCGCGACGCGGGCGACGGGGTGGGAGGCGATCCGATCTACGCAAGCGCCGTGTCGAGCGGTACCGCGGGCCTGCACCTGGCGCTGCGCGCTGTAGGCGTGGAACGCGGCGATGAGGTGATCACCAGCCCGTTCTCGTTCGTGGCGTCCGCCAATGCGGCGTTATACGAGGGCGCGAAGCCGGTGTTCGCGGATATCGACCCGGTGACGCTCAACCTCGACCCGGAGGCGGCGGAGGCGGCGATCACCGAGCGCACGAAGGCGATCTTGCCGGTGCACATCTTCGGCTATCCGGCCGAGATGGGCGCGTTCGAGACAATCGCTCGCCGCCACAGCCTGGCGATCGTCGAGGACGCCTGCGAGGCGCTGGGCGGTCGTCATGCCGACGGCGTGCCGGTCGGTGGCAGGGGCAACCCCGCCGTGTTTGGCTTTTACGCCAACAAGCAGATCACAACCGGCGAGGGCGGCATGATCACGCTTGGCGACCCCGCCCTGAAGGAGCGCATCGACAGCGAGCGCAACCAGGGCAGGGCCCCAAACATGGAGTGGCTGGACCACGACCGTCTCGGCTTCAACTACCGCCTCTCGGACATCGCCTGCGCGCTCGGCCTCACGCAGCTGCAGCGCCTCGACGACTTCCTCGCCGCACGCGCCCGCCTCGCCCACCAGTACCGCGAGGCGCTGGAGAGCGTCAGGGACGTGGAGCTCCCTTGCCCGGACATGGAAGGCAGCCGCCGAGGCTGGTTTGTGTTCGTCGTCCAACTACCACGTCGCGCCGACCGCAACACGGTGATCAAGGAGCTCGCGGCGGAAGGCATCCAGAGCAAGCCCTACCTCCCTGCGATCCACCTAATGCGCTACTACCGCGAGCGCTTCGGCTACAAACCGGGCGACTTCCCCGTCTGCGAGGACGTAGCGGCCCGCTCGCTCGCGCTGCCATTCTTCGTCGGGATGGAGGAGTGGCAGGTGCGTTGCGTGGTTGATGTGCTGCGCGAGGCGGTTGGGCGGTAGCCCCGTCTGGGCGTCGGCGGCTACATGGAGGCTGTCGGCGACGGAGTCTGGAGTCTGTCGGCGACGAATCCGGGGCGGCCGCAAAGGCCCACCGAGGGCGGCTGCAAAGACCTCTCGTCGCTCGCTTGACGACGGCGACGCGGGGTGATAGCAACAAAGAGAGACTTTGGTGAGAGAGGCCGACACCCGGCGCCGAGGCGTCTCTGCCTTGAAGATGAGCGCCCCGGCACCGGTAACCAATCCTCACCGGCCGAAACCGGTTAGGCGAGAGTCATCATAGCCAAAGTGCTCAGCTCCGCGGGCGCCAGCGGCCAGCCGCCGCAGCGTCCGCGGAGCGCCGACAGGGCTGGCCATGCGGGCGGCGTGAGCTCGCGAATGACTTTCAAAGGCTGAGTCGGAAACACTACAGCCAGTGAGAAACACCTATTGCTTTGCTCTTGAAATCGAGGTACGGTTGTGTTGCAGCCTTAATCTGGCCACGATCAAGGGGAAAGGAACCTGGCGATTGTGGTGCGAGAAAGGTGCCTGGAGTACTCACATATTTGTGGCTGGCACCGAGACATCTCTGCCTTGAAAGATGAGGGGTCACGGCTGCCGGTCGACCAATTCTCAAGGGTAAGGAGTTGTTTTACATGAAGTACTTTAAGATGCTGGGGCTTTGCCTCGTGGCTGTGCTTGCACTGGGCGCGGTTGCCGCTGGTTCAGCTTCGGCAAAAACAGTTACTATCTTATTCCCCAATGGAGGCAGTAAACCAAACTTTTCGTCTATCGCTGGCAAAGGCTTCCTCGTTCAGAAAAGCGGGGCAAAGATCGAATGTGAATCAGCCAGAAATACGGGTGAAGCGGTGCCCGGGACGGACCAATTGAGAAAAGTTGTGATTATTTTCAAAGAATGCGGTGCAAAAGTTAGTGGCGTCACGCAGAAATGCAATACCTCGGGGCAGTCAGCGGGGACCATAAAGACCTTTTCGCTCGAAGGCAATGCGGGATACATAAACGAATCCGAAAAACTGGTTGGTGATGTTCTAAAAGCTGAAGTTAACGCAACGACCAACCCCAATACGTTATTTACTGAATTTGAATGTACAGTGGCATTCAAAGTAAAAGTGAGAGGTAAAGAAAGAGGGACCTCGGGAGAAAAGGGAGGAATCATCGCAGAACTCTTACCCGGGCAGATCAATAAATTAATCGACCCAGGTACAGCTGTCAAACTGTCGTACAAAAAAGGAACAAACGCCTATGAACAGGCGCGCCAGACGCTGACGACTTTAGGTTCTACAGTATCAGAATTATTACTGGAATCGACCTCTGGTGGTAGCGGTTTTGAATTGGCAGGCCTTGAAGAGGAAACCGATGTTGAACTCTTCTTCTTAGAAAGCATTGAAATCTCGGCGTAAGTTGCATGCCAATAGTGCGTGGGGCCATATGTGCCCTACGCACTACTAGTTAGTGTCTTTGTGTGGAGCCGAGGCCTTTGAGGAGGTTGCAAGTGGTCGGAAGTAAAATGGGCGGGAACTGGCCGAGTATCAGCTCTGGCTCTGGTCTTTCTATATGGACCCGCGGGTGTCGGCTGTGGCGGTTTTGGCCGGTGCTTGTGCCCGGTGCCCTTATGGTGGGCGTGACCTTGTCACTATGGTGTTCCTCGGCGTTGGCTGTGTCGGTGGAAGAAGAGTCGGTTTCGAATGTTGCGTCTAGCAGTGCGACGCTGCACGCGCTGGTCAACCCGGAAGGCTCCGCGACCAAGTATCGCTTTGAATACGGGACAGATGAATCATACGGAACGAGTGTTCCTGAAGCGGAAGGCGAGATCAGTGCTGGTACGAGCGGAGTAGCAGTGGAAGAAGTGCATCTGCAGGACCTGAAGCCGCATACCAGATATCACTTCCGCATTGTGGCGAGCAGCGAAAATGGGGATATCGCACGCGGTGTAGACGAGACCTTCATAACGCAGTCCGGGGACACCGGGCAGGTATTGCCGGATGGCCGGGTGTGGGAACTCGTGTCCCCGGCGACGAAGGACGGTGCCTTGATGCTGCCGATCGAGGAAGGAGGGGGGTTGGTGCAGGCCGCTGAAGACGGCGGTGCAATCACCTACCTTTCGGTTGGCCCGGCGAAAAGCGGGCAAGAAGAACCACCGGGGAACGGGAATGAGACGCAGATTCTTTCCGTACGGGACAACGGCGGTGGTTGGTCTTCGTCGGATATGGCCACGCCCCATGAGGTAACGACCGGCATATCAGTCGGGGAGGGCCAGGAGTATCGGGACTTCTCGCCAGATTTGTCAGTCGGGCTAGTACAGCCGTTCGGGTCGGGAGAACACGGGCTAGAAGCAGAAGGAGCGGCTCCACTGTCCGAAGGAGCGTCCGAAAAGACGATCTACCTGCGTGCCGATACGCCATTGCCGCCGTCTCCGGGGAGCTCTGAACAGGCGGGATATCTTGAAGCGGGAGAAGAAGGCGATTACCTGCCGCTTGTGACTGGCTGCCCACCGGCAGGCGAAGAATGCAAGCCGAAGGTTGAGGCGCGCGCGAACGCGCCGCCAGGGACCAAAATCGGTGGCGCAATCGAATTTGCCGGCGCAAGTCCGGGTTTGGATCATGTGGTCCTTAGTTCGAGAGTGCCATTGGCACCGGAGGCGGAAACGTCTCAGCTTTACGAGTGGACGGCAGGTAAGTCACCTAAAGAATCGCTGCAGCTCGCCAGTGTACTGCCCAACAACACATCCTATAGCGGCACACAGGCTCAAGGCGCACAGCTTGGAAATGGGCGCGATATCCGGGGCGCAGTTTCGAGCGACGGTTCACATATTTTTTGGTCCTACGAAGGGCATCTCTTCATGCGTGATATGTCAAGTGGGCAGAGCCTTCAGTTGGATGCTCCTGAAGGTGGTGTAGCCCCTAGTGTGGGGAAGGCTAACTTTCAGTTTGCGAACAGCGATGGGTCGGAGATATTCTTCACAGATGAAGAACGGCTGACGGCGGACTCAACAGCGGAAAACGGGGCACCGGATCTCTATGAGTGTGAAATCGTGGAAGAGGTCGGTGAACTGAAGTGCCACTTGGAAGATCTGACAATCAATATTGGTGAAAGTGCCGATGTGCAGGGCGTTACGCTCGTGGGTAGCAATAACACCTCATATGTGTATTTCGTCACGAACGGTGTTCTGGCCGATGCCGAGAATGAAAACGGCCAGGGAGGGAAAGCATCTCCTGGGAGCTGCAAAGGCGAGAATCCGCCACCGGGAGCGACTTGTAACCTTTACATGAGGCACTACAACGAAAAAAGCAAGGAATGGGAAGCACCTGTCTTTATCGCTGCCCTTGCGGGCGTCGATGCCCCTGATTGGGGTACGGAAGGAAGCAAGGACCTGGAAAAAGTGACTTCGAGGGTTTCTCCCAATGGAGAATACCTCGCGTTTATGTCTGTTCAGGATCTGACCAAATACAATAACAAGGATGTCGATAGTGATGTTCCTGACGAGGAGATCTATCTTTATAAAGCTCCATCCGCGGACGCGCCGCTAGGGTCGATGGTATGCGTATCGTGCAACCCTACGGGCGAGCGGCCGGCTGGAGTGCTGGACTCTCCTGAAAAAAATGAAGGGGAAGGATTGCTGGTCGATCAGCAGGGGGTTTGGCATGATCGTTGGTTGGCTGGGGTTGTCCCCGGGTGGACGGCGATGGAACTTGGGGTGGCTAGCTATCAGTCACGGTATGTGTCAGATACCGGTCGGGTGTTCTTCGATAGTTCCGATGCGCTTGTGCCGCAGGCTACGAATGGGTTGATGGATGTGTATGAGTATGAGCCGGACGGTATCGGGAGCTGCGGAAGTTCGAGTGGTGATTTGAGTGAAGAGACGGGCGGTTGTGTTGGATTGATCTCGTCTGGTTCATCTGGTGAAGAAACAGCATTCTTGGATGCGAGTGCGAGTGGGGATGATGTGTTCTTCCTGACCTCTGAACGGCTGGCCCCCGGGGATCACGATTCGGCGTTTGATGTCTACGATGCGCACGTGTGCAGCGTTGATGCGCGATGCTCGGCGGAAATAGTGTCACCGCCCCCGTGCACAACGGCGGAAGCGTGCAGGGTGGCGCCACCACCTCAACCGACTCTATTTGGGGCGCCTGCGAGCGCGACGTTCTCTGGTACAGGTAATTTTACGTCGTCTTCTCCTGCGGTCCGATGCACTAAGGATAAGAAATTGAGTCACGGTAAGTGCATAAAGGCGAAAACGAGAAAAGCCAAAACGAAGTCTAAGGCAAAGACTAAACGGAAAGCAAAAACTGGGAGAGCAAGCGGCGGCCGGGGGAGAAGTCGATGAGGTTCTTGATTCTGTGGTCTTGCTTGTTGGTGTCGTTGGCTCTAGGATTAAGTGTGGACACGGTCGCGGCGTTTGGTGAAGGGGTTGCTCCCTGGTGGCACGTAAATGCTGGTTCACGGCCGACGGGATTGACGCCCGGGAAGGAAAGGACGGTTGTCGTTTCAGCGACCAATCTAGGTGACGCTGACGTGAACGGCGACGAAGAAGAAGGTGGCACCCCGGTGATTCTGACGGATAGGTTGCCGGCTGGTATCGAAGCGGAAGGGGGTAAGGCATTTTATCTTGCGGGTCCAGATGGCACCAGTGGTGAAGGACCTTGCTTGGTTCAATCAACGTCGACGGTGGTGTGCAGCTTTGGTAGGTCTTTGCCGCCGTTTGTGCGCTTTGAAGTGGATATCTATGTGACGGTTAAGGAAGGGTTGTCAGGTGTGCTGGACGATGGGGTGAGTGTCTCTGGTGGTGGGGCGCCGAGCGTCTCGGTTAGCGACCCGTTGACTCTGAGTACTGGGCCAACGCCATTTGGTGTGGAAACGTTTGAATCTGTTCCGGAAAGCGCGGGCGGGTTGCCGGAAACGCAGGCTGGGTCACATCCGTTTCAGTTGACGACGACAGTCGTGTTGAACGCGGGTATGGAAACGGACGGCGTGGAAAAGCATGAATTTGGGGTCTTTGGACATGTCGCACAACCTGCGCTCCCGAAGGATCTGCGATTCGAATTGCCACCTGGGCTGGTGGCTGATCCGTTTGCGTTTCCGCAGTGTACGGAAGGGCAGTTCAAATTGAAGGAGTGCCCGATTGGTGCGCAGCTCGGAGTCGCGGTAGTCACGGTCGCTAATCCTTTGTCTAATACTGAAGCGGTACCGATCTTTAATATGGTGCCGGCGAGGGGCGAGCCAGCGCGTTTTGGCTTTAATGATCATGGCAATGCGGTGTTCTTGGATACCTCTGTTCGGACTGGGCGAGACTACGGCGTGACCGTCGAGGCGAACAACATTACGCAGACGGCCGCGTTCCTGTCATCGCAAGTCACGATCTGGGGCTGGCCGGGCGACCCTCGTCACGACAGCTCACGGGGATACAACTGCGTCGGCACAGGGCGGATCGAAGTCGGTTGCGAATTTCCTAAGGATGTGGTCAACGCGCCGTTCCTGTCGCTGCCAACGTCGTGCGGGAAAAACTCGTTGCTCGAACCCTTTGAGATCACGACTGAAGGCGACTCCTGGCCGGCACCAGCACTAGGGGATCCCTCCGAGTCTATCCGGGAATGGCGGTCGTTCATCCAGGAGCCGATGTCATACAAGCTGCATGACGCGAATGATCCGTCGATAGCGCTCGATGGTTGCAACAAGCTGAGTTTCGAACCATCCATCAAGGTTACACCGGATGTGCCGGAAGCGAGTAGCTCGACGGGTCTGAGTGTCGATCTCCACGTACCGCAGGAGGGGGCCATGAATCCGAACGGGCTTGCGGAGTCTGACGTGAAGGAAACGACGGTCGTGCTACCGGCGGGCGTGGCGATCAACCCCTCTGGCGCCGATGGCCTCGAAGCATGTTCGACCAATGAGATTGGCTACGAACCGGGAAAGAACCCACCTAGCGGTAGTCCCCCTGGCGATCTCAGCTTCAGCGAAGGGCTGCCCGAACCGTTCTGCCCGGATGCGTCAAAGATCGGGACGGTGACGGTCAAAACGCCGCTGCTGCCCGACCCGCTTGAAGGCGCTGTCTATCTAGCGCGGCAGGAAGAAAACCCATTCAAGAGCCTCCTTGCCTTGTACATCGTCGCGGAAGACCCGACAGCGGGAGTACTCGTCAAGCTGCCGGGCGAAGTGATGCTAGAACCGGTCAGCGGCCAACTTACCGCGAAATTCGCGGTGCCGCAGCTCCCGTTCGAAGATGGCCTGTTCCACTTCTTCGGCGGAGAACGCGCGCCGCTGTCAACACCCTCGTTGTGCAAGGGTGGCGATGGCGAAGAAGGCTATAGGACGACGACGACGGTCGCCCCGTGGTCCGAAAACGCGGCCCAGCACCCATCCTCGGAATTCAGCATCACGAGTGGGCCTAACCATAGTCCCTGCCCGAATGGCCGGCCTTTCTCGCCGTCACTCAGCCAGCTACCGTTCAAGCCCTCGCTAACGGCAGGCACGACCAGCAATCAAGCGGGAGGCTTCAGCCCGTTTACGATGACGATGAGCCGCGAAGACGGTAACCAGCCACTGCGCGGCGTCAAGCTGGCCATGCCGCCGGGGCTGCTGGGGACGCTTTCCAGCGTGGCGCCATGCGCAGAAGCGCAAGCCAATGCGGGGACGTGCGGCCCGGAAAGCCTGATCGGAGAAACGGTCGTCAGCGTTGGCGTAGGTGGGCAGCCATATACGGTCACCGGTGGCAAGGTGTACATCACCGGCCCCTACCACGGGGCACCATACGGCCTCTCCATCGTCAATCCTGCGAAGGCCGGGCCGTTCGACCTCGAGCATACGAAGGATCACAGCCCGCCGTGCGATTGCCTGGTGGTGCGCGCGAAGATCGAAGTTAATCCGCTCACCGCGGCCCTGACGGTGACGGCAAACTCCGGCGAAGAAGAATACGCGATCCCGATGACCCTAGAAGGGGTCCCGTTGCAGATCAAGCACGTGAACGTGACGATCGATCGTTCCGATTTCACGTTCAACCCAACCGACTGCAACAAGCTGGCAATCCTCGGTAGCCTGACGAGTGCCGAAGGCACATCGTTCTCGCCGCCAGCAGTGCCCTTCCAGGTCACCAACTGCGCCGCGTTGGCGTTCAAACCAACGTTTGCGGCCTCAACCACGGGTCGCACATCCCGGACGGAAGGCGCGAGTCTCACGACGACCGTGACGTACCCGAGCACGCCCCAGGGTACCGAGGCGAACATCGCCAAAGTCAAGGTCAGCCTACCGGCGAAGCTGCCGGCGCGCCTAACCACGTTGCAGAAGGCGTGCACGGAACAGACGTTTGCGGAAAATCCCGCAAATTGCCCCGCCGCTTCCAGGGTTGGCGAGGCGACAACGAAGACGCCGGTGCTGCCCGCTCCGTTGAGCGGTCCGGCGTACTTCGTCTCCCATGGCGGCGCCAAGTACCCAGAACTGGTGATCGAACTAAAAGGCGACAACGTCACGATCGACCTGCACGGCGAAACCGCGATCTCGAAAAAGGGCGTGCTGACCTCGACATTCAACGCTGTGCCGGACGCTCCTTTCTCGAGCTTTGAATTGAGCTTGCCCAAAGGCCGCTATTCGGCGCTCACCGCCAATGGCGCCAATCTTTGCAAAGTCGGCTCGCTGACAATACCGACCGAACTGACAGCGCAAGACGGTGGTGCGCCGATCACGCAAAACACGAAGGTCAAGATCACCGGCTGTCCGAAGAAGGTCAAACCCAAGCAGAAGCGGAAGGGCGGCAAACACAAGCAGTAGCTGGTATCGCTTACAAACTCTCGGGTGCCGTTAACATCCCTCCTGGGCGCTCGTAGAGACGCCGGAAGCGTGACTTCCTCTCCACGCATTTCGGACAGCTGAGCGGCGGCGTCAGACCTCAGGATAAGGGTTGGCGTCGCTGCCAGCCGCCAGTGCTCCGGGTGCTTTGGCGTGTAGCGGTTTGGAATCGGAAACAGCAGGTCGGTGGCGACCTCGTAAATTCCGCCATTTCAAGGCGCGGTAAACGGCCGTGTCATGGTGACTTGATCGGAACGGTAGACGGCGGTATCAGTGGTGGAGTCCTGCCATGCACCAGGAGCCGGATCGCCACGCAGTGGCGGTTCAAACCAAATGACCACAGCCGTCGACGCCGAGGTGCCGTGCAACCGATACGGAATGCGCAAGTCGTACTCGCGGTAGGCCTCGCGTTGACCGCGCTCGCGGCGGCGGTGGTGCTGCTGCTGGGTGCTCCTACTGTGCTCGCGGGTACGAATGGAGTCGCGGCGCGTCTATATCCACCGCTGATGGTCATGCCGGGAGCTGGACGAGCCTGTCAGGCTGACGAAACGCTGCCGGCCGGCGCGTCGGCCGTTCGGATCTCGTTGGAAGCCTCGGCCGGCCCGCGTGTTGCTGTGGTCGTGTTGTCAGGTTCCACGCCGGTCGCGCACGGTCTGAGCGCGACCGGATGGCTGGGGAGGGTGGTCACGGTCCCGATCGAGCCGCTCGATCGCACAATCCGACATGCGACCGTCTGCTTCTCTTTTGCCGGGGCGCACGAACGCGTGTCGCTCCTCGGCGCACACACGCCGGCGCCGAAGGCGGCCAGGAGCGACGCTCGCGTCCTTGCTGGCCGCGTCGCAATCGAATACCTGCGGTCGGGTTCCTCGTCGTGGTGGTCGCTCGCAAAGTCGGTGGCGCGGCGCATGGGTCTCGGTCGGGCGTGGGCGGGCACTTGGATCGCGTTCCTGATAGCGGCTTTGATGGCTACCGCGATCGTGCTTGGGTCTTGGTTGACCGTTCGGGAGTGTCGATGAGCAGGCGTATGTCAAAGCGGCTGGGAGCCGGTGGTGGCTGCTTTCCGCTGACTGCGTGGCTCTGTGCCCTCGTCGGATGCCTCAATGCAGCGAGCTGGTCGCTGATTACGCCGGCCTTCCAGGCGCCCGACGAGCAGGCTCACTTCGCCTATGTCGAGCAGCTTGCGAGGAACCATCGTCTGCCAACCTCGAGCGCCCAGGAATTCGCGCCGGATGAGCTGCTGGCGCTCGAAGACCTCGACGTGGCTGGGGTGAGCCTCCAGCCTCAGCACCACACGATCGCCTCGGAGGCTCAGCAGCGCAAGCTCGAAGGCGACCTCGCGCGCGCCGCGGCGAGCTCGCTGACTGATAATGGAGCCGGTGGCGTTGCGGCCTCCCAGCCGCCGCTCTACTACGCCCTTGAGACGGTCCCGTATGAGCTAGGGGCCGGCGGAGGCGTGCTCGACCAACTCACGCTGATGAGGCTGTTGAGTGCGCTGATGTGCGGTGTGACCGTGCTGTTCGTGTTCTTGTTCGTGCGCGAAGCGCTGCCGTCCGTTCCCAGATCGTGGACAGTCGCGGGACTCGGCGCGGCGTTCATGCCAGCCCTTGGCTCGATCTCTGGGGCTGTCAACCCCGATGCGATGCTGTGCGCCGTATCGGCTGCGATCTTCTACTGCCTCGCCCGTGGCTTTCGGCACGGCCTCACGCCGAGGCTCGCGACGGCGATCGGCGTGCTGACGGCGGTGGGCCTGCTCACCAAGCTCAACTTCCTCGGGCTGTTGCCGGGCGTGGCCCTGGGCTTGGTGCTGCTCACGAGACGCGCAGCGTGTGAACGTGGACCTAGTGCCGCCGTGCGCGCATCGGTGTCAGCGCTTGTGATCCCGTTGCTGACAGCGTGCGCATACATATTTGCAAACCTTCTATCGCACCATCGAGCTTTGGGTCTCGCCGGTGATGTGATCGCTTACACAGCCGGTCACCGCTCGATCTTCGGTGAGCTCAGCTACATCTGGCAGCTCTACTTGCCTCGCCTGCCGGGCATGGGCGTCGATTTCGCCGATATCTCGCCGCCGCGTGACCTGTGGTTCAACGGCCTAGTCGGTGACTACGGCTTCGAGGACACCTTCTTCCCGCGCTGGGTGGACAACCTGGCCCTGATTCCGGTGCTCGGCATCGCAGCACTCGCGGCGCGTGAGGTCTTTGTTTGCAGGTCCACGCTCGGACGCCGAGCGGGCGAGCTCGCTAGCTATTTCATGCTGGCCATCGGTCTGATGGTGCTCATCGGAGCGAGTTCCTACCTGTCGTTCCCAGCCGAAGCAGCGGCTTTTCCCGAGCCCCGCTACCTGCTGCCGCTGATCCCGCTGTTTGGCGTTACGCTCGCGCTTGCGGCACGCGGCGCTGGACGTCCATGGTCAGCCTCAACTGGTGCGCTAATCGTGGTGATCTTCTTTGCGCACGATCTTTTCAGCCAGTTGCAGGTCATCGCGCGGTACTACGGCTAACTGACGATGCTTGTGGGATGCGCCGGACCGCGTGAGCAGGCCCGGCGCATCGCCACATCCCTGGCTATGCGCCGCGAACAGCGTAGCGCGCTGGCGCGTCCGATGTTGCGACATCCCCCGCGGCCTCGGCCCCAACGAATGGGGCCAGAGCAAAGTATGTGGCGCGGGGCACCATCACCGGCAGCTCGTGCATCCGCCGCTGCAGAGAGTGGTGCAGCATCAGCTCAAACAGGCCGCCGGCGATCGCCTCGATCGTTACGCCTGGAACGCGCTGGCCGTTGGGGCCCATTTCCAAGCCGGGCTGCAGCATTTGGGCGTACGGCGCCGCCCCCTTGAAGGCTCTTGCCGTGGAGCGCTCGCTGGCGGCGAGCACATCGATCATCGCCATGTGCGCGAACGCCGGCTCGTCGGCGAGGAAGTTGAATAGCGCTGCGAGACCGGCGCTCACGCCGTAACGCCAGTCGGGTTGGGTGTCGTACGCGTTCTCCACCAGCGCCAGCGCTTTGTCGGCGCCTACCTCGTAGGCGACGAGGAAGGCGTCTTCCTTGTCGCCGAAATGTTCGTAGAAGGCCTGCAGTGACACGGCGGCCTCCGCGGCGATGCCCTCTACGGTGAGGGCCGCGTAACCGCCGCGGGCGGTGAGGTTGGTGACCGCGTCGAGGATACGCTCGCGCTGGCTGTGGATGACGAAGCTTCTGGGCATCCCGTTCTCCCCGCGGGGCAGCCGCCGGCGATAGCTGGTGGCGGCACCGAGCGAAAGCGAGCCCGGCGCCCGGCCGCCGGTGCGGTCCAGGTGGAGCTCCCCCGGCGCGGGGTCGACCAGCGTCATGATCGCTGCGGGCGCCGGCCAGTAGGCGGTGGCCCAGTTAACGAGGTCGGGGAGGCGCTTGCGTAGCTGTTTGCGTTCGCCGCGGCGCAGGTGGGCGTAGATCGTGTGGAGGATGCCTCCCACAACGCCGCGCAAGATCGGGTTGGGGATTGGTCCTGGGCCGGCGGGCAAACCAAGGCTGTCGCGTAGGAAGTCCTCGTAGCGCACTACCAATTGTTCGCGGCGCTCGATCCCGGCGGGGCCGGCGGCGCCGATCTCGACCATCAGCACGCGCAGCGCCTCCGGCCGTGCGATCGCCAGCTCGATCAGCTCCCCGAGCGCCGCTTGCACGCTGTCGGGTAGCCCTTGGGCGCGGCGGAACGCCATCGCGGTGCTGCGCCGGCCAACGGCGGCAATCGCATCGTAAGTCGCGAGGAAGCACTCCTCCTTGTTGGCGAAATGCTCGTAGAAGGCCTTGCGCGAAACGCCGGCGCGACGGATCACGTCTGACACCGTGGTGGCGGAGTAGCCCTTTTCGCCGATCGCGTCGATCATCCCCTCTTGCAAGCGCAGGCGCTGATTATTGGCGACCTCCTCGCGGGTGAGCGAGTGAGGCCCGCGTGGCAGCCCGGGAGTGGGGCCGACGCGGGGCTGTTCGACCACCTCCGGCATGTGTCGATTATCGCGCACCAAGTGTGTCGGTGCGGGTGGCGTTTCCCTCTGCCTGGCGAAGTCGGCTCGCTCCATAGCTTTAGTTAAGAGTATCGGGACTATCCAAAAACATGGACCGTATAATCTACCGCGACCTGAATCCACTTGCGTCCCCGTCTTCGGTCGCTTCGGGCAACTCGAAGCGCGGCGCCGCCGCCACGGATCTCCGCTACTGTCCATGCGACCCGCACCGCACCTCAGCCCATGTCCCGCTTCAGTGAGCCCCAGCACCCCGACTTTCGGCGCCTGAACGCCTCGCTGCGCTTCGACCGGCGGCTGTGGCCGCAAGACATCGAGCAGACCCGCGCGCACGTATGGATGCTCGCCGAGCGGGGGATCATCTCAGTCGAGGATCGCAACAACCTGATCGAGGCCGTCGAAGAGACGGAGGCCGAGCTGGCGCTCGGCATGTTTGCCTTCGAGGATGCCGACGAAGACATCCATACGGCGATCGAGCGGCGCGTCACCGAACTGGCGGGGCCGGTTGGCGGCAAGCTGCACACCGCGCGCTCGCGCAACGACCAGGTGGCGACCGACGTGGCGATGTTTGTGCGCGCGCAGGCCCGCGCCGCGCACGATGCCGTCGGCGAGCTGATGAGCGCGCTGGTGGCACGCGCCGAGGAGCACATCGACTGGCCGCTGCCCGGTTACACCCACCTGCAACGCGCCCAGCCCGTCTATCTGGGTCACCATTTGCTGGCGTACTTTTGGATGCTCGCCCGTGACCGGGAGCGTTTCGCCTTCGCGCTCGACCAGGCTGGGCGGCTGCCGCTCGGCGCGGGCGCGCTGGCGGGCGTCAACTTCGACACCGACCGGCGTTTGGTGGCCCGCCAGCTCGGGTTTCACGACATCGTGCCCAACTCGATCGACGCCGTCTCCAACCGCGACTTCGCATTGGACTACCTGCACGCCGCCGCCACTTGCGCGACCCACCTCTCGCGCCTGGGCGCGGAGCTCGTGCTGTGGTCGAGCGAGGAGGTCGGCTTCTGCGAACTACCGGACGCGTGGTCATCGGGCAGCTCGATCATGCCGCAGAAGAAGAACCCCGACGCGGCCGAGCTGCTGCGCGCCAAGGCGCCTCGCATCCTCAGCCACCTAACCGCGCTGCAGGGCGTGTTGCACGCACTGCCGCTGACCTACAACAAGGACCTGCAGGAGGACAAGGAGCACCTGTTCGACACGGCCGACACGCTGGAGCTCTCTCTGATTGCGGCACGCGGGATGATCGAGGGCGTGCGCTTCAAGCGCGAGCCGATGGCGTTCGCCGCCGCCGACGAGTTGCTCGGCGCCACCGACATCGCTGACATGCTGGTGCGCCACGGCGTGCCCTTCCGACAGGCGCATGGGATCGTCGCCGGGCTGGTGCGCGCCGCGCTGCAGGACGGCAAGCTCCTTTCTCAGCTGACGCCCGCGCAGCTGTTGGTGCACAGCCCCGTACTGGGCGAGCACAGCGACGAGTACAAGCAACTGCTCACTCAGAGCTCGTGGCTTGAGAGCAAGGTCTCCGAGGGCGGTACCGCCTCTGCTCGCGTGCAGGAGCAGCTGGAGCTCGCGCGCGGGGTGCTTGCGCATCCGCCCGCGGGGGAGCCCTCCGAGTCCTGGGATTAAGGTGCCTGTAACGAGCACCGCAAGCTCCGGCTTTGCCGTCCGCGCGCCGCGCCGGCCGGCGCCGGGGGCCTTGCCGGTCGAGTTTTACCGCCGGCCGGTGCTGGAGGTCGCGCGCGAGTTGATCGGCTGCATCGTCGAATACCGCGCCGCCGCCGGCATGATCGTCGAGACCGAGGCCTATCACGAGAGCGAGCCCGCCTGTCACGCCTATATCGGTCTGACCCCGCGCACCCGCACTTTGTTCGGCGGTCCCGGCCGCGCCTACGTCTATCGCTCCTATGGCATCCACGCGTTGCTGAACGCCGTCTGCGATGAGCCGGGCGTCGGTGCCGCCGTGTTGATCCGCGCGCTCGAGCCGCTGCGTGGCGTGGGAAGGATGCGCGAACGCCGCGGCGTGGAGCGCCGCGAGGAGTTGTGCTCGGGCCCGGGCAAGCTGACTGTGGCGATGGCAATCGAGCTGTTGCACAACGACTGCGACCTGACGCGTGGCCCGATCACGATCCGCCCGCCGCGCGAGTCGTGGCAGCAGGAACCCCAGGAGGTGCTTTGCGGCACCCGCATCGGGATCAGCAAGGCGGTGGAGTTGCCGTGGCGTTTCTGCCTGGCGGATAACCCGCACGTCTCGCGCCCGCGACCCTAGCTGCGCCAGGCCAGGTGCAAAATAGGCGGTGCGTCGAGGGCCGCACCCAGTGTGTGGATCTTTGAAACGGGCTCAGCCTGTGGGACTCGCCCCGCCGCTGGGCGCGCTGGTACCGCCGCTTGACTGCGGCGCGGTCGCTTCGGGCGCCTGATTGGGCGCTCCGCCGGCTGTTGGGGCAGGGCCGGCTGGGGCGCTGCTCGCGGGTGGGCTTTTGGCGGCGGGCGTCGGCGCGCCTTCGCTGCTTTCTGCGCCGGTCGGTTTGCTGCTCCGGGGGGCGCCGGCGCTTGCCGGCGCGCTTGGGTGGTCCTTGGCCGTGTCGCCTGCGCCAGTCGTTTCGTGGGAGGGGGAGGAGGGGGGGATGGTGCTCGTAGTGCTGGGCGCTTCCGCACCGCTCGCACCGGCGTCGGTGGTGGTGCCCGCGTAGTGTGGGAGGGAGCTGACTCGCTTGGCGGCTTCTTCTTCGGCGCGTTCCTTTTCCTGCTGCATCGCCGACACCATGAAGTTGTGCCAGATCAGCGCGGGGAAGGTGCCGCCGAGTACTGGGCCTCCGTCGTACTCGGTTGTCATCGGGATCAGTGCGTTGGGGAATCCCACCCACACGGCCACCGTGTACCTGTGATCCCACCCCACAAACCAGGCGTCGCCGTAGTTGGAGGTGGTGCCGGTCTTGCCCGCCGCGAACTGGCCGAGCGCGGCCGCATGCGCGGTGCCGTACTCGAGCACGGTCTCCAGCATTTCGGTCTCGGTGGCGGCGACTTCCGGCGGCAGCACGCGGCGCAGCTTGGTGTGATCGATCTGCGCGTGCGGTCCCGTGCCCACGCTTTCGATGCCAACCGGCGCGCCTGCTTCGCCGAGCGTGCCGCTAACCCGCTCGCCGCCGTGCGCAATTGTCTCGTAGGCGTGCGCCATGTCGAGTGGGGTCACCCCGGTTTTGAGGCCGCCGATCGTCATCGCCGGGTTGGTGGAGATCGGCGTCGTGATCCCCATCTCGCGCGCCAGCTTGGCGATCCGCTTCGTGCCGACCTTCAACCCCACTTCGGCGTAGATCGAGTTGTCCGAGTAGGCCGTCGCGCCGGTCAGTGTGTTCTCGCCGGTGTAGGCGTTTTCGTCGTTGTGCACCACAAACAGTTCGTTGCTGCCCGGCACTTTGAAGGTCTTTTCCTTGGAAGTCCACACCGAGTCGGGCGAGATGCCGTCCTCCAACGCCGCCGCCAAGTCGAATGCCTTGAAGGAGGAGCCCGGCTGGCGCTCGCCGTCGGTGGCGAGATTGAAGGGGCTCTGGTCGTAGCCGCGACCGCCTACCATCGCGCGCACCTTGCCGGTGGAGTTTTCGATTGCCACCAGCGCGGCGGTGGGGCCTTCGGAGTTGGACAGGTAGCCGGCGACCGCCTGTTCGGCCGCGCGCTGCAGGCCGAGGTCGAGCGTGGTGTGGATCTGCAAACCACCGTAGAAGGCGCGCTCGCTGCCGTAGCGGGCGATCACCTGCTGTCCAACCCAGCTGTCGAAGTAGCCGGTGTCGATCCCGTCCACCAGCGGTTGGCCGGGTGGTTGCACCTGCTGGGGAGTGGGCAGCGGGTGGACGCTGGCTTCTTCGTACTGGCGGCGCGTCAGATAGCCCTGTTCGCGCATCTGCGCCAGCACCACGTCGCGCCGTTCGCGCGCCGCCGTCGGGTCGGTCACCGGGTTGTAGTCGGTCGGCGATTGGATAATCCCGGCTAGCAGCGCCGCTTCCCACGGTGCCAGCTCTTGGATGCACAGCGGGTGGCGCGGCAGGCCGCAGCCGCTGTGGTTGGGCAGCTGCCCGAAGTAGGTCTGCGCCGCCGCCTCGATCCCGTAGGCGCCATTGCCGAAATAGATCGTGTTCAGGTACTCCGTGAGGATCTTCAGCTTCGACCAGTGGTGGGCCAGCCAGAACGCCAGCGCCGCCTCCTTGAGCTTCTCGGTGAGCGTGCGGTGGGCCTGCTGGGCGAGCGCGTTCTTGACGAACTGCTGCTCGATCGTCGAAGCGCCTTGCACCGCTTCCTGGTGCAGCACGTCGGTGACGAACGCCCGCGCGAGCGAGCGCAGGTCGATACCGCTGTTGGTCATGAAGCGCTTGTCCTCGATCGCGATCACCGCGTGGCGCACGACCGGCGGGATCTGTTCGGGCGTCACCAGGATCTGGTCGCTCTCGCTCAACACGCCGATCGGCGTGTTGCGGTCGTCGAGCAGCACCGAGTTGCGGGCGTTGGCTTGGCGGTACTTCGCTTCCAGGTGCGGCAGGTCGGAGGCGAGCGCCATGAACATGCCGAACACGAACGACACGACGCCGAGCAGCGCCAATGCCAAGAAGATCAGCAGGAAGCGCAGCTTCTTCAGGCGCGTTATGCGCGAACTGCCGAGGCGTCGCGCCCGCGCGGCGTGGTCGGGCAGCGAGACAGACTCCACCGGGTGCGAGAGTCTAGCATTGGCGCGCCGATGCCGAGCCACCCCGACGCCCCCCTCCTGCTTAAAAATGCAGTTGACTCGCTGCCCGACGGCGCGCTAGCGGAAAAGCTGGCCGAGGCGCGCCGCAATGGCCGGCCGCTGCGCGTCAAGCTGGGGATCGACCCGACTGCCCCCGACATCCATCTCGGCCACGCGGTCGTGCTGCGCAAGCTGCGCGAGTTCCAGGACGCAGGCCACCTGGTGGTGTTGATCGTCGGCGACTACACCGCCCGCGTTGGCGATCCCTCCGGGCGCTCAGCGCTGCGGCCGATGCTTAGCGAGCAGGAGATCGACGCCAACGCCGCCACCTTCCGCGAGCAGGCCTCGCGCATCCTCGACTCCGACCCCGCGCGCCTGGAGGTGCGCTTCAACGGCGAGTGGCTTGACATGGCGATGGCGGAGCTGCTGCGGTTGGTGGGCACCACCACCGTGGCGCAGCTGTTGGAACGCGACGACTTCGCGCAGCGCTACGCCGGCGGCGTGCCGATCGCGATGCTCGAGTTGCTCTACCCGCTGCTACAGGGCTACGACTCGGTGGCGGTCCGCGCTGACCTGGAGCTGGGGGGTACCGACCAGAAGTTCAACCTGCTGCTTGGGCGCGATATCCAGCGAGCATACGGGCAGCCTCAGCAGGCGATCATGACGATGCCGCTGTTGGTGGGTGTGGAAGGCAAGCGCAAGATGTCGAAGTCGCTTGGCAACCACATCGGCATCGCCGAGCCGCCCTCAGAGATTTATGGCAAGACGATGAGCATTCCCGACGAGGTGATGGGCGACTACTACCGCTTGTTGCTGGGCCGCGAGCCCGCGGTGGAGCACTCCGCGCGTGACGCCAAGCGGGAGCTGGCGCGCGCGCTCGTCGCCTGGCTGTACTCCCCTGAGGATGCCGCGGAGGCTGAGCGCGAGTTTGACCTCGTGTTCGTCCATCGCCGCACACCGGGGGAGATCCCAGAGGCGCAGGTGCGCGCCGAGGACGGCAAGCTGCATCTGCCCGCGGTGATCGCCGAGGAGTTTGGGCTCTCGCGTGCCCAAGCCCGCCGGCTGATCGACCAGGGGGCTGCTTCGCTGGGGGAGGAGCCGTTGCGCAGCGGCGAGTATGACGTGGCGCCGGAGCGCGCTGATGGGCGGGTGCTGCGCGTGGGCAAGCGCCGCTTCCGGCGGCTTCTGGTCGGGTAGCCCCGCGCGGGCGCTTGCCGTCCGGGGAGAGGCCCTGTATGCTTCGCGCCGGCTGCCTCCGCCAAGGCGGCCAAGTCGGCAGGGTACGTGCCCGCCTCTTTGGGCGGTGCGCGCTATACTGCTCCGCCGGTCCAAAACGCGCCCTTGGGCGCTGGTCCGGACTGATCTTCTCCGGGGAAGTCCTCCCCAAAGAGGCTCGCGGTCTTTGAAAACTCAACAGCATGCGCACCGACGATCGAGAATCGATCGTGGTGTGCGTCCAGGTTCGACCCGCTTCCAAGCGGCGTTTAGGCGCGGCTGGAGGCGGACAAAGAGTCAAGTAGGAGTAGTACCCCGTCATGGTGTCGCCGCCACGTGTATAGGCGGCGGCTCGCCGGTATGCCGACCTTTGGTCGGCGGCCCGGCAAGCCAATGACAGCTTTTCGTGAAGTTCTTCACGGAGAGTTTGATCCTGGCTCAGGACGAACGCTGGCGGCGTGCTTAACACATGCAAGTGGAGCGACGAACCAGGGCTTGCCCTGGGGCAGAGCCGCGAACGGGTGAGTAACACGTGGGTTACCTGCCTCGATGACCGGGACAACCCGAGGAAACTCGGGCTAATACCGGATGTGCCCGCAAGGGGAAAGGAAGCTTCGGCCTCCGCATCGAGATGGGCCCGCGGCCCATTAGCTTGTTGGTGAGGTAACGGCTCACCAAGGCTTCGATGGGTAGCTGGTCTGAGAGGACGATCAGCCACACTGGGACTGAGACACGGCCCAGACTCCTACGGGAGGCAGCAGTGGGGAATCTTGCGCAATGCGCGAAAGCGTGACGCAGCAACGCCGCGTGGGGGAAGAAGGCTTTCGGGTTGTAAACCCCTTTCAGTTGGGACGAAGCTTCAACGGTGAATAGCCGTTTGGAGTGACGGTACCTTCACAAGAAGCACCGGCTAACTACGTGCCAGCAGCCGCGGTAATACGTAGGGTGCAAGCGTTGTCCGGAATTATTGGGCGTAAAGAGCGTGTAGGCGGCTTGATAAGTCTGCTGTGAAAGTCCAGGGCTCAACCCTGGAAAGCCGGTGGATACTGTCAAGCTAGAGTCCGGAAGGGGCGAGTGGAATTCCTGGTGTAGCGGTGAAATGCGCAGATATCAGGAGGAACACCAATGGCGAAGGCAGCTCGCTGGGACGTGACTGACGCTGAGACGCGAAAGCGTGGGGAGCAAACAGGATTAGATACCCTGGTAGTCCACGCTGTAAACGATGGCAACTAGATGTGGGGGGTGTCGACTCCCCCCGTGTCGAAGCTAACGCATTAAGTTGCCCGCCTGGGGAGTACGGCCGCAAGGCTAAAACTCAAAGGAATTGACGGGGGCCCGCACAAGCAGCGGAGCATGTGGTTTAATTCGACGCGACGCGAAGAACCTTACCTGGGCTTGACATGTGAGTGACAGGTGTGGAAACACACCCTCCTTTCGGGGCACTTTCACAGGTGGTGCATGGCTGTCGTCAGCTCGTGTCGTGAGATGTTGGGTTAAGTCCCGCAACGAGCGCAACCCCCGTCGCATGTTGCCAGCATTAAGTTGGGGACTCATGCGAGACTGCCGGTGACAAACCGGAGGAAGGTGGGGATGACGTCAAGTCATCATGCCCCTTATGTTCAGGGCTACACACGTGCTACATTGGCGCGTACAGAGGGTTGCGATACCGCGAGGTGGAGCGAATCCCTTAAAGCGCGTCTCGGTTCGGATTGCAGGCTGAAACTCGCCTGCATGAAGGCGGAGTTGCTAGTAATCGCGGATCAGCAATGCCGCGGTGAATACGTTCCCGGGCCTTGTACACACCGCCCGTCACACCACGGGAGTGAGCAACACCCGAAGCCGGTGGCCTAACCCGCAAGGGAGGGAGCCGTCGAAGGTGGGGCTCGTGACTGGGGTGAAGTCGTAACAAGGTAGCCGTAGCGGAAGCTGCGGCTGGATCACCTCCTTTCTAGGGAGCACATAACAGTGCCCCGGTCCCAGCGGCCGTTTGATCTCTCCTCGGATGCCTTCGGGTTTCAGCGAGGTATTAGATCGGACGGTGACAAGAGCAGACCGGGCCTAGCATGTCGACCGAACCTGACTGGCGCGCCGTGTCTTTTCGTCGGGCCCCGACCTACTCGGGCCTGGAGGAGGGCCGGCATCAAACCCGCCAGCATGCTGTTGAGTTTTGAGAGACCGGCGCCTGCCCGGCGTCAGGCGCAGTGGCGATAGAAAGATCGCTTCCGCACATGCCCGTCGCAGGCCGGCGTACAAGCCTCTCCACGGTCCTTGAAAACTGCACAGAAGCCACATTGACCGCCCATCGATAAGCGGGCGGTCAAAAACGGGTATCACCGGGCCGCTCGCGATCATTCTCATCTGTGTTTGCTTGTTTAGGGACGCGGAGGATCACGATCGGTCTGATCACCGTCAAGATAGTAAGGGCACATGGTGGATGCCTTGGCACCAAGAGTCGATGAAGGGCGTGAACGGCTGCGATAAGCCACGGTTAGGCGCTGAATAGCCTTTGACCCGTGGATTCCCGAATGGGGAAACCCAGCGCTGGTAATGCGGCGTTATCCCCGGCTGAACACATAGGCCGGTGGAAGACAAGCGGGGGAAGTGAAACATCTCAGTACCCCGAGGAAAGTAAATCAACAGAGACTCCCTGAGTAGTGGCGAGCGAAAAGGGATCAGCCCAAACCTGCTGCGTGTAAGCGGCCACGCGTTGCGTAGCGGGGGTTGTAGGGCGCTTGTTCCGAGCCGTGGCCGGCTCGGCGGAAGTTACAAAATCATGTGGTAGTCGAAGCGTGTGGAACCGCGCACCATAGAGGGCAAACGTCCCGTAGACGAAACTGCATGATCTTCCGTCAAGCGTTCCTGAGTAAGTCCGTGCCCGTGAAACGCGGACTGAACCTGGGGGGACCACCCTCCAAGGCTAAGTACTCCTTGGTGACCGATAGCGGACAAGTACCGTGAGGGAAAGGTGAAAAGTACCCCGGAAGGGGAGTGAAATAGTACCTGAAACCGCGTGCCTACAAGCGGTGGGAGCAGGCTTGTCCTGTGACCGCGTGCTTTTTGCATAACGAGCCGGCGAGTTACTCGTCTGCGGCAAGGTTAAGCGATGAGCGGAGCCGTAGCGAAAGCGAGTCCTAATAGGGCGACACAGTCGTAGGCGGTAGACCCGAAACTGAGCGAGCTATCCATGGGCAGGCTGAAGCGGGGGTAAGACCTCGTGGAGGGCCGAACCGACCTAGGTTGAAAACTGGGCGGATGACCTGTGGATCGGAGTGAAAGGCTAATCAAGCTCAGTGATATCTGGTTCTCTCCGAAATATATTTAGGTATAGCCTCGGATAAATTGCGTGTTGGCCGTAGAGCACTGTTTGGACTAGGGGCCCTACCAGGTTACCGACTTCAGGCAAACTCCGAAGACCATCACGTTTACTCCGGGAGTCAGTTGCTGGGGGATAAACTTCAGCGTCGAAAGGGAAACAGCCCAGACCGCCAGCTAAGGTCCCTAAGTACTAGCTAAGTGGGAAACGATGTTCGAGTGCATAGACAACCAGGAGGTTGGCTTAGAGGCAGCCACCCTTGAAAGAGTGCGTAACAGCTCACTGGTCAAGTGTTCGAGCGCGGACAATGTAACGGGGCTCAAGCTAGTCACCGAAGCTGCGGGTGCGTGATTTATCACGCGCGGTAGGAGAGCGTTCCCATGCCAGTAAAGCGGCGGCGTAAGCCAGCCGTGGAGGCATGGGAAGTGAGAATGCCGGCATTAGTAACGAAAGAGAGGTGAGAATCCTCTCCACCGATTGCCCAAGGATTCCTTAGTAAAGTTCGTCTGCTAAGGGTTAGTCGGGACCTAAGGCGAGGCCGAAAGGCGTAGTCGATGGCCAACAGGTTGATATTCCTGTACCACGTCGCTTCCATTGACCGATGGGGAGACGAGGAAGGCTAAGGGAACCCAGGCGATGGTTGTCCTGGGACAAGCATGTAGGGGTGGCCCTAGTTAAATGCGGGGCTGCATAACCTGAGGTGCGATGTCAGCTGGCTCTACGCCGGCGAGTCCCCGACGCCATACCTCCAAGAAAATCCTCTAGAGAGGGAGCGCGTGCCCGTACCAAAACCGACACAGGTGGGCAAGTAGAGAATACTAAGGTGATCGAGATAACCCTCGTTAAGGAACTCGGCAAAATTGCCCCGTAACTTCGGGATAAGGGGCGCCCCAGTAGGGTGAAACCGCTTGCCGGTGGAGCCCGAGGGGGCCGCAGTGAATAGGCTGAAGCGACTGTTTACCAAAAACACAGGTCTCTGCTAAGTCGTAAGACGACGTATAGGGGCTGACGCCTGCCCGGTGCCGGAAGGTTACGTGGAGTTGTTAGGGCTTGACCCGAAGCAGCGAAGCTAAGCCCCGGTAAACGGCGGCCGTAACTATCAGTTGACCGAGGTAGTTGTAAAACTTGGCTATATGCTGGAACATCCGTATGTATCCCGCGCTACTCGTGGGCAACGTTCTGTCTGAGCGGTGCGCTACAGTGACAATGTGTCGGGTGCGGACAATCAGCAGGAAAGGCCATTCATCGAGGCCATATCGGTCTCGCTCGGTAGCTTCTTGTCCGGGTTCGCGCTGGGAGAGGGAAGCTTCATGATCGTCTGTCGCAAACGCGGCGACTATCGGAGAAGCTTCAAGCTCTCAGCTGCCTTCAATGTTTCGCA